>PMCR01000464.1 GCA_003155465.1 Myxococcales bacterium | reverse complement strand
GTGCCGCGCCTGGTGCGCGAGCGACGGCCGCGCGCCACCATCATCACCTTCTGGCACATCCCCTGGCCCAACGGCGAGCACTTTGGCATTTGCCCGTGGCGTGGGGAGATCCTGCAGGGCATGCTCGGCAGCAGCATCCTCGGCTTCCACACCCGGCAGCACTGCAACAACTTTCTCGACTCGGTGGATCGCTACCTGGAGGCGCGCATCGATCGCGAGCAGAATGCGGTCGTGCAGCGCGGCCGCGCGACCATGGTGCGGCCCTACCCGATTTCCATCGAGTGGCCCAGCCGCTGGGTTGCCAGCGCAGCGCCGGTGGGCGAGTGTCGCCGTAGCGTGCGCCGGGATCTCGGTCTGCGCGACGATGCCTTGCTCGGCCTGGGCGTGGATCGGCTTGACTACACCAAGGGCATCGAGGAACGCCTGCTGGCCGTGGAGCGGTTCTTGGAGCGCTTCCCCGCCTACGCAGGCCGCTTCAGCTTCGTGCAAATGGCGGCGCCCAGCCGAACCCTGATCGAGCGCTACCGACAGCTCGACGAGACGGTGGAGCGAACCGCGGCGCGCATCAACCAGCGCTTCGGTGAGGGTGCCTATCAGCCCATCATCCTTCTGCGTGCCCACCACGAGCCGCCCCAGGTCTTCCGCTACTACCGCGCCGCTGACCTGTGCTACGTCAGCAGCTTGCACGACGGCATGAACCTGGTGGCCAAGGAATTCGCGGCTGCGCGCGATGACGAGCGCGGTGTGCTGCTGCTGAGCCAATTCACCGGCGCCGCGCGCGAGATGTCCGAGGCGCTGGTCGTCAACCCCTATGATCTGGAAGAAGCCAGCGCTGCCATGGCGCGGGCGCTCAGCATGCCCCCTGAAGAACAACGCGAACGCATGCGCGCCATGCGCGCCTTTCTGGCCGAGTTCAACGTATACCGTTGGGCCGGACGCATGCTGATGGACGCGGCTCGTCTGCGCCGCAAGGAGAGCCTGCTGGGCCGCAACAGCGACGAGGTTTCGAGCCTGCGCAGGCTTCCGAGATGAAGTCTCTCCTCGCGCCGCAAAATCGCCCGGTGCTGCACTATCTGGCCCGTGTCCGCCTGCTGCTGGCCTTTGACTTCGACGGCACTCTGGCGCCCATCGTGGCGGATCCAGCTCGCGCAGGCCTGCGTCCACGCACCCGCCGGTTGTTGACGGAGGTGGCCGGGAAGTATCCCTGCGTGGTGATTTCCGGCCGCAGCCGCGCGGATGTGGCCCGCCGCTTGGCCGGAATTCCATTGCGCCGGGTGTTCGGTAACCACGGCAGCGAACCATCACCCGCCTTGCCCGCGGCCCGAAAGGCGGTGCGGGGCTGGGTTGCTTGTCTGACGGGGCGGCTCGGGCACGTAGCCGGAGTCATCTTTGAAAACAAGGGCGCCAGCCTCGCCATCCACTATCGCAAGTCACGCAATAGGCGCGCCGCCCTCAAGGCAATTCTGGCTGCCACTGCCGATATGACCGAAGCGCGCGTTCTGCGGGGGATTCTGGTGGTGGACCTATTGCCGGTGGGCGCGCCCAACAAAGCCGCGGCTCTGCAATCAGAACTGCGCCGCTTGCGCTGTCAAGCCGCCATGTATCTGGGCGACGACCAGACCGATGAGGATGTGTTCGCGCTTGACCGGCGCCTGCCCTTGCTGGCCGTGCGTGTGGGACGCCGGCCGCGCAGCCTGGCCCCGTACTACCTGCCCAGCCAGGCCGACGTGGATGCGTTGCTGGCTGGGTTGCGGGAATTGCGGCAGCATCGATGATGGCTGCGGCGGCACGCTGAAATGCGGGGATGATTGCCCGCCCGGCTGGATTTGCGAAAACGGCATTTGCCGAAGCTCGGCGGCTATGTGCATGCCGGTCCAATGTGGATCGCACCGTCGGGCACTTGGCCTCAACCGCCGCCCCCGCCGCTGCCCCTCCCAACACCGAGACCGCCACCACCACGGCTGCCCCGGAACACGCCACCGTGCTGTTTCCGGGATGGGATGGAATGAGCGCCCGGAAGGCTCAGTTCCACACTGCGTAATGGTAGCTCCGCCGGATCGATCGGACCTTGGTCAGCAGGGTGGCCCCGTGAAGTGCCCAGCGAGAGACGGCGCAAATCGCCAGCGCATTATGAGATCTCCCGTCGACAACGCTTTGTCGTCTCTCCTCGCCGAGGGACTTCGTCGCGAAGCCTCGCCCCAGGTCTGGAACTCGGTGTTGAAACAACTCTCACTCCGCACCGTGTCTAGCGAGTATCATTGTGGTCTGCAGGGTGACTCATGAGGAAGATGGTCTTGTTTGCGGTC
This sequence comes from Myxococcales bacterium, assembly GCA_003155465.1. Next base: position 25,831 of record PMCR01000464.1, on the reverse strand, counting down.
GCCGTCGTTATGGCAGGATGCGGGCGACACGGTGGACTTCGTGCCAGCAATACCAATCCGACAACGACCGGGGATGCGGCGGCCGCTGGGACTGGTGGGATGGGCGCCAGCGGCAACGCTGGTGCCAGTGGCGCCGCGGCTGGCAGCGGAACCAACATCGCTGGAAGCACAGCTACCGGCAGCGGCGCGGTAGATGCGGCGACCGGCGGCGGTGGCGCAGCTTCAACGGGCGACAGCTCCGGCTCCAGCGGCGGCACCGTAGCTAGAACGACGGGCAGTGGCGGAATAGCCTCCTCAGGTGGCAGGGTGGAGGCCAGCGCTGGCCAGAGTGGCGGCTCCAGCGGCACCAGCGGCGGCGGCTCTGCTCTGGGCGGCAGCACGGGTGGCAGCGGTGGCCAAAACGGCGGCTCCAGCAGCACCGGCGGCGGCGGCTCTGCTCTGGGCGGCAGCACGGGTGGCAGCGGTGGCCAAAACGGCGGCTCCAGCGGCGCCGGCGGTGGCGGCGTGGCTGGAAACGGGGAAGCATCCGGTAGCGGCGGCGCAACCGGCAGTTGCACCGGGTGCCAATCCCTTGAGCAATGTTGGGATGGCCAGCTTTGCGTAGCGAAGTCGGTCTCGGTCCCAGCGGGCTTTGCCATTGACGCCACGGAGGTGACGCGCGGTCAATATGCCGCGTGGCTTGCAACGAATCCCGCTACCACCGGGCAGGCAACGGTCTGCTCCTGGAATGCGAGTTTCACACCGGACGTCACGTGCATGGGAAGAGTCTCCGTGTGCCAGGGCACGGCGTGCGCACAGCATCCCCAGCCGTGCGTCGACATGTGCGACGCTGCCGCCTACTGCACGGGTGTTGGCAAGCGACTCTGCGGAGCGATCGGCGGTGGTTCAGTTTCTTCAGTCACTCCAGACATGTCCCTCAACATTGCGACCAAGAGCCAATGGTACAATGCCTGCACCTCGAGCGGCGTCAACCAGTTCACCTACGGCAATTCCGCGGTATGGGGCAACTGCAATGACTATCTGTCGTTCAGCACCACAACCGTGCCGGTGGCTAGCATGCCGGAATGCCAGTCTCCGATACCTGGATACGCGGGAATCTTCGATCTGATCGGCAATGTGTCGGAGTGGGAAGACAACTGTAACGGGTCTGCCGGGCAGGCGGACCGCTGCAAGCTGCGCGGCTTCTCCTTTGGCGCAGGCGAGCTCATGCCCATGTGCAGCCAGTTCACCTCCGCATACCGCGATGCGACCTACGCAACCATCGGATTCCGTTGCTGCATTCCCTAGGCTGATTCAAGAGTCCGACCAACCCGTTGACTTCGTCAGCGGAAACCAACAAGAATCGGCCGCTCCGCCCATGCAAGTTCCCTATCAAGCCAATCTGCTCGCGCTCGCCCTCGTGGTCGGCGCCGCGACGCTGCTGGTCGCGAACCTCCATCGCAAGGCCGCACCCACCCTGACGAAAGACGCCCTCGTTACGCTCAGCAGTCGAGACCCGTCTTCCCCCGATCCAGCGCACGTCATCGACGGGGATACGTTTCAACTTGGGTTTCAAACCCAATCACAGCAGGGACCCTGGGTCCAACTCGATCTCGGCAGCGAGCAACTCGTCCATCACGTCGTCGTGTACAATCGCCTCGACTGTTGTCGCGAACGGGCCGTCCCGCTGGTGATCAAGCTGAGCCATGATGGGAATAGCTTCACTGAAGTGGCTCGCGTGGACGCTCCATTCGATAGGTGGGACGCCAAGATTCCTCCGCAAAACGCGCGCTTTGTTCGCGCAGAATTGCTCAAGTTCGACATCCTTCACTTCAACGAAATCGAGGTTCGCTAGTGGAAGCCTCGCCGCCTGAGAATCAGCGCTACAAGCACATCGACGCGTTGCTTGCAGTGTCGGTTGTCCTGCTGAAACTTCACGTCCTGCACGACACATGGGGCAGGATGCAAGGCTTCGACGCGGGCGGTTGGATCGATATGCTCCATGCCACCCATTGGTTTGAACCACTACCGCCGCCCTACCTCTTGTGGTCCAGCTGGCATCCGCCGCTTTCGTTTCTCATTGGACGACTTGTCTATCTCGTCTATCCGCATGAAGTCGAGGCTAGCCAAGTCGTCTCCACGCTGGCCATTCTTGTTGCGTTCTTCGCGCTTCGCCACACCATGCGCTGTCTTGGCTGGCTTTGGACGCTTCCCGGGCTGTGGTTGCTATACGGAGGCTTTTCGATTCCTCTGATTGTGTGTCTTGCTGTCGAGACCACTTATGACGCCTGGGTTCTGGCCTGGTTCATGCTGGCGTTTGCCGCTTCGGTGTCGCTGTTCTGGCATCAATTGTCGCCAGGGTGGTGGAAGGACAACCGTTTTACCCGTCGGCTCACGCTGTTAGGGCTAATTCTGGCCGCGGGCCTGCTGAACAAATACAACGGCCTGATTGCATTCGGATTGCCCTTTCTGATCATCGCCGTAAGGAGGGGTATCAAGGCCACATTGCGGGAATCCAGTGCGCCAATCTTGGCGGCATTGATCGCCCTTGTCGTGGTGTTCCCGTTCTACTACAAGCACAACTACAGGGTCGAGGGTCGCTGGATGCCAGCCAGCATGGACGCGCGTCGGGCCGCCGACTTGGTGGTGAGCCGTGCGGAGCGGGACGCCGCCCCCTTGGCGTTTATCGGCCACATGTTGCGGTATCCACGCAGGTTGCCCCGCAATCCGCAGGAGCCGGTTCTGGACTCATTCCCGCATTCATTCTGGCTTCACACCTGGACCAGGGATATTTGGCTGGGTAGACAACCCCAGCCTTCGCTGACAATTAGTTGTGTGTATTCTGGTGCGTTTGCCGTTATCACGCTTCTTGGTACGGTATTCTTCTTCATTCGGAGACGCCGAATCCCGCCGGTTTGGCGACATCTCGGGTGGGTGATTCTCTGTATCGCGGCTTTCCAGTGCGTATCCGCCCTAGCCTTCGCCTGGAAGTATCCCATGTGGGATTGGCGAATATTCAAGACAAAGTATATGAGCCCCACCGTGTTCTGGATTCCCTATGCAACTGCCGTGGGCTTCAGCGACGACTGGTTCTTGGCGCGCCGGACGACGTGGCTTCGGTGGTTCGAGGAGTTGGCCTTCTGGGCATTGGTCGCCTTCACCCTGATCAATCATCTTCTGCCTGTTTACTAGCCTGTCTCGGCGACGATGCGCAGGGGACGCACGGTGGCGGCTTGCGGCGTGGCGGACGGCGATGCCCTGACTTGGAAGTCTGGCACTTCGTGACGCGCGCGAAAGGCGGCGTGAGACCTTGCGGGGCGCCAGGTCTTCCGGCCGCTCGACATTCCCGCCCCTCAGGAATTGCTCCGTTTGCGGCCCTGGGTCTGACATGCTTGCCCTGATCGTGTCGCGCCAGCCAACGGGAAGGCCTGGAATCTAGGTCTTGCTTGTGTTGGCAGCACCCTTGCAGCAGGTGACGAGCCATGAAGAACACTTCTGTCATATTGGTTGGGGTTTCGATGTTGGCGGGTGCTGCCGGCTTCGTGCTCTTCGCACGAGCCGGGGCCAAGGCTGGTGCGCTTCACGGCACGGCCGCACCGGCCTGTACCGATGAAGACGGCGACGGCTATGGCATCGGGTGTGCGGCCGGGCCTGACTGCAANNGACGACTGCAACGGCTTGGTCGATGATGCGCCCAACTGCGCAGCCGCCGCCATGGATCCCAGCCCCGTGCGCGTGCCCGCCGGATCATTTCTGATGGGCAGCGAGGCCGGCGCCGCGGACGAGAGGCCGGTTCACCGAGTGAATGGCTCGGCGTTTGCCATGGACCGCTACGAGGTCACCAATGCCCGCTACCGGGCCTGCGTGAACTCGGCTGCTTGTGCCGCGCCTGCCCTCTTCAGTTCGAACGTACGGCCCCACTATTTCGATGACCCCGTTTTTGCCGACTATCCTGTGATTCATGTGTCGTGGAAACAGGCCGCCCAGTTCTGCGCCTTTGCCGGTGGCCGGCTGCCCAGCGAGGCGGAATGGGAGCGCGCCGCAGCCGGGAGCGATGCCCCGCGCACCTATCCCTGGGGCGCGAGCCCGCCCGATTGCACGAGAGCCAATTTCGCCGGTTGCGTGGGTGACACAGATAGAGTGGGCCGGCGGGTGGCGGGCCAGAGCCCGTACGGGGCGTTCGACATGGCGGGAAATGTCTGGGAGTGGACCGCGGATTGGTACGATGCGGGCTACTACAGCCGCAGTCCCGGCCAGGATCCCATCGGCCCGGATAGGGGCACATTGAAGGTCATGCGCGGCGGTTGCTGGGTGAGTGGGGAGAGTTCCTTGCGCACCACTTGCCGCAAGGCGGAATTGCCTGGTCTATGGGCGCCCAATGTTGGATTCCGTTGTATCTATCCCGAAGGCGCGAAGTGAACGGTGGGAAAGGAGACTAGCCATGAAGACCCAACTTGCACTCGCCGCCGGTTTCGTAGCTCTTCTCGCCGCCCGCTCGGCGCTTCCCTGTGGGGCTCCCTTTGGCAACGGGATCAATGTGAATCCGCAACAAGACATCATCGTGGTCCACAAGAACGGCGTAGAGACCTACGTGTTCCAACCTACGTTCTGCGGCACTGCCAGCAACTTCGGCTTGATTCTCCCTGTCCCTTCAACTCTCACCGAATCTCCGGCATTGTCCGACCAGGCAGCCTTCACTGGAGTCGTTGACTGGTCCAAGCCGCGGGAGGTCACCACCACCTCATGTTCTCCCTACCGTAGTGGTGGAGCGCCGGGCGGGACTGGATCGCCTACCGAAAACGGTGCCACCGTGGTCTCGTCGGGCCGGGTGGGTTTTCTCGATTGGGTTCAGCTAAAGGCCGACAACGAGCAATCGTTCACGGATTGGCTTACCACCAACGGCTATCCCTTCTCCGCCACGGCGTCCAGCGTGTTTTCCTACTATGTACAGAAGGCCTGGTACTTCGTGGCCTTCAAGATCAGCCAAGGGGCAGCGCCGGACGGTGGCGGTGGCATGATCTGCAAGTCACTTGGGCCAGTCAAGCTATCGTTTGCTTCCGCGGTGCCGGTCGTGCCCTCGCGTATGGCGAGTGCCAGCGCTCCCCCATCTTCCTACGGCAGCGGATTTTCGTGGCGCATTTTTGGCATTACCCCGGGCGACCAGCAACTGGCGTTTGCAGACGGCGCCAACTACAACCGAGTCCTTGGCTACTCAGGAGCGCTGACCGCGGACAATGTTTCCTCTCTGGCAGGTCTCGCTGCGGCGGGCGACCGTCTGACCAAGTTGACTGTGACGTTTTCCTTCGGATCGACGGATCCGGATGTGGGCCTGGCTTTGGCCGGCGCCAGTGACTATCGGGAGACTCAATACTTCACCGAATATGTTGTGTGCGATGCTGGCACGGATATGCCGGTCGACGCGATTCCCGCCTCGACCGACTCACGGCTCGCTGCCGACGCAGGAACCAAGCCCGACGGTCCGGCGGTCTTGACCGGCGCCGACGCTGGAAGCAGCGTCACCGCCACGCCGCCTTCGGAGTTTTCTGCCAGAGGTAGCGGCTGCTCCGTGGCCGGAGGGTCCACCTCCGGTGGCTTCTTCGCTTTGGCATTGCTCGGCCTGGCACTTCGGATTCGCATGCGGGGAAAGCGCTAGTTTGGGCACTTCGTGAAGTCGGCCTTCACAACTTCCCCTTGACGCAGAACCGTCAGCAGGCTTCCTTGGGACTCTGCCGCATATAGACATCGGCGATTTCCTCACACCCGAATGGCGGCGCGCAGGGCCCGCCTTTCCCGAATTGTCAGCGCTGGGTGTGAAGAGGTCGCAGCGGGGCTAGCCCGCCGCGATCCGGAAGCAAGGCCTTGTCTGGTGTTGCCTTCCGGGCCGCACAACCCGGCACCATCTTGGCAGACATCATGACCTTCTCCCCGCCGTCTCGCTTTCTCCTTGCCGCAGCCCTCTGCGCTCTGGAGCAGGTGGGCTGTCATGGCGCGGGAGTGGCCGGTTCAGGATCGAGCGGAGGATCGGCTGGGGCCGGCTATGGCGACGGGGGATGGACCCGCGATGGCCAGAGCATCCCTCTGACAGTTGGCGATGGCGGCGGCAAGAGCCAACTCGGCCCCGGACAGAAGCCAGCCTACGCCTGCAAACAGAGGTTGTTTCCCCAGCAATACGCCTGCACCGGCGACTCGGGGAAGTGGGCCGAAGCGCTGCAAAAGGCGCTGTGGTTCTTCCACGCCAACGAGTTGGGCGGCGTCCAGACTTGCACCTACATCCAGTGGCGCGGCCCGGCCCACCAGCACGACGCGAAGATCCCGCTTTCGCACGTCGATCCAAACAGCAGCGGCGCAAGCGGCAACGGCGTCGACATGTCGGACGCCTTCATCAGCGCCAACCGCGCCGTGCTCGACCCCGACGGCGACGGCACCATCGACGTCGGCGGCGGGTTTCACGACGCGGGCGACTTCATCAAGTTCGGACTGACCAGTGCCTTCTCCGCTTCCACCATGGCCTGGAGTTGGCTGGAATTCCCCGAGGCCTACCAGAGCACGGGCCTTGAGGGTGAGCTGCTTGTGCTGCTCAAGCTGTTCGGCGACTACTTCATGCGCAGCACATTCCGCGACCCGAGCGGACGCGTGATCGCCTTTGCCCACCAGGTGGGCGGACCCAACGACCACACCTGCGGATGGATGCCGCCCGAACTGCGCCGGCCCAGCTTCTGTCCCCGCATGGCCTACTTTTCCACCGACGAGAAACCCGCCGCTGACGTCACCGCTTCGGCCGCGGCTGCGTTGGCCCAGATCAGCCAGGTGTTCAAGGACTCGGACGCCGCGTACGCCAGCCGGTGCCTCGACTATGCCGAGGCGCTGTACCAGTTGGCGGCCAGGTACCCGGACAGCAAGTCCAGCGACAGCGGCGGGCTCTACGAGTCGGAATACTCGTACGACGATCTTGCCTGGGCCGCGCTCAACCTTTACGAAGCCACCGGCAATGAGCAGTACCTGCGCGATACCTTCGATGGCGGCGGCAGTACCCACACCGGCTGGATCATGCGCTTCGGCGACGGCGGCTTCGCGGCGGGAGACTGGGGCGTGGCCTGGAGCGAGGGCTGGACCCATTGCTGGAACTCGTTGCGCTCGGGCGTCTTCCTCAAGATGGCCACGGCACTCGACCAGAAGCAGGCCAAGGGCACGCTACCGGCCGACTGGACCAGCATCGCGAAGGGGTTCAAAGAAGTGGCCTATGCTGACAGCAGCAAGTGGACCAACGGCCAGGTCGCAGAGAGCCCGGCGAGGTTCAGCGTGCTCTCTACCTACGGCTCGGGCCGCTACAACTCGGCGGGCCAGTTTATCGCTCTCGTCTACAACAAGCACTTCCCCGAACCCAGTTTCGTGACCTGGGCCACGTCGCAGATGAACTACCTTCTCGGCGCGAATCCGCTCGGCACGTCCTACGTGATGGGCTACTCGGACAAGTACGCCAAGCAGCCCCATCACGCCGCCAGCCATGCCTCGATCTACGGCGAGTGCGACAAGCCGGTCGACAATCGCCACATCGTCTGGGGCGCCCTGGTCAACGGCCCGGACGGAGACGACCATCATGTCGACAGCCGCTGCGACTTCGGCGCCAATGAAATCACCATCGACTACAACGCCTCCATGCTGGCGGCCCTGGCCGGTCTCTACCTGGCCAACGGCAAGGGGCAGTGCCCGCTGAAAAACTTCCCCCCGGTCGAGCCTGACATCGACGAGTTCTACACCCGTGGCAAGGTCAACTCCGACACCGCGTGCACCTCGCAGATCGAAATCACGATGATGAACGAATCGATCCATCCCCCGCGCTATGACACCCATCTCTCGGCCCGCTACTACTTCGACATCGGCGAACGAAACCCGCCCAAGCCCGAGGAGATCCAGGCTTCGCTCATCTACGACCGGGGCGCAAATGAGTTTGGCCAGCCGACCCAGATCAGCGACATCAAGTACTGCGGCAACGACGAGAACGGCAAACCCACCAGCACCTACTATGTCGAGCTAGGCTGGGAGGGCTACGAGTTCTGGGGTGAGATGGTGAAGCTGCACGGCCCCCCCACGCTCATCCTCCAGATTGGCGTGACCAACGGACAGGGCTGCGTGTGGAATGCCGGCAACGACTGGAGCCACACCGACCTCAATTCCACCTCGACAAAGACCCCGTACATTCCGGTCTACAGTTCGGGCGAGTTGATCTTCGGCAAGCAGCCGCCCTGCCAGGGCAAGGGCAAGGAAGAGGTCGTGCCGTTGATTGAGTGAGGGCGGCCTCACCGCGAAATCCGCACGCGCGACGCTGAGACCAGGTTCACGCAGGCAATGGCCACGCCCAGCAGGAACACGTACTCGTAGCCCCAGCGCACCCAGATGATCCCGCCCAGGGCGGCGACGATGATGGAGAAGAGGTGGTCTATGCTCACGCCCATCATCAATGTCTGCGACACATCGTCGGGCTGCACTGCGATCTTCTTCAGATAGGTGGCGCGGGCCATGCCAACCGACATAAGCAACTGGTCGAGGATGAAGCAGGCACCGGCCACTAGCAGAGCCGTATGTTCGCCAAACAGACGGCGCGAAAAGCCGTAACCGAAGCAGACGAAGATCAGCACGGCGGCCTCGGCCATGAGGATAAAGCGCTCGCCCAACCGATCGATGGCGCGGCCGAGAAGCGGGTTGAACACGATGCCGATGAGGCCGCCGACAAACAGCAACGAGGCCACCGTCTGCGTTGGCTGCTTGAAGATGGTGACCAGCACCCAGGGCGAGAAGGTCAGGAAGATCTGCTTGCGCGTGCCGTACAGGATGCTCAGCAAGTAGTACAGCTTGTACTCGCGCCGCACGACGAAGCGGGTGCGCGTGGCCGGGGGCCGGTCTGTCTTCATGGCGCGGATGAACAAGGCCGCCAGCAACAAGCTGCCGGCGGCGATTAGGAAGGCGGTGCCAAAGCCGAAGCCCAGGCTGCGGAAGCCCACCAGGATCAACAGGCTGCCCCCGATGCCCGCCAGGTTGCTGGCCCCGGTGACCTGGCCCAACCGTCGGCCCGCCTGTCCCTCGCTGGCAAACTCCATGGTGATGCTTTGGATGAGCGGCATGAACAGGTGCTGGCCCACGCCGAACAGGAACAGCCAGGCCAGCATCACGCCGTAACGCGCGGAAAAGAGCGCAATGCCCGCGATACCCAGCCCGGACAGCAGGTTGGCCAGGGCAGCCAGGCGGCGCGAACTCATGAGGTAGAGCAGCGCCGAAACGAACACCACCAGAAAGCCGGGCAGCTCGCGCGGCAGCTCGAGCATGCCGCGCTGGAAATCGCTGATGGAATAGGTGTCGTTGAGGAAGTTGTTGAAGACCGAGTTGACCGCGCTTTGCGCAAAGGCATACAGCGTTGCCGCGATCACGAACAGGAGAAAACCACGCGGCACCCCCTGCAGGCGCGCCCTCAACCGGGACGGGGAACGGTTGGATTCGGGCGGCGCGGCAAGACTATCGGACAAGCTGAAGTACTATAGCCTGTCGGGGGCCGCTGTTCCCCTCGCAGCAAAAAAAACCGCCCGGTAATCGGCTTGCGGCCGACGCCCGGGCGGCGTTACATACCCTCTTACCCGCCGGGCCGGCTAGCCCCCTGTCCCGTTCAGCCTCACCGCGATGCTGTCGCCTGGAATACCGCTGACGACCAAGCTCGCGGCGTTCTTGTCACCATTGCTGGTGGGCGAGAAGCGCACCGTCACCTTGCACGGAGGATCAGTGCTCAGCAGACTGATTCCCGTGCAGGTGTCATAGACGATCCTGTACTGCCCGGCATCCGCCCCTGTCAGCTTCGCCTCCAGCAACCCAGTGGCCGGACTCCCGGCGGCGTTCTGGAAGCTGTACGTCTCCGATCTGAAGTTCGCCGTGGTCGGCGTCGTGACACCCCTGGTTCCGTAGTCGCACACTGCGGTTACGGTTCCGGTTGCGTCAGTGAAGGTACACCCACCGTTTCTGCGCGGATCCTCAGCAGTCGTCGCTGTCGCGTAGCCAGCCACGCTGAGCGCCCCTTTCGCGGTGCCGGTCAAGTCGACATTCAGGTTGGCCGCGTACTTGGACCTCACCGCGAGCTGGCCTTCCTTGGCCGGAGTGGCAAGGGTCCTCGGGGTGAAGGTCAGAATCAACCGGCAGTAGTCCTCGGCCCCAGCGCTTGGCGCGAGCCCGTCGGCTAGGTAGGCAGGGTCACCACAGTTGTGGGTTCCCGTTGCCGCCTTGACCGCGAAGTCCGCGTTGTTGACTGTGAAGGTCATCGGTCCGGTTGGGTCGTTGCCCGCGGCATTCCTCAGGGTCAGTATCGTCTGAGCGCTTGTCGCCATGACGGGCATGGATCCGAAGGCCAAGGGCGACGTGGTTGGGAGTCGGGTGATAACCGCCGGGCTCCGGTCAACCGCAGCCCAAGTGACGTGGATCGTGACCGAATCCTGAGCTGTCGTCGTGCCACCCCAACGGACAACGACGTCGGCATTCCCTGCCCCTTCGCCGCTTGGCTGGACGTCAATCACCAGCACACAGAAGTCTCCCGGGTCAAGCGCCGAACCAGTACCCCTGCATCCAGTAGTCGTTGTTTCCCCCACGGTCGGGCTCTGCAAATCCGCCGGCGTGGTCGACTCGCCGGTATTCGTTATGGTCACTGTCCGCGTCGGAGAATCATCGCCCACCCTCGATACCACGCCGAAGTCCAGTGAGGCTGGTCTGGCCGTCAACACTGCCTGGCCGAGCACCCGCGCGTACATGACCATGTTCGCACTGACACCGGCCATCGTGAGGACTACCGCACGCGTGCCGCGCGTCGGCGTCCCGGTCGGCGGAGTCCACGTCACCCGGAAGGTGCAGTGATCGCCGGCGTTCCCGGCGGCGGCCAATGATGTGATTGCCCCACCTGCACCACCGAACCCGGCACAGGTCCCAGTCCCGGTTGACGCTGGAATCGTGAATCTGTCGGCGTCACCCGTTACCGTACCCGCGAGACCGGCGATATCGGCGATGGCTACGTCCGCCGTCACTGGGACGGGGAACACGGCATTGGTCCCGTTGTACAGGGTGAAGGTCACTGTTGCCGTGGGCACGCCGAAGTCGTACACGGCCTTGCCGCTGGCGTCGGCGATGTAGACGACCCCGCTGGCCGTCGTGGCTCCAGCGGTGATACCCCCTGATATCAGACCCGCGGTATCAGTCCCTGGTGCCGCTTTCACCACCAGGAACTCAGCCAGACTGGGTCCTGTCACACCGCAACCGCTGCCCCCGTCACACGCGAGCGTGGGATGGAATGCCAGCTTGATGTCGCAGCTTGCCCCTGGAGCGAGCGTCCCATCGGCGGCGCAGGTCGTCCCGGTGGTGAGGAAGTCCGATGCCTTGTCATGCTGGGCGCCCGGGACTTTGGTCCCCCCGTCGAGCGTGGTCTGGTCGTAGATGCCAAAGCTGACCCCACCCGACGTCAGACCACCCACGTTGCGTACCGTGTACGTGATGGCCTGCGAGGTATCGCCCATGCGCACGGTCCCAAAGGAACGGCCCACGGCGCTCGCCGGAGCGAACTGTAGGAGTGCGTCCGCGGTCGTGCCGGTGATCGTCACCATCGCGTTCTGTCCATTGTCGGTATTCGTCACCACCATGGTCGTCGAGCGGGTACCCAGGGTACCGGCATGCATCTGAACTCCAATCGTGCAGGTCGCGCCCCCCGCGAGCGTGGCCCCGCAGGTACCCGTCCGCGTCCGGAAGTCAGCGCTGCCCGTCTGGGCGACGCCGAAGTCATGGAAGGGGAAGCTCAGGGTGGCTTCGGCTGCCCCGCGGTTCGCAATCGTGACGGTCTGGGTCGGCGCCGCATCATCATTCCGAGCCGCAGCATCCAAGGTGACCGTGGCAGGCGACGCCGAGAGCTGGCTTACGGCGTTCGCGCTGAGCGTGAGCACGCTGAGCCCACCGCTGTCGCTGGCAACCGTCAACGTGTCGGTGCGACCAGCTAGACCAAGAGCGCCCGTGGGCTTGAACCAAACCCTCATGGTGCAGCCCGTGCCGGCCGCAAGCGCGGGGGCGGTGCAGCTCAACCCAGACGCACAGGTCGGTCCGCATGTCCCTTGGGGCAGTCCTGTATTCATCGTGAACTCGCTCCCGCTCGGGATGGTGAAGGTCAGCCCGCCGGTTTCCACACCACCCGTGTTGCTGACGGTCACCGTGACAGCAGCACTGGTGTCTGTGACGGCTGTGTCTTCAAATGTGAGGTTCGCGGGTAGCGCCTGGAGTGCCGGGGCGCCTGCCGCGGTCCCAACTAAGGTCGCTGTGTCGCTTTCCACCACGCTGTTGACAGTAGCGTTGACCGTGAGGGTTGCTCTCAACGCCCCCGCTGTCTCGTCCGCTGGAACATCGAGTCGCACAGCCAGGTTCACGCAACTCCTGGGAGCGATCGTGGCGTTCGACACTTGGTCCAGCGTGACTGCGAAGTCATTCGCGTCGGTGCCCGCGATGCCGAAATTCGCGTTTGTGGCGTCCAATGTCGCACTGTTGTTGCATACCGTCAGGGTCATCTCCGTGCCCGCTGTTCCCATCCCAGCCGTCCCGAAGGTCACCTGCGACGGAGTGATGGAGATTGGGCCACCGGCCGAGCCTTGGACAGTCGCCGAGTCAGTGGCTGTTGTATCAGCCCCGGTCGCGGTCACGGTGCCGGTCTTCTTGGCCGTCGCCCTTGTCTGCGGGGTGAACGACACAACCACGGTGCAGTAGGGAACCATCTTGTTGGGCGTGGGCTCCGTTGTGGTGAGCAGGATACACGGGGCCACAGACGTGGCGGTCGAGCCGGTCCAAGCAAGATTGACAGCCGCGCTGCCCTGGGTGAAGTCGGCCGGCGAACCGAATGCCTTGTTCACAGTCAGGTTGCCCACCCGACCTCGGACAAAGACCGCCAGGATCACGCTGGTCTCAGAAGTCGCCCCGGCACTGACCGTGCCGAAGTCGTAGTTTCCTCCGGCTACCAAGACCGGATCAAGTCCGCTCGAGGGGAAGGTGAACTCCTGGATCTCGACGACGCCCAGACCAGCGCCCTTCAAGTTGTGGGGGGCCGTGCCGCCATTGGTCCCGGTCACCGTGACCGTGCCAGTGCGATCGCCCTTGAGCGTGGGCTTGAACACCAAGGTCACCGTGCATTGTCCCCCCGGGACCAGAGATGCGCTGCAGGTGGTCGCGGTGGTCGCGAAATCGCCGACCACGGCCACGGTGAGCGCCCCCGTGGGCTGCAAACTCGCGCTGTCGTTGGTAACTGTGCACAACAGGGACGGCGAAGTCTGGCCGACAACCGTGTCCTCAAAGGTCGATGACTGAGGGCAGGATATGGTGACGCCGGGAGCCGCAATAGAGGAGCCGACCACGTTCCGGGTCTGCGACGATACGGTCCCGTCGCTCACCGTGAAGTTCGCCGAGGCATTGCCCGCGACCGTCGGCTTGAAGGTCACCACGACCTGGCAGGTTGCGGCCGGGGCAAGGGGCGCGCCCGTACATGTGGACGAAGAGGAAAACTGGGAAGCTCCCCCAACCCCGGCGTTCGTCACGGTCAGCACACCCGACGGCAGCCCGCCTTTGTTTGTGACGGTGAAGCTTTGAGGCAGGCTGGAAGTCCCCACCCCGATGGTTCCAAAGTCCAGGGTGACTGGCGTCATGTCAAGGGAGGCGGGCAGGGGCGGAGAAATGCCGTTCCCCTGAACCTGACCGCTCCCCAGGACGGTTGCTCCGGACGAGACAGTCACCAGAGTGGCCTTGGTGCCTGTAGTTGTCGGGGTGAAGGTGACGGTTGCGATACACGTGGCGGTGGGTGCCAGCGCGGCAGCGCACGCGCCGCCAACCACGAACTGGGGGTCGCCGGCCGCAAGAGTCAGTGGGCCGGTCGCGGTCCCACCGGTGTTGGTAACCGTCAAGGTGGTGGTTCCCGGCTTTCCAACCACCACGTCTCCCACGTTCCCCGTGCCGGTGACGGACACCACGGGCGCGTTGGCCGCGACACCAGTCAGGTTCGCGACTGCCGGGGTGACTCCTGGCGTGGGATCGGTCACCGTGAGGGTGGCTACCTTGTTGCCGACCGAGGCGGGTTTGAACACCACCGCGATAGTGCAGCTGGCAAGTGGCACCAGCGGGACCACGCACTTGTTGTCCGTGGCTGTGAACTCGGTAGCGTTGGCACCGCCAAACGCCGTGGCCAAGATTCCGGTAGCCGTCCCGCCGGCATTGCCGACGTTGAAGGTGATAACAGTGCTGGTCTCGCCCATGGTGGCCGAGAACGGGGCCGGGTTGGGACTGATGGTCAAGATCGGCGGCGCTACCGCGGTCGTGGTTACGGTCACGTTCCTCACGGTGGTGCCGGCACTGCACACGATGGTATCGGTCTTCGGCCCAGCCGTGGTGGCCTTGAAGATGAAGCCGTAGGTGCAAGGGATGTTCGCCGCCATGGTTCCCGTGCAAGTTGTGTTCGCAGGCGTGGGATCCACGGACAGGTCGGCACCGCTGGCGGTGCAGGTCAGTCCGGTCAGGGGAGCCGTGGCCGTCACCGTGACAGTAAATGGTACGCTCTGATTCACGGGCACCGTCGCCGGAACTCCCGCAGCAGTGGCGCTGAACGTACCGGGGGTTCTGCCTATGCCGCTCAAGGTAACCGTGACGCCCGCGGCGACAGTGAGCGTGCCGGACGCTATACCCGGAGCCGTCGGGGCAAACACGACCGAGATCGTGCAAGTTGCCGCGGCGGTCCCGCAGGTTGTGCTGGACTTGGCGAAACCAAGCCCCTCCACTGTCGGGCTGAGCGCAACCAGGGCGCCGGTGTTGCTGACGGTCACGACCTTCTCCGGACTGACTACCCCGACATCTACTTCGCCGAAGATCAGCTCTGCCGGCGAAGCCTTCAGCACGGGCAGTTGGGAAACTTCCGGCCCGGATACGCTGCTGCGGTCGACAGCTCCGTCCCTTCCGGGAGGGCTAGCGTCGGCTACTGGTACCTTGGGGCTGCTGCCACTTCCGCCGCAGCCGGCGCCTAGCAGAATACCTACCAGCCCCAAGCAAGCCGCCTGGAGCAACCGATCGGAATTCCTGTGACACGTCATATGATAACCTCCATCAATAACCCGGTTGTTGTTTCGCAATGCGTGCGCGTTGCGGCAGGAGCACCAGTTTTTGGCCAACTCCCTGTGGAATCAAGAGAAAAAGCCAGGCCGCCCATGAGCTAGTCGGCATCTCTCGCGGCAAGGGAAGTGGGAGCATATCACAGCAGTGAGTCAGAGTCGTCAAGTAGCTCAGTCGAATCGACGACAAGACGCCCGAGAAGTCGGATCGGGGGCCGGCGAGAAGGTACGCGGAAGCGCCTGTCCCATCTTGTGCCCGAAACCGATCGTGACAAAAATCGAAGCAATTCCAGCAAGTTGCCGCATACCGTCGCGGCGCCGGTAGATAGCCAAGACGCCCTGCCCGCCGGGTGTCTTGCAATAGGCCTCGACGTATGGGAAATCGGCTTCGACGGCAGCCATCCCCCCTTGGCCGGACAACTGGCAGTGACGGTCTGCACGCCGTCGGGCCTTCACCCGCAGGGCTCGAACCTGAACTCACATCAGCAGCGCCACCGTAACCACATGCGCGCCGCGGTCGCGCCAGAGCACAATGAGCGAGCGCGGCGCTGTGCGCACTGCCAGGACAGGTGCCAGCCGGATGTCCAGCGCCCGCCATTCCTCCGCCAAGCCATGGGGCGCGGCGATCTCATCGCCCACCACGATGTCGCGCGTGTCGTGACGAAGCCCGATGCCCATGGCCTTCAGCACCGCCTCTTTGGCGCTCCAGAGGCGCGCGACTGTCCGGTCGGCGTCGCGGCCACTGGTCGTGCCCAAGCGGTCGGCTTCGCTTTCACTAAAGAACTGTCGCACCAGGGCCGGATCGCGCGGCTCCACGGTTTCGATATCGGCACCAATGCACGTACCAGACACCAGCGCCACGGCGGCCAAGCCCCAATCCCCACGATGCGAAATCGACAATGACAGGGGCAGTCTCCCCTGCCCTTGCCGATCGACATAGGGCACGCCCGACTCGTCATTGAGAATGCTGAACTGTCCACTCCAGTCTCGATTCGAGTCAGGCTTTCCGAAAAACCCCGTCACCAGGCCGTTGTCTTCGGCCGCCAATTCGCCCAGCAACCGCTTGGCCGCCCAGCGCCCGAGCAGCCACTTCCGTCGGCGCGGCAGCAGCGCAAGCCCGGCGAGAATCGCTTGCTCGCGCGGGCTGAGCAGACCCGGCGGCGCCTGGCCCAGCGCCAGCGCGGAATGCTCGCCGGCGTGGGCCAGAATGTGACGCAACATCAGTCAGCCGATGACGCCGCGGAAGCGGCCCAGGGCCTCGTCAGGCAGCCCGCCCGGGATGCGCGAGGTGCGGTAGCCCTCCACCGTCAGGTAGACCTTGCCCTCGTCGTCGCGCACGCGCATGTCGAACGACAGCGCATCCTCGGACGGATGCGGCTGCAGCTCTGCCACAACCAGCTTGCCATTGGGGGCCGGATCAAACACGGTCACGCGCTCCACCAGCGAGGGCAGCCCCATCTGTCCGGTCTGGCCGATCTCCCACACCCCCGCGGTCTGGAAGCACAGCTCGACCATGCGCGGCCCTACCATGCTGGTGCTGTTGGGGTTGGTGGTATCCGCAGGCAGAGGTGTTCGCATGGTCCCCACCACCTGCCCGGTCGAGAGCCGGTTGACCATCTCCAGCACCCGGTAGGCCGGGCCGTGGAAATACACCCGGTAGATGTCGTCATGCCCGATGCCGCCCACTGCGCCGGCGCCGTCCACCGCCGTGCGCGCGCCCTGCCCCTCGCCCTGCTCCAGCACCACCACGCCGGCAAAGTGCAGTTTCTCCTCGGGCTCGCGCCCCACCACCACCTTCACCGAAGACAGGGTCGTGTGCACCCGCACCCGCCCGTCCGCACACAGCAGCGGGCGCGCCCGCACGATCACCGAACGCGGCTCATGCCGGTAGTACTTCATGGGCGCCAGGAAGCGCACGTTCTCCAGTGCCGCCACGCGATGGAGCGGGGCCAGCAACCAGGCCGCCTCGGCGAAGGTTTCCAGGCCCATCACGCCCGGCAAGACTGGAATCCCGTCGATGGCGTGGTCATAGAGGAACGGCTCGACCTTCGGGTCGAGCCTGATCTCGGCGGTCATGCCCTGGTGCAGATCGAAGCTGACATTGTCGAAAGGCAGCGGCAGCGCCCGTTCGCGAGCACGCGCCACCAGGCTGCCGTCGGGATCGAGCCCGCCGTCCTTGTCAAAGGCCTCCATCAGAATGCCCAGCTTGTGCCCCACCACAGCCTCGCCGGAGAAGCCCGCTTGCAGGGCATGGCGGATCACGGGCAGACCCTCGGCCGACGACAGCATGTCGATACCCGCACGCTTCATGATCTCGGGAATGCTTCCGCGCGTGGCCATGCCGATTCCGCCCCAGGCGGTCCAGTCGAGCGCGATGCCGAGAGAGCCCGGACGTGAAGCCGACCACCACGAAAGCGTCTTGCACATGAAGTCGTTGCCCGAGCTGTAGTCAGCCTGTCCTGCATTTCCGAAACGGCCCGCCACCGAGGAGAACCCCACGATCGCTTTGACGTCCATGTCGCGTGTCGCGGCCAACAGATTGAAGAGCCCGTCGGCCTTCACCCGAAAGACCAGGTCGAACTCCTCCACCGGCTTGCGATCGAGCGAGCGGCTGCGCTCGAGTCCTGCGGCGTGCAGGATGATGTCGATGCGTCCGCTCTCGGCACGGATGTTGTCCACCACCGCCTTGACCGCGGCGCCGTCCAGCACGTCGACCTGGCGGTAGAAAGCCCGCCCGCCCGCCTGCTCCACCCCACGCAGGGCCTCCAGGATTCCAGCCTGCCGTTCCAGATCGAAAAGTTTCTCCTCGACCTGCGCCGGCGTAGCGCGGCCCTTCTCGGCTTTGATGCGCTCGAACACCTCACGCTTGGCCGCCTCGCGATCCTTGACCACGGTTTCCAGCAAGGCGCGCTCGCTCGCTGGCGGCATGGCGCGCGCGTCGAGCAGGTAGAAGGTTCCGCGCGAGGCAGCCGCCAGATCGCGCACGATGGCCACGGTGATGGCCCCGGCCCCGCCGGTCACGGCAAACACCGTGTTCTCGTCCAAGCTAAGCGGCGGCTTGGCATCCGCCGGAACCGCTTGCATGACCTCCAAACCGACGGTCACTCGCAGGCCGCCCGCGTAGCCGATCTCCACCGCGCCCGGATCACGTTCGGTTTCGTCGAGCAACGCACGCGCGATCGTCTCGGCCGAGGCGTCGTCCTCGAAGTCAACTGCTTTGGCCAGAAGATCGGGCCGCTCGCGCCGCAGGGTCTTGGTGAGGCCGGTGACCGCGCCCCCCACCGGGTTGCTGGCGCCAGCCGCACCATAGCCATGCTGTCCGCCCATGCGCGTGGCCGTTATGAAGAAGCTGCCCGGGTTGCCCAGGGCCTCGTACAAGCCGCGCGCCGCCCCGTGCAGGAGCAAGACACGGTCGCGGTACAACTTGCGGAACTGGACCAGGTCGAGGTCCGCCAACGACGCCGAGCGGTCGAGCGCAGGGAGAAAGTAAAGACCCGCAACCCTTCCCGCCTGAGCCCATGTGTGCAAGGCAGCCTCGATCTCGGCGCGTTCGGGGCGCGCGTCGATGCGCAGCACCTGCACACCTCGGCCCTCCAACTCCTCACAGAGGAGCTTGCCCGCACCTTCGCTGTCAGCGACGACCACCACGCGGCTGCCCTTCTCCAGCCGCACCCCCGTCTTCTTGCACGAGTCGAGCGGAGGCCGCAGGGTCACCACCGGGCGACGTAAGAGCCCGCTGACAAACGGACTCGATACTGCCACCGCGTCCAACGGAACCACGGGGGCGGCAGCGGCCGGGGCCGCTATGGCCGCAGGCGCCGCGGGCGCCGCAGCGGCTGGCAGGTACTTGTTCACGAACCCAATCACGTGGCGAAGCGTTGGGTAGTCACGCAACTTCACGTCATCCTGGCGCGGAATACTGAACGTCTCCCTCACGAGAGCGAACACCTCCGCCTGCTTGACTGTGTCGATGCCCAGGTCGGCCTCGAGNNGGCCGTAATCGTGGCCGTGGCCGTGGTCGCGGTCGCAACCGGGGCCGGGGCTGGGGCCGGACTCGTAGCCACCACCACCGCCGCCAAATCCGGCCGATTCTGCTCGACGAACCCAATGACATGACGGAGCGTNNCCCAGGTCCGCTTCGAGATCCAGGTCTAGCTCCAGCATGTCGCGTGGATACCCAGTCTTCTCCGCCACCAATCCCAGCACTCTCTCCGCCACGACACCTACCGTGGCCGCGACGGGCGCGTGCGAAGCACGCGGGGCGGGGTCCACCCCGGCATCCCCGAGGGCCGGGGCCGACACCGGAGCCGGGCTCGCAGCCGCAACTGCCGGGGCCGCAAGATCCGGTCGATTCGTCTCCACAAACCCGATGACATGCCGGAGCGTCGGGTAGTCACGCAGCTTTAGCGTGTCCTGCCGCGGAATATTGAATGTCTCCCTCACCAGCGCGAACACTTCGGCCTGCTTGACTGTGTCGATGCCCAAGTCCGCTTCGAGATCCAAGTCGGGGTCCAGCATGTCGCGCGGATAGCCGGTCTTGTCACTGACCAGTTTGAGCACCGACTCCAAGACCACGTCGCCGCCGGACGGCGCTGCGGCAGTCGTGACCGCCGGAGAAGAAACCGCTGTCGAGGCCGCCGGCGCAGGCGCCGGCCGAGCCGCCGGAGTCGCAGCCACGACCGGCGCTGCCGACACTCGCGCTGCAGCCACCACCGGCGCAGTCGGCGCTCGCGACCCCGCCATCTCCGGCATCGGCACCCCATCGACGCTGGCGCGCGGGCCCGTTCCCATGGTCCAGGTCGACTGAGCCGGCTCGCGCGCCGGCGTGCCGTTGTCCTTGATGCGCAGGGTGCGCTTCTCGACTTCCAGGGCTGGCGCCGGGTAGCCCGAGATCTCGGACAGCCAGCGTTGGTAGGTAGCTCGATCCGCCACGCGCTCTTCCAGACCATCAATGCGACGAAGCACGGTCATCGCGATCTGCGACCCGAAGCCAGCGGCCAGGCGCAGGGCGTAGCGCACCGGATAGTGCCCGCCCTTCGACAAATTCAGCGTGCCCAGTTCGGGATCTGGCTCGCGGTAGTTGGGCACCGGCGGAACGATCTGCTTTTCCAGAATCTTGACCGCCACCGCGTCCTCCACGCCCACTCCCATGGGATGGCCGGTGAACCCCTTGGTGTTGCAAACGACCAGATCGTTGGCGCTGGCGCCAAAGGCCTTGCGCAGAGCAAACACCTCGGCCGAAGCGCTGCCTCCGCGCGCTGGCGTGTAGGTCTCGTGCGAGATGAAGACCAGTTCGCGCGCCATCGCGTGCCGGTCTATGCCGTGACGCCGCTCCACGCCGGACACCAGTCGCTCCATCACGCCCTCAATGTGCTCCACATCCAGGCGCGTCCCGTGGAACGCACTGTTGGCGAACTCGCTGCCCAGCACTTCGCACAGTCCGCGCATGCCGCGCTCGCGTAGCGAATCTTCCGATTCCACCACCAGGCCGCACGCCCCCATACCCAGCAGCATGCCGTTGCGCCTGCGATCGAATGGAAGCGCCGCCTTTTCCAGCACGTCTTCGGTGGTGGCCGCGCCCGAGGCCAAGAAACCGGCGCCCATCCATTCCAGCAAATTGTCCGAGGTGACGTCGTCGGCGCCGATGACCAGGACGCGGCGACAGCGGCCGGCCCGGATCCAGTCCTCGGCCATGCCCACCGCCATGGTGGTCGAAGCACAGGCCGCGTTGACCTGGGTGTTGGGACCGCGGATGCCGAGCAGCTCTGCGAACTGCGCGTGACCCATGGAGAGAATGCGGAAAAGGAAACGGCGATCGAACTCGTAGCTGGTGCCGCCGCTTCGTTGGGAGAAGAAGCGCGTGAGCTCGTCGACCAGGTTGTCGAAGCCCGGGAAGGCCGAGGCGAAGATCACACCGGTCTCGTCGGCCATCGCGACCGGAAGCCGCCAGCGGTCGGGCAGGGTGCCGCCCGTGGTGGTGCGACGATAGTGACGCACGAGAGGAATGCCCGCGTCGCGCAGCGCCTCGATACCCGCTGCGATCGCCAGCGCAGACGTGATGTCCCAGGCCTCCACCCGCTCACGCGGAACCCCGAATTCCTCGACGATATCGAAGGCGCCACGGCGCCCGGCCAGGCGAATAACCTCGTCCACCGATCGGATGGGATCCAGGCTGGGCTCGCCGACCTCGCGCTTGACCAGGCGGACCACGTTCTTCTCCACCATGCGGGCGCGGAAGACCTGGGGCACCGGATCGATGAAGGAGTCGCCACGCAGAATGCGGTCCACATTGCCGTCGTCGAAGACGTGTTTGTTCTGCCCAGGCAGGCCCAAGGCTGCGCCCGACACGACAATCGAACCCTGACGGGCTTCCGGCAGCGCGGGCGGGCCGACACGACGTCCGCCGTGAAGGGCCATGCCCTCGTCGAGGAAACGGGCGAACAATCTTCCCAGCCCTTCGTAGTCGGGCTGGCCTGCGGACGTGCGAATCGAACTCTCACTCATGGTCTGGTTTGCTCCGTGCGAAGAAGTCGGGCTCAAGGCAGCCGGTGCGGCTGGGGATTCGCTATGCGCCGCCGGCGAGGGCGCGCGCGAAGCGCGCGGGGCGGGTGGGATGGGCTGTCCGTCCCGAAGGGCCGGCGGGCTCCCCACGCGGCTGGCAGTGGCGATCCCAGGGTCGGGCTGCGTCCCGGCATGAACCGCCAGTAGATCCTCGGGGCGTGGGATGCCCGCCGCATAGAAGCCGCACATGGCATCGTGGAAGGAACGGACGCCGCCGCGTTTGGGATGGTTGGTGGAGAAGCAGATGACGTCGTCTTTGTCTTCGAGAATGCTTTCGGCCAGGGCCATGAGCGCGCGCTTGGGCCCGACCTCGACGAAGATACGCGCTCCCTCCCGGTAGCAGGTCTCGACCCCCTTGACGAACTGGACCGAGGACGCCATCTGGTTGGCCAGGCGCCGCCGGATGGTGTCCATGTCGTGGGTCGGGTAGAGATCCCCGTCGATATTGCCCACGAGAGGGATGCGCGGGAAGGCGATCTCCATTTCGCAGATGGTGCGGTAGAGCGCGTCTGACGCTGGCGCCACCACCTTGCTATGAAAGGCATGGGAGACCGGGATGAGCTGCGCAGTCATGCCCAGTTTGTTGAAGTAGTCGACCGCGCGGTCCACGGCCTCGCTGGCGCCCGCAATGACTGTCTGCTTGCGGCTGTTGATGTTGGCCGGCGTGAGGTAGCCGCCGATCTCGGGCAGCCGGCGCACGATTTCGTCAGTGGGCCCCGCCACCGAGGCCATCTTGCCCTTGTCGCCGATGGACACGGAAGCCATGGCCCGCGCGCGCGCACTCACCGCCACCAGGGCCTCGGGGAAGGTGACCATGCCTGCCCCCACAGCCGCCGCCCACTCGCCCAGGCTGTGCCCCATCACGATGTCCGGCCTGACTCCATGCTTGTCGAGCAGGCGCATGATCGCTATATCGCTGGCCACCATGGCCGGCTGGCAGATTGTGGTGTCCTTCAGCGCCTCCTCGGCGGCTTGCATGGCGGCCGGATCGGCCTCGTTCTTGTAGACGTATTTCGTCAGGGGCTGGCCCAGGATGGGTTCCATCACCCGATCAGCCTCGGCGAAAGTCTCGCGCACGATCGGGTCTGGCACGTCGGCCAGCATGTTCACGTATTGCGAGCCCTGGCCCGGGAACAGGAAGGCCACCTTGCCCGCTCCGCCACGGCGGAAATGGATACCCTTGCTCTGCAGCACGCGCCACTTCTTGGGCTCGCCTTGGTCGAGGCCCGCCAAGGCGGTCTCGCCCTTCTTGACCAGATCGGCCGCGTCCTCGAAGGCGATCACCAGACGCGCTGGCGCGGCCAGAAAGTCCGGCCCCGGCGGCTGCCGGTCGGGCGTTCTGCCTGCCTTGGCCGCATCTAGTGCCTGGGTCAGCGCTGTTCGCACCGCCGCGGTGTCAGCCCCACCCAGCGCCAGCATGTTGCCCAGCATGGGCGGCCGGGTGTCCCGGACGGTTGTGACCACTGGCACGCTGGCCATGTAGGAAGCGGGCACCTGCACCACCGGCTGACGCCGGGGCAGCATGCCCGGCACATACTCTTCGACCACCACATGGAAATTGGTGCCGCCAAAGCCAAATGCCGACAGGCCACAGCGCCGCGGACCGAACGACGGCTTCTCCCAGGGCTGGGCCTTGGTGTTCACGAAGAGGGGCGTCTTGTCCCAGGGGACGTTGGGATTCGGCTGGTTGAAATTGATCGAGGGCGGGAGGATCTTGTGGTGACAGGCGAGCACGGCCTTGAGCAGCCCGGCCGCGCCAGCCGCGCTCTTCAGGTGACCGATCTGCGACTTGATCGAGCCGAGCGCAATCCGATGCTTGACCGGCGAGCCCTCGGAAAGGAGCTTCATCGCGGTCTCCATCTCGGCGACATCTCCGGCCCTGGTCGAGGTTCCATGGCCTTCGAGCAGGGTCATGGTCGCGGGGTCCAGCCCCGCGCGTTCCCAGGCGCGACGCAACGCCAGTATCTGCCCGACGGGATTGGGGGCGGTGATGCCCTTGCCCTTGCCGTCGCTGGAGCCGCCCACGCCCCGCACCACCGCGTAGATGCGATCACCCGCCTCCTCCGCGTCCTGCAGGCGCTTACACACGAACATGGCACCACCCTCGCCCATGATGAATCCGTTGGCGTCTTTGTCATATGGCCGCGAGCCGTCGGGGGAAAGCGCGCCGATCTTGCAGAACTTGATGAAAGTGGTGGCGCCCATGTTGCGGTCCATGGCGCCGGTGACAGCCACGTCGTAGTGATGATCGGTGAGGCCGTCGACCGCGGATTGCAGCGCGGCCAGCGAAGAGGCACACGCGGCGTCGGTGGTGAAATTCGGTCCGCGCAGGTTGAACACCGCCGCCACTCGGCCAGAAGTGATGTTGGTCAGCTCGCCGGGCATCGTGTCTTCGGTGGTGTCCGGGAAACGTCGGCCCGCCGATTCCCGCAACTGCGCCACGAAGGCTGCGCGGTCGGCCTGGGAGAGCGATTGGAAGACCTGGGTGTCGGAGATTGCGTGCACGTACTCGGGCATGAACAGGCGCAGGCAAGTGAGGTAGTGCAACTCGCCGCCCATCGCATTGCCCAGGATCACGGCGGTCGATTCGGTGTCGAGCGGCCGGTCGGGATGGCCCGCGTCGCGCAGCGCCTCGGACGCGCACAGCAGCGCCCACTTCTGGCCGTCATCCATCGCGGCCGATACGGTGGGCGGGATGCGAAGCTTGGTGGGCTCGAAAGAAACGCCGCGCACCCAACCGCCGATCTTGGAATAGGTCTTGCCCGGCGCCTTCGGATCACTGTCATAGTAGTCAGCCTGGTCCCAGCGGTCCGGTGTGACCTCGCTAATTGAATTCCGACCGGTAATCACGTTCTGCCAGAAAGCCTTTGCGTCAAGCGCATCGGGCAGTATCGCCCCCACGCCGATGATGGCGACGGCTCTCTCGGCCGGATCCCGTGTCGAACGACTCATTTCAACATCCTCCCAGATATCGAAAACGGAAAACCGAGCGCCCAGCGGCCCTCCCCGGTGTCCGAATCAAGCGAATGGTTACGTGCTTCTTGTCTCTCTTTGACCGGTTAGGCGCGAGCGGCGTCTTGCTCAACCAAGGCCTTGGCCACCACGTCCATGTCGGCCATCAGGCCCTTGGCGCAAGCCGTGATGGCAGTGGACTGGAGGGCGCGCTCGAAGTCGGCAATGCCTGCATCATCCACCGCATCCATGCCACGCACCAGACGAACCGCCAGACCCAGCACGTCAAGCGCCGCCTCGCGCGCGCAAATACGCGACATGGCCTTGATGGCAGAGGGTGCGAAGAAGGCCTGGTACTTGGGCGCGCTTCGGCCGGCAGCGTAGCGGGCGAAGCAAGCCGCAATCTCTGCTCGCGTCATCAACTCGCCCAGCTCGAAGAGCACATGCTGGTTGCGGGTCAAACGGCCGATGCGGCAACGCTCAACCGTCTCCTGAACGACATTCACCGCCAGGGCCGCCGCATCAGCCCCCACGCTCGGGTCTTCGCGGTGCAGGGCTTCGAGTGAAGCGGCGATCTTCTTGTAGTACTGCCCGTGGTCCTGCAGGTGCTGGCGCCAGCGATCCCGTGACACCGTCCACTGCATGATCTCGCTGGTGCCTTCGTAGATCGTGGTGATGCGCACGTCGCGCCGGATCTTCTCGACCTCGTACTCCCTGGTGTAGCCATAGCCGCCGTGGGCCTGGATGGCAGCATCGGCCGCGGCGTTGCCCGCCTCGGTGGCAAAGAGCTTGACGATCGCGCCCTCGGTCTGCAGTTCGGGCTCGCCCTGGTCCAGGCGATGGGCCGTCTCTTCGATGAGGGCGCGCGCCGCCTCCAGCCGGACCACGTGGGGAACGATCAACTTGTCCATGTAGCCCGGCTTCTCGGACAGGGGCGACCCCGCCTGCACCCGCTCGCGCGCGTAGCGGATGGCCCTCAGCATGGCCGCGACGCCGCCGCCCAAGCCAAAGGCCGCCACCATGAGGCGCGTAAAGCCGAACACGGACTGGGCGTGAACCAGTCCCTTGCCCTCCACACCACCCAGCAGATTCTCCCTGGGAACGTACAAATCCTCAAAGATGACAGGCGCCGTGTTGGACGAGCGGATGCCGAGCTTGTTCTCGTGCTTGCCGGGAACCAAGCCTGGGGTTCCCTG
>PMCR01000518.1 GCA_003155465.1 Myxococcales bacterium | reverse complement strand
GCTCTACTGCGCAACTTCGGCTAGCACTACTGATTGGAATTCGGACCGAGCCGGCGCGTCGCGAGGAGCCCTGGCCGCGACGAGCGACGAGGGAAGATACTCGACGTATCTGACTGATGAGCGAGAAAGCGCACAGGGCCCGCAGCAGCGACGCCGACGGGAGAATTTCAATCAGTAGTGCTAGGAAGCATCCCGCTTGCGCCAGCGCGCCGGGCGATGCAGGCTGTGTCCCTCGACGAACCACGGAGGTTTTCATGATCGGCATCATTGGAGGAACGGGACTTGGCGACATGCTGGGCACGGTCGGCAAGGGCCAGACGCATGACATAGACACGCCCTTTGGCCGTCCATCAGCCCCTATTCTGACCACCGCGATCGGCGGCGTGGAGGTGGCCCTGCTGTCCCGTCACGGCGTGGGCCATCTGCTGAATCCTTCCACCGTGCCCTACCGGGCGAACATATTCGCGCTCAAGCAACTGGGCGTGACTCGCATCATCGCCAGCGGCGCAGTGGGCAGCTTGCGCGAAGAGATTGCGCCGCGCGATCTGGTGCTACCTGATCAAGCCATTGACCGCACCTTTCGCCGACCAGGGACCTTCTTTGAAGACCTGGCCGTGCACGTGGAGATGGCCGCGCCTTTTTGCCCGGCCTTGCGCGCAGCGCTCACCGGTGCGGCAGCCGCGGTGCCTACCAAGGTTCACTTGCGCGGGACCTACGTGTGCATGGAGGGGCCGCAGTTCTCCTCGCGCGCCGAAAGCGAGATGCACCGGCAGTGGGGCGGCGATCTCATCGGTATGACCCTCATGCCCGAGGCGAAGCTGGCTCGCGAGGCTGAGATCTGCTACGCCTGCCTGGCCCTGTCGACCGACTACGACTGCTGGCGCGCGCACCGCACCGACGTGGACCAAATTCACCTTCTGGAAGAGATCATCGGCAACGTGCACGCCGCAACCCAGAATGCCTTGGGCTTGATCCGCGCCGGGCTGCCCGCCATCGCGTCGCTGCCCGGCAGCGCGTGCACCTGCCAGCAGGCGCTTAAACTGGCCATCTGGAGCGACCGGCGCCAGATCCCGCGCGAGGTTCGCGATCGCCTGGCGCCGCTGACCGCGAAGTACCTGGACTAGCCCTGATGAACATCGCCGGGGTTCCCTATCGCACGATTCGTCTGCACGCCGACGAATGGTCGGTCGATGTCATCGACCAGACGCTGCTGCCGCACGAGTTTCGCTTGGCGCGACTGCAAACGTGCAACGACGCGGCCGCTGCCATTGCTGACATGGTGGTGCGGGGCGCGCCGCTCATCGGCGCCACAGCGGCGTATGGGATGGCGCTGGCCTCGCGGCAGGACGCCAGCGACGCGGGCCTGGCACGCGCCCACGCGCAGCTTCTGGCCACGCGGCCCACGGCGATCAACCTGCGCTGGGCCCTGGACGAGATGCGTTCCGCGACCGCCCAGTTGCCGCCCGCGGAACGCGCCAGGGCGGCCTACCGCCACGCGGGCCGGATCTGCGACGATGACGTGGCCATGTGTTCGGCCATTGGCGAGCACGGCAAGCGCATCATCGAAGAAATCGCCAGGCGCAAGGGATCAAGTCCGGTGAACGTGCTCACCCACTGCAATGCGGGCTGGCTGGCAACCGTGGACTGGGGTACGGCCCTGGCGCCGATCTACAAGGCGCACAATGCTGGCATTCCGGTGCATGTGTGGGTGGAGGAAACCCGGCCGCGCAACCAGGGTGCTTCACTGACCGCCTGGGAATTGGGCCAACATGGCGTGCCCCACCATGTGATTGTGGACAATGCCGGCGGCCACCTCATGCAGCACGGCGCCGTCGACGTTTGCTTCGTGGGCACGGATCGAACCACGGCAACCGGCGACGTGTGTAATAAGATCGGCACCTACCTCAAGGCACTGGCCGCGCACGATTGCCAGGTGCCCTTCTACGTTTGCCTGCCCAGCCCCAGCATCGACTGGACCATCCGCGACGGCGTGACCCAGATCCCCATAGAAGAACGCGGCGCCGACGAGGTGCGCCTGGTGCGTGGCCTGGGGCCAGACGGAAAGCCCACAGCAGTCCTGATCACCCCGCCCGACAGCCCGGTGGCCAACCCCGGCTTCGATGTCACCCCCGCGCGCCTGGTGACCGGCCTCATCACCGAGCGCGGCTTGTCCGCGGCCAGTGCCGACGGCCTCGCCCAGCTCTTCCCCGAACGCGGCACTAGATCTCGTCGATAGGTATCATCGGTTTGTGCAGGCGCCATAGTCCACATCAATCGGCAACGCAAGCCCTCCCCGGGGTGGCGCAGATCCAGCTCGGCTCTAATTGGCAGGACTCCGAGCAGCCGTCGCCGCTCAGGACGTTGCCATCATCGCATTGCTCGCCGGAATTTAGAACCCCGTTGCCACACACACTCTGGGGTCCCCCGCACAGCGGGCAACCCAGGCGTCCGCACATCCAATCGCATTCGATCTTGCACTGGCTCGAACAGCCGTCATTGCCGAGAGTGTTGCCGTCGTCACATTCCTCGCCGGGTTCCACTCTGCCGTTGCCACACAGCCCGGCGTCGGAGATCGCCACCGGCCCATCCAGAGCGCTGGCATCCGGCGAGGGACTGGAGGCGGAATCCAACGCGGCGTCTACTCCCGACAGCTCTGCTGGGATGGTTATCACGACCAACTCGCTGGTGGACGGAATTGCAAACCGGACTGCACGCTCCTCGAAGCTGCCTTGCGGCGCAGCGTATGGGATGGTTCCGTCTGGCCGCTCCGGGCAGGGTTGGCCCCAGACGCAAGAATACTGGTCGTAGACCCGCACCGTCGCCTCGTACGTACCCTGGCCGACCGCAGATTGCTCCTGGCACTGGCAATCCGAGCAGTAGTCGGCCCGCACCGCGGACAGACTGCCGGTCCACGCGACTGTGCGGTTTCCGCCCGCCGGCACGGCGAGCAGCGAGGGCACTTGCTGCTCGCAAGCCACACAGCATTGTTCGCCCGGCTGGATGTACTGGCAGCTCGGAAGACAATACATTCCGAAGAACTCGCACGCTTGCCAACCAGACGCATCCTGCGCGCGGCACTTCACGGGATTGCCCAGGTCGAGGTACATCGTGTTCGCCGTGGCGTTCACAATCAGGAAGCCTTTGGGCGTGCCGACAGCGGAACCGGAATCGCGCGTCCCAGCGGCCCCTGCGTCGCCTTTGGCCGGCAGGACCACCTCAACCGGAGTCGCCGAGGCTGTCGTGGTTGCATTGCCAAGCTGTCCGGAGTCGTTGTCACCCCAGCAGACCACTCTCCCATCGTTCAAACGGGCGCAGCTATGCTGCGCACCCGCTGTGATCTCGACCACACCCGTCAGCCCCAAGACTGCTGCAGGCTTCGCGCGATCGACGGTGCTGCCATCGCCCAGTTGGCCCGCCTCATTGGCGCCCCAGCAGGCCACTGTGCCGTCGTTCAAGCGGGCGCAGGTGTGACGTTCGCCGGCCGCGATGCCCACCGCGCCGGTCAGCCCGTCGACGACAACCGGAAGGCTTTGATTGACAAGGGTGCCGTCCCCAAGTTGCCCTGACAGGTTGTCGCCCCAACAGGCCACGGTTCCGTCACTTCTTCGCGCGCAGGTGTGCCCGCCGCCCGCCGAGATCTCCACCGCGGAAAGCCCCGGAACCGCCGAGGGATTGAGACTGTCGGTCCTGGTTCCGTCACCTAGCTCGCCATAGTAATTGAGCCCCCAGCAGAACACCTGTCCGTTGCCATTGCGGGCACAGCCATGGCCACCGCCTGCCGTGATCTCCACCGCGGCCAAGTCGGCGAAAGTCGTAAAGGGAGCGCCATCTGACTGCCACGATGCCGAACTGTAGTGCGCGACTCCATTGTAGCCCCAGCAAGACACTCTCCCGTCACTGGTACGGACGCAGGTGTGCCCGTTTCCCCCAACCACCTGCAAAGCGGAAACATCGCTGATTACCGGCATGGAGCCCCAATCCGTGTAGGGCGATTGATACATTCCCGCGATCACTCCCAGCTCGCCCACCGTGTTCGAGCCCCAGCAACGAACCGTTCCATCAGCCATTCGGGCGCAGCTATGCGCCGAAATGCCCAGAGTGTCGTATTTCACACAGTGTTTCCAAGCCGGGAATGGGCAACAGTACTGATTGGGGCAAGGGGGACAGGTAGCGGGTGCCTCGTAGACGCCACAGTTCTGCCATCCGCCCGCCGCGACCTCATCCGCAAGGATCCCCACGACCTCAACCGGGACTAGCGAATCTGTGGTCCCGCCGTTTCCAAGCTGGCCGAGGCCGCCGCTCCCCCAGCAGAACACGCGGCCGTCGCTCACCACCGTGCAGGTGTGGTAGTTGCCTGCCGCAAGCCTTCGCGGTGAGGGGGCACCCACGCCTGCGTCAGCGCCGCTGCTTGCCACTGCGCCGCCGCTGCCACCTGTACCGGCTATTCCTGCCGCGCCGCTGTCCCCTGAATTGGGCGCGTCAAGTCGTGCAGGCTGATCCACGTCGGCGTCTCGGATCCTCAACAGTGTGGTTTTCGAATTGCAGGCTGCAATAGGCAGAAGCGTGCCGGCGACTGCGAGCAGGGCGATAAGGCAGTTGTTCTTCATGTCACCTAGGTGTCCAAACCTGAAAAAGCGGCTCACGCCCCGGGGAAAAGAAAGTCAGCGTCACAGGCGAATTCCCACGCCCAAGGCAAGCGAGACCCAGAAATTGTGCACACTAGCGGCGGTCGCGCCGCCGACCAGGCCTTCGGCCCCCAGCAGGGCTAGGCCGGATTCGCCGCAGAAGACAAGGCCGAGTCTTCCGCGGCCAGCCCAAGACCGGAGGGACAGCGCCGGACCGCCCCAGGCGTGCGACACACGATCCCCTGCCACGTTGGTGGAACCCGGATCGCCCGCTAGATACGCGATCCCAATGCGCCCCCCGAGAGCGAGATCGGCGAAGAGATCTTGCGCACCGGCATGGACCCCGAAGAACGCTCCGGCTGAGACCAAGACCCCGCGCACTTGCCCAAGGGCCACCGCGCGACTGCCACTGACAGCGTCAAGATCGAGGCCCAGGCTCAGGCGCTCACCCAGCTCGCGTCCCACGCGTCCCCGGGCGCCCCAGAGTGAAAGGCCGTTGTCGCCAAGAAAGCCGTGCCAGACCACCGACGCATCCGCGCGCCAGGCTGGCGGCGGCACCAGTTGCACGACCGGCGCACGGGCCGGCACTTCCTGCTTCGCGGCTCCGGCCTCCACGCGCCGGCGCACCGCCGGACTCAACGCCGCCAGCATCTCGACTCCGGCCAGGGCCAGGGCGCGCGGCACGGCGTCGGCCGGAAAGTCATTCAGCCCCAGGGTCCGATCGATCTGCCGGGGACGGCCGGGGCCATTGGCCTCCAGTCGTGCCCAATCGTGGGCGCAAACCACGGCCAGGTAATCCGTTTCCGCTGCCTCCCCGTTTTCGGCCAGCAGATCTCCGATCTCCAGTCCAACAATGCGGCGGATCGCACTGTCAACACCAGCGGGGCAGCCGGTGGTCGCTAGCACCACACGCCGCTCGGTTGGGTCCTCGGCGGCCCATGCGGATCCGCCGCCCCAGGCCGCCACAACTGCAAGAGTCGCGACCCCCAGCTTGCGAGCGAGCATGCGTCCCGGTCTCACTCGATCCCTATGAGCCCCTGCAGGGATCCGGCGCGGCGGCCATGCGGATAGAGCCGCAGATACTCACGCGCACGCGCGGCCGCCTTGCCGGCGTCCCCCGCCTTGTTCCAGGCCTCGGCCTCGCGCGCGAGGGCGTCCTCGGCAAAGGGACCGGCCGGGGCCAGCGCGCGCACCTCGGCGAAGGCCAGCGCCGCCTCGCCCGGCTGCGCCAGTTCCATCAACAAAATGCGGCCCAGGGTGAAGGCTGCCAGCGGCGCTCGCGCATCGGCCCGGTGCTCAAGCAACAGGCGGCGCAAGAGCGCGACACTCTCACTGCGCCGACCGGCTGAACGGGCCGTGTCCGCGGCTGTCAGCAGAGCCTCGGCGGTCGGCGCGGGCACAGCCTCCCCGCGCCTCTCGTCGTGCGCGGCAAGGTTCGGCTGCCATGCACGGGCTGGGCGAGCGGCAGGCGGCTCCGGCAGCCCCTGGCGAAAGTCCCCCGGTCGCCGTTCCGACAGGTCCTGGCCAGGCGGTTCTGCTCGATTGGGGAGAGGCCCGGATCTCGATTCGCCGGCTTCCACGCCATCACCTCGAATTGGGTGCCCTGCGAGGATTGCCAACCTCCCGCGACGGGGCTGCGGCGTCGCCGATCGCTCGAATGCCTCCGCTGTTCCGCGCTGGGCGTCTCCTGGCACCCGATCCGCAGCCGCTCCCGACGGTTCAATCCGACTTTCGGCTGACGGCGGGCGAATCTGCACGGGCGGAAACCAGCCGCTCCCGCCCGCATGCAGAACCTGCTCGCCGACTTGCCAGTCAACCCGCACAGTTCCCCGCTCGACTGAAACGCCGATGCGATCGGCCACGCGCTCGACGGTGAAGACGGTTCCCACCACCGTCACCGTGACCTCGCCCACCTGGACCACGAAGGGCCGCTCTGCCCGCGGCACCACCTCGAAACGGGCCCGTCCTCGATCGAGCGCCAGCGCAACCCGGCCGGGTGAGTCTTCGCGCACCGCCAGCGTGCTGGAGGAATCGAGTGGTCTGGCGATCGAGCCATCGCGCAGGTACAGGGGCAACGGCCCGGCCTGCGGAAGCGCGACAATTGGCTGGGGAGCGGGACCCGGTGCCGTGGCCTGCAGCCCGGCCAAGATCCCGGCCCCGGCCAGCAGCACGCCCAGTCCGACCCGCCCCACCACACGACGCCGCCGCTTGCGGCGCGTCCCCTCCACCAGGCGATCGATGTCACCATCGGAAAATCCGGGATCCATGCGTGCGGCCGCGCTGGCGATTCGTTCGAGAAGGTGGCGGGGCTCAGACATCGCCCATCCTCTCTTCAATCACTCGCTGCGCCCGTGCAATTCTGCGCTTGGCCGTGGCGCAGGAGCAACCACACAGGCGCGCCACCGCCTCCAGCGTCTCGCCTTCGACGACGTGCATGCAAAACGCGATGCGATCGTCGGCGGGAATCTCGTCGAGCACGCGGTAGACCGCGTTCAGGATCAACCGATCCATGGGCGAGGCCGAGGGATCGACCAGATTCGTGTAGTCGGCCCCGCCATCCCGGCCCAGGAAGGCGCGCAGGCGGCGGCGGCGCAGGTGGCGGCGCACCACGCGCACGGCGATGGTCGCCAGCCAGCCCTTGACGGCCTCGGGTTGCTGGAGCCGGGCGATGCCACGGGTGGCTTCGAGAAACACCTCCTGCACCAGGTCTTCGACCTCGGCCTGCCGTCCTTCAAGGCGAAGGATGACTGCCGCCACATACCGGCCGTAGCGGCGATAGACCGCCTCAAGCGGGGAAAACCGCTCGTGCAGCCTGACCACGCGCAGCGCGGTCTGATCCTGGGAAGCCAATCGCACGTGCCTCTGCCTGGTAGTGTGCCAGAAACGAAAACCGGCTCACGCCATGAAGATTCTATGGCCCTGCGCGGTAGTCAAACTGTGAAGCGTTCCGTCTCGTCAGCCGCCCGCCGCCGATTTCGAAAATCCAGTCTGCGGCTCCGCTTGCCGCGAAACTAGGGTGATTGCTTTGGGCGTGACCGTGCTCCGCCTCTGGCTATAGACTGCTTGAGCCATGGCACGCATAGCTCCCTTTCGCGCGCTCCGCTTTGACCAGGCTCGGTTTCCCGACCTCGCGCCGCTCCTGGCCCCACCCTATGACGTCATCAACGAAACCCAGCGCAAGGAGTTGGAAGCCCGCCACCCGCGCAACATCGTGCATCTGGATCTGCCGCGTGGTGAGGCTGACGCCCGCTACGAAAACGCGCGCGTGCAGCTCGACAAGTGGCTGGCCGAGGGAACCCTGCGCCAGGACGCACGACCGGCCCTGTATCGCTACGAACAAAGTTTCACCTTCACCGGGACGGCCGGCCCGCAAAGGTACACCCGCAAGGGGTTCGTCTCGCTCATCGAGCTCTCGCCGTTTTCCGCACGCGTGGTCTTGCCCCACGAACACACCCTGTCGGGCCCCAAGGTCGATCGCTTCAAGCTGATTCACGCCACGCGCGCGCACTTTTCCCAGGTGTTTTCCCTGTATCGCGATCCCGCCGGCACCATCGAGGCGGTGCTCGACGACGCCTGCGTCGCCGCGCCTGATGTCGATACCACCACGCCCGACGGTTGCCGCCACCGCCTGTGGGTGCTGACCGCCCAGGCGGTCATCGCCGCAGTGGCGCGTGGGCTAGCCCCCCGCAGTGTCATGATCGCCGACGGCCATCACCGCTATGAAACCATGGTCGCCATCCGCGACGATCTGCGGCCTGCCGGCGTGCCGCTCGGCCGCTCCCTGGCCGACTGGGGCGTGATGTTCTTTGCCCGCGCCGAGGACCCGGGCTTGCTGGTGCTGCCCACCCACCGGATGGTGCATGGCCTGTCGGCCGAGGCGCTCGACACCCTGGCCGAGCGCAGCCGGCCCTGGTTCGAAGTGGTGTCAGGCAGCGAGGAAGCCCCGGCCGCCATCGAGGCACGCCTGCTCCGCGAAGGGGAGAAGGCGGTGACCTTTGGCTTGCGTCGAGCCGGCGTAGCCGGGACCACCTGGCTCAAGCTGCGCGCCGACGCGGACCTGGCGCGCCTGGGCCCGCCCACCCTCGCCCGCCTGGACGTGAGCGTGTTGCACGGCCTGGTACTGGACCCGCTTCTCGGCATTGGGTCCGAGGCCATGGCCCGCCAGTCGAACCTGACCTACAGCCACGATCTGCGCGAAACCCTGGGCCGGGTGGCCGCCTCCGAGGCGCAGGCAGCCTTCCTCATGAACGCGACCAAGGTGTCCCAGGTGCTGGACGCGTGCGAGGCAGGCTTCGTGCTGCCGCAGAAATCGACCTATTTCCAGCCCAAACTCGCCACCGGCTTGGTGATGGCACGCATCGATCCCGGCGAGGAGCCGGTGCTGCCAAAGACATGAGACTCGCCGGCGACGCGCGAGAGCCGGAAGACGTCACCCACGACACTCTCCTGCGCGGCCGGGTGAAACTGATCCAACCGGTGCGCGGCTTCCGATCCAGTCTGGATCCGGTTCTGCTCGCGGGTTTCATCCGTGCGCCCTACGGCCACTTCCTGGACATTGGCTGCGGCACGGGCGCCCTATCCTTCTTGTTGCTGGCGCGCGATCCGGCGGCGACTGGGTTGGGGGTTGAGATTCAGCCGCGACTGGCAGGGCTGGCCGCGCGATCGGTAGAGGCAAACGGATTCGGCGCGCGCTTTTCCGTCGTGGCGGCTGACGTACGCGAGGCCGGGAAAGTACCGCCCGCGGCTTTCGACCTGGTCGCCAGCAACCCGCCGTTTAGGCCCCTGGGCAAGGGTGTGTTGCCGCCGCAGGCAGAACGCTCGCTGGCCCATCACGAGGTCGCGCTGACCTTGGCCGAATGGCTGGACGTGGCCCGGGCGGCCCTGCGGCCCGACGGACGGGTGGCCGCGATCTTTCCGTCCGATCGCCTCGGAGAGATGCGCGCGGCCCTGGCTGCGCGCGGCCTCTGCATGGCCCGGCTGCGCATGGTGCAGGCGCAGACGGGAGCGCAAGCACGCCGTTTCTGCTTCGAAGCACGACGGTCGGCGCTGATCGTCGAGACCAAGACGGAAGCACCGCTGGTGGTGCATGAACAGGGAAAGTACTCGGCAGAGGTACGCGCCATGCTGGGGGAGGAGTCGTGAAGTATCGGCTGGCGTACCTGCTGGCCATCTGGTTCGGTTGTGGCCGCGTGCCCAGGGCGCCGGGAACCGCGGGGACGCTGGGCGCGATCCCCCTCTGTCTTCTGCTTGCCCATTATGGCGGCCCCCTCGCTGTCGCGGCCGCCGCCATCGTGATCATGGCGGTGGGCGTATGGGCGTCGAATCAGGTGGTGCGCAAGCTCGGGATCAAGGATCCACAGATCGTCTGCATCGACGAGGTTGCCGGCGTGCTCATCACCCTGCTCGCGGCGCCCGCGACTTGGATCGGGCTGGTGGTCGGCGTGGTTCTCTTCCGCGCGTTCGACCAGTGGAAGCCCTGGCCCGCGCGCGCCGCCGAGCGCCTGCCCGAGGGCTGGGGCGTGATGGCGGACGACGTCGCCGCTGGCGCGTGGGGCGCGGTGTTGTTGCTGGGTGCACGTGCTGCCGGCTGGCTGTGAAGATCATCCCCCGGAACCCGGCGTATCGATGCCCGGTACCCGCTTGGCAGGCATGGCCAACTCGGCCAGCTTTTCGTTGACCTTCTCTCGCACGCCAGCCGCATCCGGCCAGTCAAAGCCCACCGCGCCTGCCTTCTCGCCGACGCGCGTGGCGCGCACCATGAGTATACTTCTGGCCCCATTGGTTGGCTCGTGCTGACCGTCTCTGATGTTTCTTGAGTGAGCGCTATCGCGGTTGGCTGGTATTGCGATCGCGACGTTCGATGGCTGTCCGCCAGCTGGCCCTGCTCGTTCCTCCGTCAGCGATGTCGATGCCGGTGATGGCTTCGAGAGCTCTGGCGGCGGCCGGGACCTCGACCGTTCTGATGATATAGGAGGTGCTCACCATAGGCGCGGTAATAGAAGCACCACCGAAATCGAAGGTCCCGGTCAAGTGTTGCGGCGGTGCCGTCTCCTCAATCTTTCGCTCCTCCACTGGACTCTCCGGGAACACCTCCAGCAGTGTCGGGATGGCGGCCGTGGCCTTGCCTCTCATCCTTCCAAGAGCTAGTGCGGCTTGTCCAGAGGTCTCCCCATCGGGACTGCGTACGGCTTCGATCAACGCCGGCACGGCGCTCGCGTCGCCGATGTTTCCCAGAGCTGAAGCCGCTTTCGCCCGCACCAACCGGTGCGGATCCTTTAGAGCGGCAACCAACGATGGTACGGCCTTCTGGTCTGATACTTCGCCGAGTCTCTCCGCAGCAGCTCTCCGAACATTGCTGTCCTTGTCGTGGAGACACTCGACGAGCAATTCATAGTCACTTGCCTTATACCGCCTGACGTCCTCAGGCGTATGCGCGCACGCAACTGTCGCACCACAGAGAAACCCAAGTAGCCAGTACTTCAGAGATCTCCAGACTCTCATCATGGGAGCGACTCTATGTCTCTTCTGCGGATCGAGTCTAGCGGAATGTGACACAGAGAGACCGCTGGCAAAGCGGGGTATGGTGCCTGAGTTTTCTTGGAGTCCGGGGGTATGGTGCCATCGATAAAGCGGCCCGCGGGGTCAAGTAGAATTTGCTTCGTGTGGTCTTTCCCTTATTGGCCTCCGCATCCGGGTAGTCGGGACGGGGTTTGGGTTGGCGCGGCGGATTGCGGATAGGAAGAAGAGGTCACCTCAGCCATCGATCCGTGCTCTCGATCGGGGACCATAGCCCCGGGCACATGAAAAGGTCCGAACGGGGGTGCAACCAGTGAATCGACGCTGGGCAGCCGGCAAGGCCGGCGCTGGTCATGGCACCACAAGCACTCACCCGTGCGGATGACACTCAAAATCGTCTCCGAAATCGTCGCGGTTGGATAAGGGAAACTGGGCATAAGGTTTGGAATTCAGTCGACGTGGCTCATGCGGCCTTCACGGCGGGTTGGGGGATGGGGAGCCTGCTCTCGAAGGGCGTGCGCCTACGCCACATGGCCCACAGGACCGTCGCCAGTCTTCTCGCGATCGCGCTCTTGGCCTTTTTTCGGCCGATGCGCGCGGCCAGTGCCGTGCCCCAGCGTTTGAGGGCCGTATCGCTCTTCGTGCGCAAGAGCGCGGTGGCCGAGATGTGCAGCAGCCAGCGCAGGTTGGTGTTGCCGTGCTTTGTGATGCCGGCCTTGACGTAGGTCTGCCCAGAGGCGTACAGCGACGGGACCAGCCCCAGGTACGCACCGACGAGCTGGCTGGACTTGAACCGGCCTGGGTCGCGAATGACGTGCACGAGGGCAGCGGCAGTCAGGGGGCCGACGCCAGGCACGCTATCGAGCAGTTTGATGTCGGGGGCGGTTTCCGCGACCACCTCGATATCCTTGTCGCATTCGTCGATCAGTTTCGACAGCTCGTCGATCCCTCGCAGCAGGCGTTGCACGATGGGCACCATTGCCGGTGGCATCTGGGGGACGACGCTGCGGACGACATCGCCAAGATTGCCTCTCCAGGTGGCTGGCAACTCGACGCCCTCACCGTCGAAAATGCTTTGCACGCTGTTCATCATCAAGGTGCGCGAGCGGACGAGCGCGTC
Organism: Myxococcales bacterium; assembly: GCA_003155465.1. The sequence continues at coordinate 2,382 of PMCR01000518.1, read as the reverse complement.
GCGCGCGGTGAAGGGCAGCCTCGCCAGCCGTTACGCCTGGGTCGGGATGTCGACCGCGGCCAACAGGCCCGTCTGGCAAAGCTCGGCCAGGATGCGGGCGTCCAGTTTGTCGTGCTTGATCCTTGCCGCGCCGATGGCCTTGGTTCGCCCGGGATCGACGACGACGACCTCGTGGCCGAGTTCCTTCAACCGGTCTGCCATCCAGAATGCCTTGCAGCTCGCCTCGACGACAATCCTCAATCGTTCTCGATTGGCGAAAACCCTCCAAATCGCGCCCACGTTGTTTGCGAACTTGCCGGCGATCACGGTCTTCCGTTCTCCGTCGGCAGGCGCGAGTCGGGAGGGGGCCCGGCGGACGCTCAAATCCCCCCTTCGATTTGACCACGGACCTTCGATTTGACTATGGACTTGACCGCATGCTTCTCCCAAGCAACGCTGCAGGTCGGGAGGGGGAAGTCATGCAACTACTACAACCTCTGCGCCGCGCTCTGCTCACGCTTCTGGGATTAGGGATGTGCCTGCTCGCCTGTGGTGACACCGCGTTATTCACATTCACTGACGACGACAACGGCAAAGAAGTATCTGTCAGCAGCGGAAGCACATTTCAGGTGAGACTCGATATTCTTGGAACGTACGAGGCTGTTAGCAGATCCCCGAACCAGGGTGATCCTCCGGGCAGGAACTGGACGATGTCACAGGAGCCACCAGGACCCTGCTCGATGTCTTCGGCGGCAACTACCGCACGGCCGAAGTCATCACAGCCATGGGAATGGCTCCCAAGCGAGCGGGCGTGATCACGGAGAAGGGCCCTGATACGGCCACCTGGACCGGCGACGTGATGGGCAACGCGGGGCTTACTGGGGATTTCATCTGGACGGGCGCGGACTATCTGGGCGAGCAAAACGGCGGATGGCCACCAATTGGGGGCAACGGGGCTCCCATGGATTCACTGGGGGCTGTGCGGGCCAGCGGCTTGGAGTGGGCGAAGGCGAATGTATGGGGAGGAACCATGACTTCGGCCCCACCCACCGGAGCGCAGGCGGGCAAGGTGGTCCTCACGGCGGATCACGACAGGATATTGAACGATGTGTCCGACGTCTCGTTCGTCAAGGCCGCGGTGCCCAGCGACATCGCCGTGACCTTCGCGATCACGGACCCTGGCACCATCATGGCCGTGGATAGCGGAAACAGCAAGGACCCGGCGTTCCGCGGGAATACGCGCACCGCTACCGGAGGCCTCGCCTACGCCATCGTTCGTGCCACCGGCGCCGGAACCATCACCGTCACGGCGACGGCGTCTGGACTCACCGCTGGCACGGCGACCATCACAGCCACCGAAGGCACGTGGGTTCCCTGCTCCGGGACCTGCGACCAGTGCGGAGTGTTGCATTTACTGAGTGAGGCCGCTTCCTGCTGCCAGCAGGAAGCGGCTGAGTGGACTTGGCTTGTCCGGGCATAGCCAGCGCATCGCTGCAGAAAGCGCTACGTTCTGTCCCCCATAGCGCGCCAGGACGAAGCAAGGCATTGCCCGGTGGCTACCTGCGGCCTAGAGTGGGACATTCTCGTTTCGATCCGAATTGGCTGAGCTACTTAGCCAGGTCCCGTCCACTGCGTCTGCTAGCCAAGGCACCTTTCACTCTTGGGAGAAGCCATGAAGTCGACTCAGAAGATCCATCCCTTTGTCCTCGTGTTGCTCGTCAGCGCGCCTTTGGCCGTTGGTTGTAGCATCAGCGGTTCGCCTGGAACTGGAAACACCGCAGGCGTTCAAGCCGGAGGTGCCGGCGCTGGAGGCACCCCTGTCAGCCCGGCTGGCGCGACCGGCGCAGCGGGGCAGATGGACACCGGCGGAATTCCCATTCCCACAGCGGGGAACAGCGGCGGCTCTATCAGCAGCGGTGGTGATACGGCTGCAGGGGGCTCCGGCGCAAGCGGAGGAGAAACCGTTGCGGGCGGCTCCTTGGCCGGTGGAAACACGAGCGTGCCGGGCGGCACCACCAAGGCTAGCGGGGGAGCGGCCCCGGCCGGGACAAAAGCCCCTGGCGGAGCCACTGCGAGTGGTGGCGCCGTGACTGGCGGAACCACTGGCGGCGGAGGCGGAGTGACGAATCTTCCACCTCCCACGGGTCGGGTCCGTCAGATCATGCCGCTTGACCGGAACTGGTTATTCAACAAGGGTGACGTCAGCGGGGCGGATGGAGCCAGTTTGCCGGCGGATTCCACGTGGCGCAAGGTGAGCCTCCCGCACGACTGGGCCGTGGAAGGGCCGTTCGATTCAGGTGCCGCGACCACCGGCCGGGGCGGCTATGCTCCGTCGGGAATTGGCTGGTATCGAAATCATTTCACTCTTCCCCCAACTGTGACGTCGGGCAAGCAAGTGTACGT
>PMCR01000217.1 GCA_003155465.1 Myxococcales bacterium | reverse complement strand
CTAGCCCAAGTTTCGCGGGCACTCAATGATTCGCCTGTAGATGAGGCTGATTTCGGTCGTAAGTTGTTGATTCATCGTTCGTGCGTCGCGTTGTAGTGCCCATAAATGCCTGGGTCCCCTTGACGCTCGGGTAGCCGCGCGGTAGTCTGGCGGCATGTTTTTCAGACTCAAGACAACCGGGTCCGGGCAGGTGCTTAAGCTGCTCGAGTCCTACCGGGACGACACGGCGCGGCCACGGCACCGCTCGGTGGCATCGCTGGGCAACGCGCCGATTGCGCGTGCAGACTGGAAGCCGATCGCGAAAGCGGTCGAAGAGCGCCTCTACGGGCGCGAGACGTTGTTGGCGAGGGATGTGAGCGAGGTTCACGGGCAGTGGGTCGACCGGATTGTCCGTCAGGTCGGCAGCGAGGGTCGCTGGCAGCCTTTTGTCGAACCGCCGCGCACGGCGGAAGTCATCGACGGGGTGCAGGCCGAAGCGGTGAGTCACACCGATACCGCGGAACTGGGGCCGGTTCTGCTGGGATGGGAGACATGGAAACGGCTGGGCATGCCGGAACTGTTGAATGGGCTGGGCTTCAATCGCAGTCAAGGCCAGGCAGCGGCGATTTCGGTGATCAATCGGCTGGCCGACCCGGCCAGCGAACATAGTTTGCCGGACTGGTATCGGCGCACGGGGTTGCCGGAACTGATGGGCAACCAACTGCGAGGGGTGGGCGACGACCGATTTTACCGGGTCAGCGATCTGCTGCTGGAGCGGCAGAGCGAGATCGAGGGACACCTGCGTGAACGGCAAAGCAGCCTGTTCAACCTGGGGCGCACGGTGCTGCTGTACGATCTGACCAACACGCACTTCGAGGGGCTGTGCCGGCGAAACCCGAAGGCGAAGCGCGGCGCGAACAAGCAGAAGCGCAACGACTGTGCGCAGATCGTCGTCGGCATGGTTTTCGACCAATTCGGTTTCGAGCTGGCGCACAAGGTTTTCGAGGGCACGCTCAACGACGGCAAGAGCCTGCTGGAAATGATCGGGGAGTTGAACGCCGTCGTGGCCGACGGCCAGGAAAAGCCGTTGGTGGTTATGGACGCCGGGGTGGCCACGCGCAAGAACCTGAACCTGTTGCATGCCCATGGTTTTGGCTATCTGGTCAACGACAGCCGCGGACAGCGTAAACGCTATCTCGAAGCGTTTCGCGAGCAGAAGGGCTTCCGCATCGTTCAGGGCCGCGAGGGCAAAGAACCGGTATGGGTTCGTGTGCTGGAGGAGCCGCCTGCCGCCGATCAGGGGGACAATGCGACAGAGCGGGTTGTGTTGTGCAAGAGCCAACCGCGAGGCATCAAAGAACAGGCCATCGTGTCCAACGCCGAGTACCGTTTGCTCGACGCTCTGCGCAAACTGGCTGCGCGCGTCGAACACAAGCGACTGAAGGCGCGCTCGAAGATCGAGCAGGCCATCGGCCGCATCCAGGCCCGCCACCCCAGGGCCAAACGGTTCTACGAGATTACACTGCAGGCTGGCGGTGCTGGCCTGCGCCTGACATGGACCCGCGACGATGTCTTGCTCCAGCAAGCCGCCGACCTTTTCGGTTGTTATGTGCTGCGCACGGACGAGCGGACGTTGAACGAACACCAGCTTTGGCAACTGTATATCAGCCTGACGCAAGCCGAGGAGGGGTTCAAGGCGCTCAAGACCGATCTGGGGCTGCGACCCAATCCGCATCAGAAGGAAGAGCGTGTCGATGCCCATGTGTTCATCTGTGTCCTCGCCTACCATCTTCTGCGAAACATCCTGTGGACGTTGGAACAGAAAGGAGACCACCGCAACTGGGAGACATTGAAGCGCGTTCTGCGAACGCATTGCTACACGACCATCCTGCTGCCCACCCGTAGCGGGCAGACTCATCGCATCCGCAAGGCCGGCCAACCCGAAGAATGCCAGAAAGCCATCTACCGGACTCTGGGCATCGCATGGGACCGCCTGCCCTGCAATCGATCCGTAATCGGGGCAGCGCCCGTACAGAACCAAGATCACGCCCGGCAGGCAACTTTGTAGTGCCGCGAAAACCGAGGCGTTGATCTTCAACGACTTATGAAGCAAAGCGCGAAACGTGGGCTAGCGTAATCTCATGGGACAGGAGTTCCACGAAGGATGACTTCTGCCCCGCAGTCAATCGAGAGAGTCTTTCGTTCCAGTTCATGATCTTGCCCCAACCACTGATTCACAGGTCATTTCGACCTGATAACGGGTACTTTGGTTCGGATCGTTCAACTTGACCGATGCCGCTATCAGGTCGACCAAGGGTCCATGATCGGCCGCTCTTCCCCCGCTGTTTCCGGGGGAGTTCCCCTGTCGCTCTCCCCCGCCCAGCACGCGGGCGCCCCGGAGGCAGCCGCCGCTGTTTGTTTGTACGCCGCACAGGGGAGGCAGGCAAGGGTCTTTTGGCAGCGGCGCGCTCGGTCCCTCGACGAGGCTCACGCCAGCTTCGGTGCCCTCACCTCGACGGCGAGGCGCAGGCCGGCGCTTTCCAGAATGGACGCGAGGCTGGACAGCTGAGGATTCCCCCTTCTGGACAGCATGCGGTACAT
>PMCR01000015.1 GCA_003155465.1 Myxococcales bacterium | reverse complement strand
GCCAACGGCACGTACTACTGGATCGGATCGAACAAGACCGGATGGCGAGCCAACAACAACTTCTACTCCACCGCGTCTGCCATGACCGGGCCCTGGACGTGCCAAGGCTACATTGCGCCCGTCACCGACACCAGCAACACAATCTCGGACCAGAGGACGTGGATGTCGCAAAGCACCTGGGTGCTGCCCATCGTGGGAAGCAAGGGAACCGTCTTCATGTACTGGGGCGATCACTGGTATGGAAACCAGGACACCACCAATCCTGGTTTACGCAACGATCAGGCGGGGTACGTGTTCCAGCCAATCGTCTTTAGCACTTCAACGAAGATGTTGCTTCCCACCTACCTGGCCACCTGGAAGATCGACGTCGGTGCCGGCACCTGGTCGCAGTAGGCAGCTTCCTTGGGCCAGCGACGCGTTCTCGACACTCGCTCGTCCGGCTGGTCACTTGGCAGCAGCCACTCTGCTGATCGCTGGCGGGCGCCTTGACTCGCTGAGGTCTTGCGGGCAACGTGTGCCGCGTGGCCTTCCGGTATTGCCAACACAGGGGGGAAAGGGACGCAGCGGACACGCCCGATGTTGATCGAGTGCCGGGTCTGTCTGCCGTATGGCACCAAAGTCGAGCCGCACGCTTCTGTTCATTATCCCTAGCAACTTCTTTGACGCATAGCCGAGAACCTCAGACATGAGAAACCGACGTTTCGTGCATTCGAGGGCGCTGGCGGTCGTTTTGCCGGTGACCTTGGGTCTTGCCTGCGGCCTGAAGCGAGACTGGAGCATCTGCGCGCCCGCTGACAAGGAGCCGTGCCTGCCGGGGTACGTGTGCACTGACGATCTCCGTTGCGTGCGGGCTGGCGACGGTGGCAGCGATGCTCTTGTCACGGTCGACAGCCAGGGCGCAATGGATGCGGCTGGGCGCGGGGAGCGAGACTGGAGCGTTTGCTCGCCGCCCGCGGAGATGTGCCTGCCCGGGTTCGCGTGCAGCTCTGATTTCCGTTGTGTGCCGGTTGCCAGCGGTGGCGGTGATGGATCTGCGAGCGTCGACGAGCGCCACTCGACTGATGCGGGGCCGGCGTCTGATAGCACCGATGGGCTCGTGGGGATTTCGCCGCGGCTGGACGGACCCGAGCCGGACCAAGCGCCAGCGGTTATCTCGCCCGACGCTCTGGTTGACGTGGCGCTCGATGCACCACTTCTGGACGGACCCGAGCCAGACCGAGGGCCAGCGGTTGCTCCGCTCGACGCCCTGGTGGACACCGCCCCCGACGCACCATCTGGGGTGCCGCTTTTCGACGCGCCACCGGCGAGCCTGTCCGACGCGGGCCTCCCCGATGCGCCGACCGCGGACGCGCCCGGCACCTGCAGCAGGGATCAGGACTGCACGGCGCAGAGCCCGCTCTGCTTGAACAATCGATGCGCGAAATGCGCGGGGGACGGCGACTGCAACGGCCGGGCCGGACCGTTCTGCGCAGCCGGTGGTCTGTGCGTGGCATGCACGGCGAGCAGCCAGTGCACCGAGCCCACCAAGCCAATCTGCCAGGGGAACGTGTGCGTGGCCTGTGCGGCCGGTTCGACCGCGGCCTGCGGGGCCAAAGACAGCAGCAAGCCCACATGTGATATGGGGACCGGGAAATGCGTCGAGTGCACCACCAGCAACCAATGCACCACGGCCAGCAAGCCGGTCTGCGGAAACGCGCAGACTTGCGTGGCATGCGGGGACACGAGCGCCCCAACGAATGGCTGCTCAGCCAAGAACGCGAGCCTGGCCGCGTGCAACCTGACCAGCGGGACTTGCGTAGAATGCACCGCGAACTTGCACTGCTCCTCCAGCGGCAAGCCTGTCTGTAACACGTCTACCAACCAATGCGTGCAATGTGCAGACAGCAGTCAATGCAGTGGCGCAACCCCAATCTGCTCGTCGCAAACCTGTGTGTCCTGCACCACTGACGCCCAATGCGTGGCCAAGCTGGGCCAGAATCCAGGCGTGTGCATGTCCCACCAGGACGGCCGCTGCGCCACGGACGCAGAGACGATCTATGCCGAAAACACGGTCGGATGCTCGACCACGCTGGCCAGCGGTGGAACAGCCACAACCCCGTATTGTGACTCAGCGACCGCTGTCAGCGCCGTATCAGCCACCAGACGGCTGGTCGTGGTGCGTGGCACGGTAGGCGGCTTCAGCTACTACACGCCGGGATTGCAGCTAACTGTGGTCGGACAGCTCAACGGCATTCTCTTCCCCACCGGCTTGATTCCCAATTGTGTGGCGATCTCGAACGGCGCAGATCTCTACATGCGTGATCTCATTTGCAACACGAACTATGACGCCGCCGCTGTGCTGGCCCAGTCCGCCACCCTGCATCTGCTGAGGATGGTGCTTTTTGATTCCGCCGGCGGAGTTCTTCTGGATGGCTCGAATTTCGAGATCATCGATACGGTCCTCTCCGGTAACTACCGGGGAGAGTTTGGAACAAATCTTTTCGGCGGCATCTACGTGAACAGCCCACCCGCCACCGGCTTGAAGAAGTTGGAGCGAGTGACCTTCAAGGACAACAATCTCCCAACGGATATCACATGCACCGCCCCGATTACTGGGGTTAGCGTGTTTGCCCCCGACAACAAGGTGGACGCCACCTGCGGCATCACGCCCTGTGCGCCAGCCAGCGCGTCCTGCGGCTCCAGCCTCACTTGGGTTTCGCCAGGCTAGCAGCCCCGCGCGAGTCGCCCGATCTTCGCGGACTCCTGACGCATGATATAGATGGCGCATGA
>PMCR01000433.1 GCA_003155465.1 Myxococcales bacterium | reverse complement strand
AAAGCAAATGAACTCGTCATCAGAAACTACCGATAGTACCGAGGTGAGAAAGGCCGTGGAAGAGGCGGCAACCGAGGTGGCAGAAGTCTCGGGAACGCGGGCTAACCGGACAGGAGGAAGCTTCGAGCAATTTGTGGAAAATGCCCTCAAACAGAGGGGGTATGTGGAGTTTTGGGACCACAAGGAACAGGTTTTCGCGAACCGCGCTAGCATAGGCGGAAAGCAGTTTGCAAAGCAGGTTGTCATCGGCACAACGATTTACGGAACGAAGCGCCGGTGTGACTTTTTGGTGTTGAATAGGGAGAAGTTTCCAGACGGCTTGGTCATTGAGTGCAAATGGCAGGAGTCGGGTGGCTCGGTAGATGAAAAATATCCATTCCTTCTCTTCAACATCGCGAAGATAGGCGTTCCTACGGTCGTCCTCTTGGACGGCGGCGGCTATAAGCCGATGGCCATGGAATGGCTGAAAAGCCAAGCCGACCCGAAACACGCTTTGATTGCAGTTTGGAACATGACTGAATTTCATCGAGAAGTTAATAAGGGGTTTTTGGGTTAGAGTGACCCCGACTGTCGTCGCTTCCGCACGGACTTCACCCATGCGGCGAGCGCATTGATGTCTGCGTTCAACTCGTTTGGAGGGGGCATTGGTTCATGCGTTGCAAGCGCGTGGTCATGACCACCCTCCCACTTGGACACCTTGGACATACCGGCCTCGATCGCATCGAGGTCATTTTGGGTAATGTCGCCGATTTTCCGGAGTCGTTGAGTCTCGATGGTTTCGCGAAAACGCAGGACGACTTCGTCCAGGAGCACTTCTTCGATGGCTCGCTCCTATGTCTTGCGCACATCTCCATAGAGCATGTTCGCAAGCGGGGCATACTTCTTTTCGCCCTGTTCCCGATGAACTTTCGCTAGACCCTGCCATCTGTCTCTCAGAACGCCGATCCGCTTCTTGGTGGGAAGGCCGCTCCAGGGCAAATCCTGATCGACATGGCCAGCCAACAGGTCGCCGCCACGCCGGACCATCTGTGCCAAATAGGGCACGTCGAGATCCTCAGCTTCCCGAAGAAGAGCGGACAGGAAGACTAGTTCATGCGTGAACACGATCACCTGGAGGGTCTTCGCTTCTTGCACCAGTCTCCTCGCGACATTCATGCGCCATCGGTGATCGAGAGACGAAACCGGATCGTCGAAGACGATTGCCGAATCATTGGTCGTGCCGTGGATCTCTGCCAGAAAAGCGGCCAGTGCAATACACCTGCTCTCCCGTTCGCTGACAACCTTGGCTACCACCCCTTCGACAGCCACTCGATCAGATCGCGCCGTGACAGCACGTTCGAGCAGCGCTCCCACTTCTCGCCGCCGGCGTCGATGGTGCTGTTGTAGCGGATATCGAAGGCGTTCTGCCGGCGCTGGCGTTCGATGAACTCACTCATTTTGTCGTCGAGCAGCTCGACGTTGTCGATCCACTCGGCCTTGATGACGTCGGGTAGCGACCCGAAAATGTCGAAGCGATCCTTCATCCGGATGGACAGGCGCCGGTAGATTTCCTCGTCGCGGGTGGACCGGTAGACGAGGTTCAGCATGTCGACGCTCTCCCGGACTTGGCCGAGGCGCTTAATGCGTCCCAGGCGCTGTTCCAGGCGGGACGGATTCCACGGCAGGTCGATGTTGATCAACGTGCCCAGCGTCTGCAGGTTCAATCCCTCGCAGGCGGCATCGGTGGCCAGAACCAGGCGAATCTGCCGGTCCTTGACGGCCTTCTTGATGACATTCCGGTCGATATTGGTCCAGCGTCCCTCGTGATAGATGCCGCTTCGGTCGGCCCCGGCGTAGACCGCGATCCTCTCGCTGGGCAGCTTGCTGGCCAAGGACTCCGCCGCCCAGTACGCGGTGTCGTAGTACTGGCTGAATACGATGCAGCCAAGCTCCAGCCAAGGGACCGGTTTTGCATCGGTGAGGAAGTGCCAGACCGCCTCGAACTTGGGATCGCTGGGGCGGCTCTCCAGGTGCCTGATCACTTCGCGCAGGGCCGCGCACTCCTCGGGTCCGAGCGGCCCGATCCCCGATTCCTCAGCGCTGCGATCATCCTCGCCGGCCACATCGACGTCCTCGACGTCGCCGTTCTTGGCCAGCAGCCGCTCGGCCGTGCTGCGGCCCGCTTCCAGGCTCGAACAGATCCGCTGCAACAGGAGGCTCTTGAGGAACCCGGCTGCCGGCATCCGCTTCTTGAGCAGATCAGTGAACGCCTGTGCGGCCTGGTACGCCCCGTCGATGGAGGGGCTGGTGAGCAGCGCGATGCCGTCGAAGAACGACCTGCCGGCATCGTCCTCGGATGGGTGGAGATCGACGCCGATCTTGGGCAGAAGGCCGCGTTCCTCAAGCGTGCTGCGCTTGCGCAGAACGGTGTGCCTGACCATCGGGTTCTGGCGCTGGAAGAAGCCAAGCCCGTGGCGTCGCCCGAGTAGGCGATCTGCGACCAGATCCTGTGTGTCTCGGCGAAGCTCCACGAGCGGGCGATCGGTGAAGAACTCCCGATCCGGTAGCTCGATGTCCTGCCGTACCTGTCCGAAGAGGGGGTCTTCGCGTCCCGGTGGAAGCGGGTTCCGGATCAGATCCCAGCCTTCGGTCGGCTCGCTGATGCCCTTCGCACCGGTCACCAGCGGCAAAGCCACGTCCGGGACTCGCCAGCGAGTGTAGCCCTGACCCAGGACGTGCTCGGCGCCTTTGCCTAGGATCTCCAGAAGGTCCCACAGCTCCTTCACATCCGTCTGGATCGGCGTCGCGGTGCCCAGGATGACGTGCCGTGAGTTCCGCGCCGCCTCGTACATGAAGCTGAGCAAGTTGTTGGGCTCATCGGCATTCGCACCGGTGCCGGCACCCCGGCGGGCGCGATGAGCCTCGTCGAGGACCAGCGTGCCGAATGCCTCCTTGAGCAGGCGTGCACGTTCAGGTGTGCGGCGAAAAATTAGGCCCGTGGAGACAATGCCTATCTGATACGGGCAGCACGAGACATCGTCGGGTCCGCGGGTTTTGATGTGGTGGCCGGTGTGGTCCAGCCAGGTCTTCTGGCTGGTCCAGACGGCCGAGGGCACGCCCAGCCTGTCCCAGAGTTCGGTCTGCCACTGCTGAGTCAACGTAGCCGGGCACAACACCAGAACCTTTCCATCCCGCAACAGGCATCCGATCACCGCGCTGGTGGCGAGCGAAAGCGTCTTACCCAGGCCAACCTCGTCGGCCAGCAGCAGCCTGGCTGCTCCGTAGATCTCGCGGTGATCGAGGAATATGGACACGAAGGCCCGCTGCCAGGGCATCAGGCCCTCGCCCCGACGGAAGATGGGNNGACCGCTCGATTTCCTCCAGAATCACATTGGGCAGCGGGATCGCCTGGTCCCACAGGTACTGGAATTCCGCCTCGACCCATTCTGCAGCCTCGGGGCTGTCGTCCTCCCAGAGCAGCTCGTAGTTTTCGGCCCACGCCTCCCGGGTCTCGTTCACGCTGCCCATGAAGGCGGTGCGGCTGCCGTCGGCGGCTTCAATCACGCCGGCCTTGCCGTGAAGGAAGAGCGCGTTTCTGCCCACCACCCGCACTTCCAGTGTTCCCCGCGCCAGCAGCTCGTACAGCCGCCGATAGCGCTCGCGGCCGAAGATGGCATCGGCCTCGGGCGGTGTCTCATTCCACTTGTCGCGCAGGGACAGATCTCGAAGCTGGGCCACCCGGAGATCCTTGGGGTCGAGGTCGCTGTTGCACACGATCTCCACTCGCTGGACGGTGTCCACCTCCTCGTGCGCCAGCTCCAGTAGCGAACTGCGGAAGTACCCGGCGATGCGGCGATAGCGGCGCGCCCCGCGCAGACGCTGGCGCAGGAACGCCTGATCCAGCGGGCGGGAGCGGGAGGAAAAGCGGTTGATCATGCGCCCAGCTTCTCGTTGCGGACCAGGCCGTGTAGCACCCGGGCGGCGGAGGCCTCCTCGGGGCGACGCCGTTCCAGCTTGGCCGCCAGGTACAGCGACACGGCGATGATCTCTTCGCGCCGGGTGTAGTAGCCGGCCACGTTGTCGCGCAGATGGCTCATCACCTCGTCGGGTTCCACCTCGGCTTGCAGCTCGCAGAGCGCGTAAAGCGCCGCCCGCAGTAGTGAGCTGCCGAACTCCGATCCACCGAACTCGGCCCGCTTCAGCTCGGCGGCGGACTTCAGCCGAGCGTCGTTGGGCTTCACCGAGGCCATCAGAGGCTGCCAGGATGCCAACCGGAACGCCTTGGCGAAGTTCTGGTAGTTGTCGAGCTTCTTCGCGCCCTCGGCCTCGATCTCCAGCATGCGCAGGTAGAAGCGCTCGCTGCCGGCCAAGCGTTCCCAGAGCTTGGGCTGCAAGCCATCGGGGACCAGATGCTCATTCGCCACCTGCACGGCGAACTCAATCATCTCATCGACCAGCGATGTCGCGCCGTCCTTGGTCCTGGGCCGTAGGGCCTCGCGGGTCATGTCCACGCCCTCGATCTGGGTGTAGCTGGTCAGAACGCGCAATGCAGCCGCATATCCTGCCATCTGCAGGTCAGAGTCCTCGAAGAGGTTCTCGGATCGGCCGTGTGATCGAGTACGCTGATTCAACCCGACCATCGTCTCGATCTGCTTGGCGACCTCGCTCTTGATCTCCAGCACCAGTTCGTCTTTGTAGATGCTCTCGTTCCCGGCGCGTTTGCGCAGGATGAGCAGGACCGTGCCCTGGACGTAGCCACCCTTCTTCAGCTCGGAAGTGGTCTCGGTGGCGATGTACCAGGCCGCCTTCACCTGCAGCCCTGCGCCCCAGAGGATCCCGGCCATGTCAGCCCAGACGCCAGCATCCTGGTGTGTGAACATGACGACCTGCAGGCCGTTGTCCGGCATGTGCGCGGTCATAGCCGAGTAGGCTTTGACCATCTCGCGGCGGAAGTCCTCGCCGTCGCCTTTGATGGATAGCGCGCGGCGGCTGTCCCAGACCCATTCACGAAATGGCGCGGGTGGCTTCTTTCGTAGCCAGGCGATGAAGAACTCTGTGATCTCCTCGTAGCGGACCGCATCCGCGTAGGGTGGATCTGTAACGAAGACATCCCAGCTTCCGGCGGGATCTGAGGCGGGCTCCGCTTCCACCGTGCGGTCGGTACCCACTGGCAACGAAGCCATCGCGTACTCGTTCGACGCGAGCGATTCGTGCAGGTGCCGGAAAGAACGCGTGCCGTACACGTAGAGCGTGTTCAGCGCCATGTTGTAGAAGACGCGCTTGACTGCGTCACCAGGCGCCCCACCGCCAGGCTTCTGCCGTACAGCCCCGATTTCCCAACGCGACAATCTGGCCGAGCAGTCGGCGAGGCTATTGAGGGTGAACGCCAAGGCTCCCTGTACCGTCGGATCGTCGACGTGGAAGCACTGGTCCCTGTAGAGCGCATTGCAGAGCAGATTCCGCGGTGTGAACAGGTGATGCCAATGGGTCCAGCCACGGGTTCGGATCGGTTCGTCCGTCTTCTCGCCCGGCTCGATTGGCATGTCTGGCACGAGGCCAAGTTCCTGCCAGCTCGCCAAGTTCTCGGCCACGATTGCCTCAACCTTCGCCTCGCGGGCAAGATCGTCTGGTCCAACCTCGCGGAAGAACGTGTCCCGCGAGTTACCCCGACGCGCCCATTGAACACAGAAGAGCCGCTCCTGAAAGACATCAGTCGGCCGCGGCTTGAAATCCGACTTCTCCCAACGGCGAAGATCGTTCACCGTGTCGTCGCCCACACGCCGATCCCCGCGAAGGGTCCGGATGGGTGTCACGTGCTGCTGGCCATCAAGGGAGTAGACCATCTGGCCGTCGCGCATCGTGCCCATTCGAGCACACGCGATCTCCTCATCCGTCGCGCTCTCCTTGATGTGGATCTCGAAACGCTTGTGCCTTGGGTCGGGTTTCAAGGCCGCCACGCAGCGACGAGTTTCGCTGACAAGCCACGACTGAGCGAGCGGCACCATCCAACCGGTTTCAGGGCATCGCGCCTCCAGGCAGTAGAGATACGCCTTGGCTCGGTTGCCATCGCCATCGTGCTCGATGCCAAGGCGGGTGATTTCCGCGTCCACGGCGCTGGCGATGTCTTCCTGTGCCTTGGCGATAGCGGCCCGGGTCTTCTCGTTGGCACCAACGATGTGGAAGGCGCCCCAGGTCAGCATGCAGGCTATGGGATTCAGATCGCTAGCCCGGACGTCACATCCGAGTCGCGCGGCCTCGAACGGGATGGAGCCGCCGCCGCAAAAGGTGTCTGCCACCCGAGGCCGATGTCCGAAGCGCAAGATTCCGAGCTGTTTCACCAACTCGGCATGGGAATGGGAAGAGGTTCCCAGGTGGGCGTTCACGCGATCCCAAATGCCTTCGTAGGCGCTATCAGGCAGTTCCTCTGGCCGCAGGCTGCGGCGGTCCAGGCGTGCGCTGTAGGGCATACGTGCGAGCACCTGACCGAACAGGCGCTGCCTTTCCTGGGTGGGCAGCTTCTTGAGGCTGCCATCGGGATCGAGTAGCTGTTCCTTCAACGTCCCACCCCAGGCGGCGATGTCCTCTGCCGACAGCTTCTTGGCCCGGCGCTGAAAGGCATCGTCGTCGATCGCCATGAGCAGCTCGAAGATCTCCAGATCCGTCTCGGGATCGTCGGTTGCGGGGAGCAGGCTGCCGAGCACGCACGCCCGCGCGAGAACGAGCGGCTTCCGGCCCTTCCAGTAGCTACCGAGCGCGGTCAGGGTCTGGCCAGCATTGGCCTTCCGTTCGCACTGTGACTCGATAGAGATCTTTTGGGCCGGAAAGGCCACCTCGATCAGCGACGGCCTGTCTTTCCAGGCCAGCGGGACGATCTTTGACATCGCCTAGACGCCCCCACGCTTCTCCCCGAGACGTTCGAAGAGCGACAGGGAGCTGTCGTCCCGGCGGAAGCGACGGACAGGCTTCTTCGGGATGGTCTGGGACTCGGCGGACGTCGGGTTCTCGGTCAGGGCGAAGCGTAAAGCCTTGCGCCAACCCACGTCTCCGTCGTCGATTCCGCCGGTCGCGGCGGCCGTCATGGTGAATAGCCACCATCGCTCTTCCGGGCGAAGACCGAGCCAGTTGGTGACTGCCACGGGGATCAGATCTTCGGGTGCCTTCTCCACCGCCCAGGCCAGGACGCAAAGCTCCTTGCCGAGCAGCCGTTCGACCTTGTTCTCGCCGGTGCTCCACTTGCTGGTGGTGATGCCCTTGTCTTTTAGCCGCTCGTTGAACGCCCGCCGCAGAGACTCTGCAATCGCGGCCCAGCGCCCGCGGGATAGCTCAACCCTCTCAACCACGTCCGGCATGCCCTCGGCGTTCGCGCGTACGCCGAAGTGCTCGGCGACCAGGATCACCTCGTCACGGCCGCGCGGGATGGTCACCACCATGTGGTGAGGGTCAGTCATGTCCGGCACGCCGAACCCGACCGTGGGCCGGGGTTCCTTCTTCACTGCTCCACCTCGTTGGGTTCCAGGGTGATCGAGCGCTCCCTGGCGAACTCGCTCAGATCGTGGCCGCTCGTGAACTCGGCTGCACTTGCCGTCACCAGAACCTCCGCCATCTCGTCGCCAATGGCTTCACGCAAGGCCTTGACGACGGCTGAGAGAGCCTCCGACGTCACAGACGCGCCGTTCCCGAAGCGGACTGTGGCGACCTTCTCTCCTGATCCAACCTCGACCAGCGCGCCCCGCAACCTGGCGCGCCCATTCTTGCACTGGTCGATGAGCTGGAAAGCGTCCCGTGTGCCCTCGGCCTCAATCCGCTTGCGCAGCACTGCGGCCTTTGCCGGGTCGACGCGGACTTCATTGTCCCCGACAGGCGGAACGATGAACTGGCGAACTGCGGTCACTCCGTCGGCCTCGGCGTGGCAGTAGACCGTGACTTCCTTCCCGTCGATGTCGAAAGGAGCGGTGTAGACCTTGCCTTCCGCTGGGTTCGCCCCGGTCAGGGTGTAGCGCAACCGGCCGCGAGGTACGACCTTGAGCTCGACCTGGCGCTTGCTGCCCTTGCCGCGAACCTGGTGCGTGATCGTCAGATCATTGCTCCAGGGCACGGGGTCGCCAGGTTCTCGTTCCTTCGTGGGATCGAAGGCGCGAAACCACAGCCGGACCTCTGCGGTCTTGTGCTTGGTCTCCATCATTCGATCACTTTTCGGCGTGACCTCGGGTTTAGTTGCGTAGTGGACCTGTCCGGATTGGCCGGCGTTGACGGGCGTGACCTCGAGAACGGCCTCTCCCGTCTCGTCATTCCGGGAAAGCGGCGTGATGCGGACGGAAGTTTTGGGCGCCTCGAACGGCCCCCGCTCCTCGTAGCCGTCACCGCGGTCACGCCAGAGCCCTTGCTGCTCGGCCAGTTTCTTGAGCTGGTCGAGACCATTCTGGGGCAGCCAGGTCCAACGCGGATGTGAGATCGCCCGCGCCTTGATGTCGCGCCACGGGACGGCTTTTTGGCCGGTCGGCCAAAGCATCTCCTCGGCCTTCTTGATCTGGACGAGGCCCTCCTTTTCCAGATCGATCACCAACTTGCTCACACCGGTGGACGCCAGGGCATCTTCGATCTGCTGCTCACCGTCGAAATGGTTCTCGGTAAAGGTCATAGCCAGCTTGGCGGGCTGAAGTCCTGACTTCGTGGGGTAGTAAATCCGGTTGAACGTCGCCGTGACGGTGGAATTGAAGTCCTGCTCGGCAATCTCGTTCTTGTCGTCCAGGTCGTTCTGCTTGGGGTCGGATTCCAGAAGCTCGGCTTTCAGCTTGGCGATCGCGTACAGGATGCGGGTCTTGTCTTCCAGGCTGCTAATGTCCGAGCCATCGCCGGTGAGCACGCATAGGTTGTTCTTCTCGGTCACAGAGTCGAAGAAGCGCTGAGCCTCCACGGGCGGGTTTCGGGTGTCCGGGCTGAGCACGAGGAGCACGCGTGAGCCCTTGAGGTCGACCTCGTCGATGACCGGGAGCGCCTTCAGTGCCTGGTAGGCGTTTTTGCGCTTGGGCTCGAAAATCGTCTCGATCCGGCGGCGCATCTCCTGATCGACCTTGTTTTGTGGGGCGCGTTCTGCCTCGGTAGCGAGGCGCTTGGTCAGGTTCTCGGTGTTCGAGAAGTAGTACGCGTCACTCTGGTCGTGATGCAAATACCAGGCCTCGCGCACAAGATGGCCGAAGGCGTCGGAGAACTCCTCCGCGGTCCGGTGCGGGGCGATGAGGTGTTCGAGCAGGCGCTGGCGGCTCATGCCCTTGACGGCATCGACCGCCGTGGAGAGTGAGGAAGCGAGCAGCAGGGTGGCCACCTGCGAGCCCGCGTCGGTGTCCATCTCGTGGTTGATGGTCTCGGCGTGGGCCGCGCCGCCTGCGGCCACATCGGTGGCGATGGCGCCCCGCAGATCGTTGATGCGCAGAACCTCATCACGAACTTCGCTGTCGTTCAAGTCCAAGTGTTGCAGACCGAGCAGGTAAACATCGTTGTCCTTGCGGCGCCAGACGGAGCGGATCAGCCGGGAGACAAACTGCATCAGCCCACGGGTCTGCCGGTAGCTCTCGTTGTTGCGGAAGAGCGCGATGATGTCCTTGATTCCCGGGTGGAACGGGTACGAGCCGCGGATTTCCTCGACAAGTTGCTCGGTGCTCTTGGCGATGGTCTTGGACTTCTCGGCTTCCCTGATGGCCTTGGCGAACTCTTGGGCGACCGCCTCGATGTCCTTCTCGCCGGGCAGGCGCGCAAAAAGGCGCTTCTTGAGGATCTGGTAGATCTCGTCGCCACCCAGCTCCACGGGCGTGATGGGTTTGGCCTGGCGGCGTGCCTCTTGGTCCACGTTGCG
>PMCR01000545.1:270-7143 GCA_003155465.1 Myxococcales bacterium | reverse complement strand
GCGATACAGCGGGCCAGGCCGATCATGATGAGCCCGACCATGTATTCCGGCTTGTCGCGCAGGAAGAGGACGGCCAGGCCGAACATCAGGATCGGGCCGATGACCCAGTTCTGCACGAGCGACAGCCCGAGGACCTTGGTGTTGCGAAAGACCGGCCCCATTTCCTCGTAGCGAACTTTGGCCAGCGGCGGGTACATCATCAGAACAAGACCGATGGCGATGGGGATGTTCGTCGTTCCGACGTTGAACTGGTTGATGAAGGGAACGACGCTTGGAACCAGATATCCGGCACCGACGCCAGCCGCCATGGCGATGAAGATCCAGAGAGTAAGGTAGCGGTCGAAAAAGGACAGGCGCTTCGCCACACCCTCAGCTGTTGTCGTTTGCCCAGTCATCGAACCGCCTCTCGGTGCCGTGCCGTAGTTTTTCCCCTGGTGGTCTGGGCCGCACTGGCGGCAGCTTTGGCGCATGCCATGCCTGGCTTCTTGCCATCCAGCCAGCGTTGCAGCGTCTTGAGCAGCGGGGCGGCAGCGGGCCGGTCGGCGAGGCTGCGCCGCAGAAGCGCGAGGTGGGTCTTGGCCAGTTCGTCTTGCGCCGGCCGGAGCGCGTAGTGCGACCACAGACCATCCTTCCGGTCGGTCACCAGGCCAGCGTGCTTGAGCGTGGCCAGGTGGCGCGAAGCCTTGGATTGCGGGATGCCGAGAGCCGCCATGACGTCGCACACGCACAGCTCCTCGTGGTGAAAGAGCAACCAGATGATCTTGAGCCGTGCCTCATCGGCGAGAACCTTGAAGAACTGAGCCGCGTCTCTCATGTGTCACCTATAGATTCGTATAGCCGCATATAAGGGTCAATGCAAGGCATGCGTCCGTAATCCCGCGCCAAGGCGCGGGATCACGGCGTAACCAGCCGTGGTGCTTGGCCTTTGGTGCGACGACGCCGTCACCCGCTGGGTGAAGACGGAGGTCGTGGCCACGGCCACCCCTCATTGGCCGGCTGGGCGAGCGGCTTCGCCTTGGGCTACCGTCTTCCGCCTGGCGCCCCGCGGTCTCGCTGCGCTTGCCGCGGGATTACGGCTATCGCGACGGGCGGAGTCGTCGCCACGGGCGGGGTGACAGCCACTGGCGGAGTCACTGTAACTGGCGGCGCCACGGAAACCGACAGTACGGTTGGGACCGGCGGCGCCACGGGAACCGGAACGACGGCTCGCAGCCGCGGTGGATGCGGCAGTCGCGTGGCGGGCACGCCAGCCGCCGCTGAACTGCTGGTATTTGCGATTTCCGTGCTCGTTTGGCCCAGGCGGCGGCGTCAAGGAATGCCTGGGAGGGAGGTGTCTGATACATATTCGGGAATGGTGTCTGACACATATTCAGAGCGAGAGACGGGTCTTGAAAACTTCGCACCAGTTTCCAGACTTGCGGTATGATTCCGGCCGGTTGTGTTTTCGAAACCGTTCTCGGAGGTCCCATGGCAGACGACAAGAAGGTTCAGCCCGATGCCGGCCAGCCCGTGAAACTGACCATCAGTGGCGTGATTGTCGCCAGCGGAGAATTATCCCAAGGCACCATCGTGGCCGTGAACAAGGCAGCCGAAACGACACCCTCGCAATGGCGTCGCTTCATTGCCTATTCGACCATCGTCAAGGTGGGTGGCTCGTTGGCCTGGAGAGCCAATAATCCTGGCAATCTCAGAGACGCGCCCACCAGGATTGGCACGGTGACCGGTGCCGTCGGTACATTCGCGGTCTTCGCAACATTGGAAGGCGGACGCGCGGCCCAGCGCAGCCTCTACCTATCGAAATACGGTAACATGAAAGTGCGCGATGCGGTCGCCAAGTTGACGCCGCCAAGTGAAAACGACACCAAGAGTTATCTCGCCCGTTTACAAAAAGCCGGGGTCGACTTGGATAAGGACGTCAAATCGCAAATAGACGCGTTGATGGAAGCCATCGAAGCCAACGAGGGCCTCATCGAGGGGACGGAGGTCATGCGCGTACCGTGAAACTGTGGATCCTGTTCTGTCTTGTCGGAATCGGCGCCCATGCCAGCGCGGCCGATGCAGTCAAGCTTGATGGCAAGCCCGATGTCAAGCTGGGCTGCAAGCATCTCCGCCTTGTGCTGGACCCGCAACTAGGCCCCGAGACGGTTCTGCGCGAGTGGGGCAAGGGCACCCCACCTTCGGCAGCGCCGGCGGTCCTGGAGTTGCGCGGCTGCAAAGGTCAATTGCTGGATCGGCTCACCCTCGAAGGTCCCTTGGCGCGGCTCCATCCCGAGCCGCTGCGCGGGGCACCCGCGCCAACGTATCTGGTGTCGGTGGATCTGACCGCCGAAGCGGGTTCGTATAGCGGACCTTTGACCATTCCGATTCAGGTGGTTCGCGACCATCTGATACCAGCGACCGCGCACACGGCCGACGGGAAGATTCAGGCCATCCATCTGGCTCTCACGGGCAAGGCAGCATGGAAAAAGGTGTCGGTCGGCAAGGTGGATGACCTTCTCGCCGTAGACAGTGAACCCAAGGGCCAAGGTTTCATCACACACCATCGGCGCTATCATCCCTCATTGCGAGGTTGGCAGGTCCAAACCCGCTCCCATGCGGGTCTCTGGGAGTCGGACGGCGAGTTTCCGGCAACATCATTGTTCCCGTAAGACTCTTGTCGATGCTTTCCGCGCCGGCGTGCCATCAGCGTCTTGCAGGATCCGCGCTGACGAACCCACCGACCAGGCGGCCAAGGGTAGGCAAGACACCTCGCGTAGGCGGATGTAGTCGAGGCAATTGGGAGCCGAAGAACGAAGAAGTTACGAACGAAGAATCTATGGACTCGACCTTTTCCCTCCGCTGGAGGCCATCTTTGACGCCCTGCCGCTGCTCTCGAAGCGGGACTACGTCGTGAGTTCCTTGGAACGTGTGGCCACGCCCAGCCACGATTTCGCGTCGCACGTGGTGCCGTAATTGTGCGGCCAATTCGTGTTCTACTGACGTCCCACGCCGTCGCCATGTCTACCAACGCCGCGCTTTCCTCTGTCGCCGAGAGTCGGCTCGCGTTTAGAGCCGGGCGGTTCTACGTTCCGCAACTCGACGGTCTCCGCTTTCTCGCGTTTCTGCTCGTATTCTTGCACCACGGTCCCCGGATGAGCGGTCTGTTTGGTCTCGGATCCACGAGTCGGGGAGTGCTTGAGTTCCTCGAAGTCTGGGGCTGGTGCGGAGTCGACCTGTTTCTCGTCCTCAGCGCATACCTCATTACCTCACTCCTGCTGATCGAGCACGAGCGGCGGGGCAGCATTTCACTGCGCAGTTTTTATCTGCGCCGCATTCTGCGGATTTGGCCCCTCTATTACATGATGACCACATTTGGCTTCTTCGTGCTGCCCACGCTGGCCATCGGGGCACCCGCACTGGGGTCGCCCGGGTGGTGGCGGCTAATGCACTATCATTTTCTTCCGTACTACACACTATTCGGCAACTACTCGTCGGGAGCCCACGGATACCCTGGGGTGCCGACACTAGGCCACCTGTGGACCGTCACCCTGGAGGAGCAATTCTATATTGTCTGGCCCGTCCTGCTCAGCCTGATGCTTCGCCTGCGCAGACGCGCCCCACTCTGGGGCATCCTTGCGTTGCTGCTCGCGGGCTCGATCGTCCTGCGCCTGCACCTTTTCGACCGCGCTCCCCATCCCTACGTCTGGACGAACACCTTGGCGCGCCTCGACCCATTGATCTTCGGTATTGTCGTCGCCTTGTGGCGCCAGACTCATTCACCCAAGCTTGGTTGGCTGGGTCCGCTGTTGAAGCTAACATTGGGTGTGGGCTGCATCTCAGCCATCGCTCTGGGGCCACACATTGAAACGCAGTCGCAGAGTATTGTGTGGCAGTTCCTGGCTGTCGCTGGGGGCTTCGCACTCATCCTCGACGCCGTACTGCCGCTCGGGCGAAATCCCCTCTCGTGGTTTCTCTCCCGGCGGCCCCTGGTGTGGCTGGGCAAGCTCACCTATGGACTTTACGTGTATCACATCATTTCTTTGGAGGCGGGAGGAATAATTGTCCAGGCAGTACAACGTCACTGGTGGGCAGACTCACCGTTAATGGCCCTGCTGCTCCGCTCGCTGGTTTCGTTCGCGATAACCGTCACTATCGCCGCGATTTCCTACCGATTCTTCGAGTCATTCTTCCTTCGTTTGAAAGACAAGTTCAGTCGCGTCAAGTCGCGACCAGTCGACCAGACATTGGCGTAGATCACTGGAGTCTGGATGCCGCCCTTGGGGAGACCGCAGCGCGCACGGAAGTCTCCCCTGTGTCCAGACACCATCCAGGTACGCCGCTCACAATCTCACCCTCTTGTAGAACACCCTCTTCACAAGCTCCGCTGCGACAACGTGGAGCGAGACAATGAGCCCGATGCAGAGCAAGATCACAAGTGGCATCGGGCCAAACCCCAACAACGCAGCCAACGGCGCAAACGGGACGACCACCGCGATGACAACAACTGACAGCGTTGCCAGCAACAAGGAGTTCCCCGGGGCGACTACTGAAGAACGGCTTCCGGCTTCGAATCACAAGCACTATCATCTCGGCGACCGAGGTGTTCCAGAAGGCCTGATGGGATCGGCTCGTCCCATCGATGGCGGGCAGCGTCATGTTCTCGATGCGCGCGACATGGGCGAATCGAGTTTGACGTCGGGTTCCATGGTCGAACCCGGCTCCGCACCCAGGTTTGCCGCTCGCACATCCGAAGCACTTAGAGGCCTCCCATTACGGTCCTTTTCCGCCACCTCGCCCTGGCCATCCTCGTCAGGGGCCGCAATAGCCAAGGGACCCACGGCTTGGGGCAAGGGACTACGCGCCCGCACCGTGGGCGATTCCTCTGCGCCAGTCGGGGAGTCACCGATATCTCCACCTTCCTGAGTCGCGCCAAACTCCTCCTCGGGACGGCTCTCGACAAAGGGGCCACCCAGTTCCTCGGTTAGTTCCTCGTCGCGACTGCCTTCCCCGACATCATCGTCAACCGCCTCTCGCAGGTACTGTTCCCCCGAGAACTCGGCCAAATCATCCGGTGTGCCGGAGATCTGTGCAGATTCCGGAATGAAGGCATCGCCGCCATCGGAGCGTTCTCGCGTCGACTTGTTCATTTGCAAAGTACTTCCCTTCTTGCGTTAGACGGTATCAAGCATCTGCGAAACAAGGACTGAAGCACTTTTCGATCCACGGACGGCACGCCAGCAAATTCAAGCAGTTGCACCGCGGACCCCCAGGATTCCTGGTCTTTTCAATCAATATGATGTGCTCTCGCTGCCAATTCGACGGACCCAACCATCTTGACACTAGACACGGGCGGAATTGTCGGCCAGGGTGCTACTCGGGGAAGAAGCGATAACCGCCCGTGGTTCGCTGTGCTGATCATGCGTTGCGGCACCTTCCAGAATCGCAGCAAGAGTGTCGTGCTCACTCGTGGGACACAACTGCAACAAGGGACCGAACAATGAAGATCGAGGACAGGACGCCGACTGATGCCGAAGCGCTGCGTGCGCGGGCAGAATCCCGGCTGAAGCAGAGAAGCAGGTCAAAGACAAATGACCATGGCACGGTGGAAGAGACCCAGCGCCTCGTCCACGCGCTGCAGGTCCACCAAATCGAGCTGGAGATGCAGAACGAGGAGCTGCAAAAGGCGCGGGCAGAATCAGAGGCAGGGTTGAAACGCTACTCCGACCTCTACGATTTCGCGCCAGTGGGCTACCTGACGCTCGATAGCGATGGGGCGATCCAGAAGGCAAATCCGACGGCGGCGCGACTGCTGGGAATGGAGCGTTCCCGCCTGGTTGGGGCGCGCTTCGGTGTCTTCGTTGCCCTTGAATGTCGCCCCATTTTCGACGCTCTCCTCGAGCAGGTTATCCAAAGCCAAGCCAAACAGGTCTGCGACGTGCCGCTCTGTTGCGAGGTTGGCACTTCGCGCTGGGTGCATATTGAGGCGGCGGCCGCGGATGATGGTCACTTTGCCGTGGTTTTCAACGACGTGACGGAGCGCAAACGGATCGAGAAGATTCAGCAAGAAAGTGAAGAACGTGTTCGCAAGGCCGGGGAGGCTCTGCGCGAGGTGGATCGCAACAAGAACCAGTTTCTGGCCGTGCTCTCGCACGAACTACGCAATCCGCTCGCGCCCATAACCAACAGCCTCTACATTCTCGACCACGCACCTGCAGGCAGCGAGCAGGCGCGCCGTGCCCAGGCGGTCATCGGCCGGCAGGTCGGGCAGCTGGCTCGCCTAGTTGATGATCTGCTCGACGTGACCAGGATTTCGCACAACAAACTCACATTGCAGCGCAAACGATTGGATCTCAACCAGTTGGTGCGGCAAACGCTGGCTGACCATCGGACCCAGTTCGCAAAGAACGAAGTGCGGGTCGAGCATTTTCCCGCTTCCCAACCCGTATTCGTCGACGGAGATCAGAACCGGCTGGCGCAGGTGGTCGCCAACCTTCTGCAAAACGCGGCCAAGTTCACCGGGCCAGGCGGCCGCATGCGCGTGTCGGTGGCCGCGGACGACGCGACCAAAGGGGCGGTTGTTCGGGTTGCGGACACAGGCATCGGCATGACCCCGGAGATGCTGGCACGGCTGTTTCAACCATTCGCGCAGGCTGATGCTACGCTCGATCGCAGCAAGGGCGGCTTGGGGCTTGGGCTGGCCCTGGCCAAAGGACTGGCCGAGCTGCATGGCGGGAGTATCACCGCACACAGCGCCGGCGTGGACCAGGGGGCCGAGTTCGTCATGCGCCTGCCGCTCGCGCTGGAGGAAGTTGCGTCCGAGTCTGCGCGCTCGTCCACGCCGGCCGCGAGCGGCCGCCGACGCGTGCTCATCATCGAGGACAACGTCGACGCGGC
>PMCR01000545.1:0-217 GCA_003155465.1 Myxococcales bacterium | reverse complement strand
CTGCCCGAAGACGTGCAGCGCGCCCGAGAGGCGGGCTTCGACCAGCACGTGGCAAAACCACCGAGCCTGGAGAGACTTGAGGAGGTGCTGGCGAGCAACCAGTCGCAGTGGTAGGTCAGAAGACCTCGTGCTTGAGGCGTCCGACATACTCGCACTCGTTGAACCTCCGCTGCGCGGAGGGCCCATCAGTTCGATGGCTAGGCCGACAACTTTTGCG
>PMCR01000547.1:13393-16816 GCA_003155465.1 Myxococcales bacterium | reverse complement strand
TTGTCGAGACCTGGGTTCTTCATCAGACTTGTGCTTTCCTGGGGCCAAGTGAATCGGTTGGAAAAGGAGGGTACCCCGGCTGAAAGCCTCCGATGCTGGCACAAGCCGGGCCAAAATCAAAACCAGACGTCAGGACAGGTGCTTCGCACCCCTAGATGCACATATCTTGCCGTAATCATTTAGTTATCCTCGACGCCCCACGACACTAGGATTCCCAAGAACGCCCCCATGTGCGTTGTCGCCTACACGCCCAAGCCGCCCGATCGGTCCTGGGTGCGACCCCTGACACGCACCCCCTGCGGCCTCCGGTACGCACCAAGGAGAGCCGCCAGAGGCTCTCTGTGCCCTCCGCTCTCCCCTCTGTGTTCTCGACCCGGTGTGGATGTCTAGACGAACTCGCTCGCTCAAGTTGCGGCCGCCAGGTCAACTATTTCCACCGGCTCTCACCGCCCTCGGCCTTCTTCTTGGCCGCTTCGGCCGCCTTTTCCTTGTTCTTCTTCGCTTGGGCCGCCTTGGCCGCCGCTTGCCCCTTCTTGTCGTTCTGCTGGATCTTCTTCAGCGCAGCCGCCGCGTCCTTTTCCTGCTGCTTGCGGCGCTGCTCCTCGCAGCCCGCTGGCTCACAGTCGTTCTCGCACGCGCACTTCAGTTTCTTCGTCTTGTTACAGTGGCACTGGTCCTGGGCGTCACGGTAGCAGCCGCATTCGTTGAGGGGCGTTGCGGCTGGCGGAGGCTCAGCTTCCACCTTCGCGGCCTTCTGCTTGGCATGGCCCAAGCCTGGCGCCCAGACCAGAAGGCCGAACACTGCGATGATCGAGAGTGTGATCCGCATGGCATTCTCCTCTGCCAGGCATTATCACGTGAGCCGCAAGCCATGCAACCGTGTAGCGGCCTTGCGGCCCGCCTGCATCCATGATTGAAACAGTCGAGGGAGGAAGCCGATGATTACAAGCCTGACGACCCGTGACAAAGCCGAAGCGCGGAAGAAGGGGTTGCTGGCAGTCGGGGCCTGGGGTGGAGCGGGGCTGCTTGTCCTCACGCACTTGCCGTTGTGGTTCCCGTTGGCCGCTGCCGGCGGCGCAGGGTACCTGACCTACAAGTGGTTCGTGTTTCGTGCGAAACGCGGCATGCGGTTCTGAGCCAGAGGATTCTACGGCTCGACGAAGAGCGGAGGCCCGGAAGGACCCTTGGACTCGCCAGATGGGGAAGCGGCTTGGCTGCGTCCGACTTGGTGGAACGTCAGGGGTAGGTCCACGTGCACCCCGTTTCCTTCGAATCGCGGGAAACTCATGTTCTGAACAATATTCCGGACGCAACGCTCAGCATCAGGGGGCGCCCCGCTGACACGAACCAGGCTGGCTCGTCCCGATGGATCAGCCTCGAACGACACCGACACCATGGGGTTCTGAGCGGAGGGCGAGAAGCAGGTTGCCAACGACGACATCGTGCCCTGGATTGAAGAGTTCAACACCTCACGGCTGAGACCATTCGGATTCCCGTTGAGCGTGCCTGAGCCGCCTGAAGCGGCGGCAGGGGGCACGGCGGCGATCGGCGCTGGATCGGGTTCGAAGGCCTGGTTCTGCGGACCAGCCAGGCCGAAGCCTGGCAGCCTCCGTGGAACTTGACGTTCGCTGGCCGTGAAACGCGCGGCCACGGCCGCGCCTTGGGGAAGGCGCGGTGGCTTCCCTTTCCCAATGCCCAAGGCGTCGCATCCCGTGCTCGACCATGCCAGCGCGACCATCAGGCCAAGCGCCACTGGCTTTCCTACCAAGCTCTGTGACGACCGAGTCCGCATTCTCTCATTGTATCGGAAAGTCACGCGCGTCGCTTGACCTGGGGCGAATGCTGCCGCACATAGCCACGGCGCGTATGTGGCGAGCGGGGACGGTCGAGTCGGGGTAGTGTCTTCCCCCGATGCGCATCGGAGTCGACCTGGGCGGAACCAAGATCGAGAGCGTTGCTATCGACGATACCGGAACCGAACGCGTCCGTTTGCGCGTACCCACGCCCAGCCACAGCTACGACGAGATCATCGCCTCCATCGTGCGCCTTCTGCGCGACACAGATGCTCACGTCGGGCAGATGGGCACCGTCGGGGTTGGGATCCCCGGCGCTGTGTCTCCTGCCACCGGGCTGGTCAAGAACGCCAACACTGTGGTGCTCATCGGGCGCCCGCTTGATCGCGACCTTTCGCGTGCCCTGGGTCGGCCCGTGCGCGTAGCTAACGACGCCAACTGCTTCGCACTGTCGGAAGCCTCAGACGGGGCGGGAGCCGGCGCACGGGTGGTCTTCGGCGTCATCGTGGGCACGGGGACGGGCGGCGGCTTGGTGGTGGATGGGAAACTGCTGACCGGGCCGCATGCTATCGCGGGTGAGTGGGGGCATAATCCCCTGCCCTGGCCGCGCGACGACGAGCGGCCAGGCCCGCCCTGCTACTGCGGAAGGAGCGGTTGCATCGAGACCTTCCTGGCTGGCCCCAGTCTGACCCGCGACCATCAGCAGCACACCGGCGAAACGCGGGACGCGGGCGACATCGCCCGGCGCGCCGAAGCCGGCGACGCGCCCGCCGTGGCGAGCATGACTCGCTATGAGGACCGCATGGCGCGGGGGCTGGCGTCGGTGATCAACCTTCTCGATCCGGATGTGATTGTCTTGGGCGGCGGTCTCTCCAACATCGCGCGCCTGTATCGTGAGGTCCCGTTGCGGTTGAGCCAGTACGTCTTCTCTGACACCGTCAGCACGCCGATCGTCCCGGCCCGCCACGGCGATTCGAGCGGCGTGCGCGGAGCTGCGTGGCTGTGGCCGCTGGGAGCTTGACCGCCGATCAGGACAACTACGGCGTGCAAGCTCCGGTGGTGCACGGAGTGCCGCCGTCTGCAGATGACGACGTCATGCAGTCCAGCGAGACCACCACAGGAGAACCGCCGGTGCAGGTGATGGTCACGGTCCTGGCGGTCTGGTTGACCACGTAGGTCGCCACTGTGGCTCCGGCGGGATTCTTGATCAACATCGTCACCCCACCTGCAGTCGCCGACGACGGAGGCATCTCAATCGAGTAGCACACCGTGCCGTTTTTCTTGTAGATCTGAATCGAGGTCTGTGGCTTGAGGGTTGTCGTGTCGGCGGTGGTGGAGACAGTGACGCCGTTGGCGAAGCACCTGTAGTTGAACATGCTGGTTGGTGCGGAGGTTGGGGGCTCCGGGCAGACCGTGGGCCCGCACATGAATCCCATCTGCTCGACACAGGCGCCGTCAGGAGCGCAGTTCGCAACCAGGTCGTTGTAGCACAGCGGGACACTGCATGCGCCCGTGCCACCCGTCCCAGTGCTGGTCGCCGTTCCCGTGCCGCCCGTCCCAGTGCTGGTCGCCGTTCCCGTGCCGCTGCTAGCCGTGGCCGTCTTCGTTCCCGTGCCGCCCGTCCCGGTAC
>PMCR01000547.1:0-13327 GCA_003155465.1 Myxococcales bacterium | reverse complement strand
GTCCCGGTACCGGTCCCGGTTGTCGTGGCGCTGGTCGCGGTCATGGTCCCACTGCCAGTGGCCGAAATCGGGGTGTAAGTGGCGGTGCTCGTCGCCGCGCCAGTGCTGTCGGGTTCGGATTGGGCGGCGTCGACCTGGCTGGTGGTCGCGGTGGTTGTTCCGGTCTGCGTGCTCGTGCCGGCCTTGCTCCCACTCCCGCCGCCACATCCGCATGCGACCACCAAGAGAATTCCAAGCGTAGGTGCTGATTCTAGTCTGCGCATACGGTCCCTCCTTGCCAGGTTCGTCGCGAGAACACGAGGGCAGTATTATCCATCTTGAATGCACATCTTTTCAAGGTCCAACACCTTCGCTCTCTCCCCAACACCTTCGATCTCTATGGATCCTCTGACAGCACAGCTCCGCCAACAGAAGAGCGCCTCAAACCACCTCGGTCTGCTCCACCTGGCGTGCGCGCCACCCCCGCGCACCGGCCACCTCGATCGTGCCGGGGACCGGCGGAAGGCGCTCGCCCGAGATGGGGATCAGTGCTTGCAGACGCGCGCCAGCAGCGTCAAACCGCTGTCGGCGCGGCGAGCCCGCCGCTCTGACAAGTCCATCACTTTCTTGCCGACGGTGTTGAGCACGGCGTAGCCCACTTCGCCGAGCGCTGCCAGGCGCGGCGGCAGTCTATCGAGACGCCACCCCATGCGCGCCAAGCGCAACGACAGCGGCGTGGTCAGGATGTAGTGAGCACTCACCAGTTCGAGCCCGACGCGCTCGACCTTCTGGCGCATGATATTGACGGTGTAGAACGTGTTGACAGCGTACCGGTGGCGGTGCTCCCGCATCTCGTCTTCTGTGATCTCAGGATTGGTGAGGCTGTCGGCGGAGAGCACGAACAGGCCACCCGGCTTGAGCAAGCGGGCCACTTGGCCGATCACCCTGTCGTCGTCGTCGAAGTGCTCGATCACGCACAAGCTGACGGCCTTGTCGAAAGACCCGTCCGGGAAGTCGATTTCTTGCGCGTCCATGTGGAGGTACGTGGTGCCTGCGCTGGTGTTGCGGCGTGCTGCGATCGCCAGTCGCGCGTGGTCGACGTCAACGCCGACCACGTCAGCGCCGGCGCTGGCCATGCGGTGGGTGAAAAAGCCGTCGCCGCACCCGATGTCGAGGATACGCTCGCCCGGCCGCGCTCCCAGCCACGCGAGCAGCGTCTCCACTTCCTCATGACGGCGCAGGTTGAGGTGGGTGAAACGCCGGTAGTAGAGTTCACGGACGCACTCGAGCATTCCGGCCACGTCACCACGGACGGCACGGCCTGTCAATCACCGACCCGAGGCGGTGGTGGAACTGCTGCGGGAGGCAACGGCGAGGCAGGTCCGGGCGCGTACCAGACGGTTTGACCGACGGTGTGGCCATCTGACTGCCCATGCGCTAGTGCCGGCGCACCTGCACAATCGTGGAGACCACGAGGAAGAGCCCCAGCAGGATCCAGATGATCCCCCAACGAATGTGCCGGCGCTGCTCGATCCCACGTTCGAGATGTTCTTCCGGCTCGCCGGTCTGGTCACCGGAAGCTCCGGCGCCGGCCTGATCGTCGGCAGGACGCCGGCGCGCCCGCGGGGCGCCCAGATACTTCACCCGAAGGGCGCCAAAGACGATCAACATTGTGCCGATGGCGTAGAAAAGAAAGGGAGGCAGGTTCACTTGCATGGATTGGTTTACCCCCGTCTCTAGCTCGCGATCTCGTCGGCAATGAACTCGCGAATGACCGTAACCTTGATCTGGCCGGGAAAGGTCATCTCGCGCGAAATACTCTCCGCGATTTGGGAGGACAGATGGGCTGCCCCCCTGTCGTCCACCCGATTCTCGTCCACGTAGACGCGCACCTCGCGTCCGCCTTGCACCGCGAAGGCCTCATCAACTCCGGCGAAAGCGTGGCTGATGCGCTCGATCTCCTCCAGCTTGGCCATGTGACTGTCCTCGGCCTGGCGGCGCGCGCCCGGTCGTCCGCCCGACATGGCATCAGCCGCCGCAACCAGGTAGGCGTAGGGGCTGCCAAACGGCTCATCTGTGTGGTGCGCGCCGATGGCGTTGGCCACCACTTCGGATTCGTTCAGTCGACGCGCGTGCTCCGCTCCGATGGAAGCATGCGACCCATCAAGCTCATGTGTCAGCGCCTTGCCTATGTCGTGCAGCAGCGCCGCCCGCCGGGCGATCTTGATGTCCAGCCCCACCTCCGCCGCCATCATGCCGCAGAGGAACCCCGCCTCCAACGAATGCTTCCATTGGTTCTGCGCGTAGCTGCTGCGGAAGTTGAGTCGCCCCACCAATTTCACGATCTCGGGGTGCGCACGGTCGATGGCAAGCAGGGTGAAAGCTCGTCGCCCCAGGTCGAGCGTCTCACGTTCCAGGTCCACCACGATGCCTCGGGCCAGCCGTGTCACCCCAGCCGGTCCGCTGATGGATCGCTTCAACATACGATTGACGCTGCGCCTGGCTATTTCCCGTCCCACCCCATCGAGGCCCTCGATACGAATCGCCGATTGCCCCTCCAGCCAGGAGAGCTGCACGCCCGTCACCGCTTCGATCGCGCGCAAGTCGGCATCCGCGGGTGGCATCTGTCCCGGGCGCAAATCCGACAAGGCAATGACGAACTGAGGCCGCTCGGCCAGATCGTGGCCCGAGAAGCGGCCCACCGCGATGCCCATGATTCTCTTGGCCGCCCGGATCTGGCCCCCCGACATTGCCGACTCCGCCATCTGACGCAGAACCTGCGCCGCGGCCGCACGCGCGTCCTCCACCTGTCGGTCCACCAGCATCCGCTGGGCTTCGCTCGCGGATCGGGCCGCCACTCGCTCCAGCTCTGCTTCCCGCTTCTTCTCGATCGACCGCAGCTCAGCCGCCATGGCACGCCTGTCCTGCTCCCGCTCGGCGACGGGTGCCTCGCGCTCCGCGAGACGGTCGCGCGCCTCTTGCGCCAGCCGCGCCTCTTCGTCAATCAGTACCGCCTTAGCCGCCAAGGCGGTCTCGCCTTCCGCCAGCTTGGCTTCCCGTGCGCGCAAGTCTGCCTCCGCCTCGGCCCGGACCACCAGGGCCTGTTCGCGCGCCTGGATGTCCGACTCACGCAACAAGGCCTGCCGGTCGAGATCCGCCTCGCCTCGGATGCGCCGGACTTCGCCGTCAGGCCCCGCCACCGGACGCCGCATGCGGCGTCCCGCCCATGCACCCACCAGCGCGCCGGCCGCCAGACCGACGAGCACTGTGATCCAAACGGCCGGCTCGCCCATCTAGGCTATGGCAAGTCCCAGGTGCGCGCGCAGGGCGAAGTATTCGTCCGACACGCACCACTGGATCAGATCCCGGACCTTGTCCTTGGGATCGACGCATCCCACCGCCAACGGCTCGGATTGGATTTGGTGGGCCGCCACCTCTAGGTCGTTGCACATGAGGAAGCCCGCCCGCGACGACGTGTAGTCCACCGCCTTCGACCAGCGGTGCAGATCTGCCTCAGCCTTGCTCTCGATGAAACGCCGAACCACCTCGGCCAGTTGCTCGACGTTCTGCGGCGGGACCAGGCGGCGCAGGAGATCAAGCCGCTCCGCCACCGGCTGCTCCATGTCCGGTTTAATGGGCACCTTGGGTTGCACCAACTTGAGCGCTGCCAGGAAGTACGCCTTCAGCTCGGACACCTGGGGCACCACCGCCGGCCAGCGCACGACGTGATCGGGCCGCATGAGCGTAAGCTTCTTGCCCAAGGCGTAGGCCAGCTCTTTCTCCTGCTTGCCCTGCAACAAAGCGGCCCCGACCACGAAGGCCGGGCAAAGCTGCTGCTTGTCGCGCGCGTTCATCAACTCGATTTCGCCAGGCCAATCTTGGCGCAAGTACAACTCAGGTGCTGTGACGCCCAAGGCCTGACTTACGTACACGAAAACGCCACTGAACATCAGCTTGTCGCTGGTGGGATCGCGCCGGTCCCTGCGCCGAATCCCCAGTTCCTTGTGCTCGCGGGCGCGCACCGCCATGATGGCCTGGCTGATGTTCCCGAGAATCAGCGAAATGTAGCGATCCTCGTCGCCGTGGTAGATGAATTTCTGCCAGAGTTCCTCGTTCAGCCGCGCTTTCACCCGAGCGAGAGTCTTGAGCTTGTATTGCTCGTGGAAGCGCAGTTCCTCCGTATCGGCCTGGCGTAGATAGGCGAGCACCGAGGCCGTGCACCAGACCTGGTCGTACTTGCCCATCTCTGAAAAGAGGTGCCGGAGAGTCTTCAGGATGGGCACCATCGCCGCGATATCCTGCGTGCGTTTGAGAATTACGCGCCACTCACGCACGGCCTTCTCGTAGGCTTCCGGTCCCTGCATTTGGTAGAGTTCGGCCAGAATCTGGTGGCGCGGCATGTTTTCTGGTTCCAACCTCGCGCACACCTCGAACGCCTCGGCAGCGGCCCGGTAGTCTTTCAGACGCGACCGGTAGATCTCGCCCAGCGCGTGCCAGAGTGCGATTTGGGTGGGCCGCTTCTCGGACGAAACCTCCACACCCAAGCGTTTGATCATGCGGCGGTAGGCACGCTGCTGGTTGGTCCAGTCCTTCTTCGCCGTCATGATCTTGTCGATCCGCTCGAAGGGCTTGAGGTCGTCGGGGTATTCGTCCAGCGCCTTGTTGAAAAGCTCCACCGCCTCATCGGGTGAGTGCAACTCGGAATTCGTGATCTGGCCGGCCGTCTGCAGGTACTTGGCCTTGACCCGGCCTGTCTCGACGGCCGCCAGGCGCAGCAGGATCTCCACCGCCTTCTTCCACTGTTTGGTTTCAGTGAGCAGCTCCAGCACATCGACCAGCAGGCCGCGCGCGTCGGGCTTGACCTCAAGCGCCTCAAGATACGCCGCGATGGCCTTCTGCGGGTTCTTGAGCTGCTCCTTGTAGACCCCGATGATCTGCTCGTGCAGGCGGAGCTTGTCTTCGGCGCTCTCGACGTGCGC
Organism: Myxococcales bacterium; assembly: GCA_003155465.1. The sequence continues at coordinate 8,369 of PMCR01000547.1, read as the reverse complement.
AAGCAGGGCCCGCTTCTGCCGAATCACCGCCTCCCAATCGCCGGCTGCGGCGTGGATTTCGGTCAACGCCTCCAACGTGGCTTGGTGGCCGGGATTGATCTCCAAGGCCTTCTCGAACATGTTGATGGCCTTGGCCCGGTCGCCGATCTTCATCTTGATGTGGCCGATGCGATGGAAGATCTCCACGATCTGCGCTTCGCTCTGCGACTCGCGGTGGTGGACCAGGATGGTCTGGTAGAGCTTGAACGCCTCGTCCCATTGCTGCCGGCGGTAGAGCAGATTGGCCCTGTCCACCAGGGTGGGCAGATGGGTGGCGTCCAGCTCGTAGGCCGCGCGGTAATTCTTGAGCGCTTTCTCCTCATCGCCCAGTTGCTCGGCCGCCTTGGCCAGGCGGTAGCACAAGATATTGAGTTCGCGGTGGGCTCGACGATCCGCCTTGCGCGCCAGCATCTCCAGGATGGGCACGAGAGGCGCCCATTCACCGTGGCAGTAGTAGATGTCGGCCAACGGGGTGGCCGCCTCGACGTGTTCCGGATCGAGCTCGAGGGTGCGCGCGTAGAGTTCCTTGGCCTTTCCCTCGTCGCCCAGTTCCGTCTGGTAGAGCTTGGCCGCTTCGTGAAGGAGTCGCGTACGCTCCAGCACGCTGGGCGTGTGGGCCTCGGCCCGCACCATGAGCTGCGCCGCCTTGTAGGAGTCGCCGCGCCGCTTGTAGATGTTGAGCAGCGACAACATGCTCGGCACGTGCTTCGGGTCGACGGCCAAGGCATCGCTTAAGCGTTCCTCGGCGATGTCCGACATCTGCATCTGCTCGTCGAGTATCTTGCCCAGCCGGTAGCTGAGGTCGACCTTCTCTTCGGGCGAAGCTCGTCCCACCAATCGCTGCATGATATCCACCGCGCGCTCCCACTGCTCCGTCTCTTCATAGAGTCGCGCCAACCCTCGCAAGGCTTCGGCATGGTCTGGGTCCGCATTGAGGATTTCGTTGAAGGCCTCGATAGCGCTGTCGGGATCGCGCAGGCCCTCCTCGTACACCCGCCCCATGTCCAGGTAGAGCGCGATCCGTGCCGCTACGTCGGTCTCCACCTGAATGTGTTTGCGGAAGGTGTCAACCAAAGCATCCCACTTGCGTTCACTGCGATACAGACGTTCCAGATCCTGGCAAGCTTTGAGGTTGTGCGGATCGACTGTGAGCGCCTGCTGCAGGCTGTCGATCGCGTCGTCGATCTTGCCCGGCAATTGCTCGCACACCTGCGCCATGCGCACGAGGAGATTCACGCGGTCGGCCTCGGGCGCCGTGACTTGGAGCTGATGCTCCAAGACCTCTAGATACGCGTCCATCCGACCAGCCTTCTCGTACAACTGCTCCAGCGCCTTGAGCGCGGGCAGGTTCTGCGGATCGACGGTCAGCACCTCCTTGTACGCCTGCACCGCCCGCTCATTGTCGCCCAGCCGGGTCTCCCACAGCTCGCCAACCTGTAGGCGCAGCTTGACCGCCAAGTCTCCGTCACTGACCACCTGCGACTTTCGGGCCAGCACGTCGGCCAGTCGCTCCCATGCCTGGGTACGCCGATGCAGGCGTTCCAGTGCCTCGATGGCCTTCAGGCAGTGTTCGTCGGCTTGCAGGGCTTGGTCATAGGCCAACGTTGCCTGGCCCGCGTCGCCGATGTGATTTTCGAAGGTCTCGGCCAGGGCCAGCAGCACCTCAACCCGCTGCGCCGGATCAGACTCGACTTCGGCGTGCCTGGATAGAACGCTGACCAGATCCTTCCACCGGGACTCCTTGCGATAGAAGTCAGCCAGCGCTGCCATGGCGCCCACGTGGTTGGGCTGCCGGGAAAGGGCTTCCTTGGCCGACGTGATGGCGTATTCGGTGTGGTGCAGGGCCGAGTCGTACCAACGCGCGATCTTGACCCACAAGTCAGCCGCCTGCTTCGCGTCCTCCATGCCTTGCGCGGCCTGAGTGTATTCGGACAGGAGATCCGGCCACTTGTTGGTGACATTGGCCAACCGTTCCAGCTCCCTGGCGACGGTGTTGCTTGAGTAGTCCTCCCGGAACGCGGCCTGCAGCATGACGAAGGCGGAGTCCCTGTCACCGACGTGCTCCTCGTAGATGCGGGCGATCTCACAGAACAGGTTGATCTTCTCCTCCGTGTCGCCCGTGTACTCCACACGAGCCAGCAGCAATTCCACCAACTCGGGCCACACCTTGCGCTGCCGGTACACCTCCTCCAATGCCGCCGAGGCTGCACCATGCGATGGGTCCATCTTCAGCACGCGCTCGTAGGCTTCAGCCGCTGCACCGCCATCGCCGATCTTCTCGGACCAGATGGATGCTATCTGCATCAGCACGTCCACCTTGTCACCCACCGACGCGAGCGCAGCGACCCTACGCTCCAACACGTCCACACACTCTTCCCAGCGCCCCTCCTGCGTGAACAGCGTCTCCAGGGCTGTCAGAGCACGAGCATCGGCCGCATCGATCTGCAGCACCTGGCGCCACGCCTCAATGGCCGCCTCGATGCGCACTAGGGTGCTGCCCTCCAACTCCCCGAGTTCCGCGTAGTAATCCCGAAGCGCAGCCGCCGGGAAGGTCCCGCTACCCACGGCGATCAGCCTGCGCAGAGTGTCCGAGAGCTCCTCCCAAGCCGCCGCGCTCCGATAGTTGGCCGCGATGGCCTGTAGTGCCTCGACGTCACCAGGGTTGATCTCAATGACCTTCTTCCAGCACTCGAGGGCGTTTCTCTCGCGACTGAGCTTCTCACCCCACACGCGGCCCAGGCGCTTGTACGCCGGGATGCGCGCTTCGGGGTCTTCGGTGGCACGAATCTGGCTGTCCAGGACTTCGGTCAGCTCACGCCATTCCTCGGCCTGTTCGTGCAGGTCGGCCAGGGCAGACAACGCCGCCGGGTCGGCGCCGCGCAAGTCGAGAACACGCCGCCAGAGCTCGATGGCACGATCGCGCTGGTCGAGCACGTCAGACGTGATTCTGGCCATGCGCGCGTAGCAGTCGGAAAGCGCCTCATCGCCGGGGGCAATGTCGAGCATCTTCTCGTAGATCTGGTACAGGTCTTCCCACTGCTCGGCCCGGAAGTAGATGCGCTCCAGGGCATCCAGTGCTTCCGGCGAGCGCGACTCCTGTTCGAGAACCGCCAGATAGCTCGTCACCGCTCCCGGCGCATCGTCGATGACGTCGGCCAGAATCTTGCCCAGGCGGAGATGCAGCGCGACCAGTTCTTTCGACCCGTCGGTTATGGCAATGCGCCGGCGCAGGACATCCGCCAGTTTCTCGTAGTCGCCTTGCTTGTCGTAGACCCGATCGAGGAAGGCCAGGGCTTCGCCGTCATTGGGGTCGAGCGCCAGCACCTGCCCCAGCACGTCTTCCACCCGCACCAGATCGGCAAGTTCGACGTCAAACACCGTGGCCAGCCTGAGGAAAACATCCCGGCGCACGCGGCGATCGCTGGCTCTGCTCGCAGCGTCCGCCATGCTGGCGACGTAGGTTTCCCACTGGTGGGTGGCGCGGGCTAGGCGCAACAACTCGTCCAGTCCCTGCTCCGAGGCCGGGTTCTCGACCACCGCTCTCGACCACCACTCGAGTGCTGCCACCTGGTCCATCAGCTTAGCCTCGGAAATCTCCGCCAAGCGTCGCAGCAACCGCTGTCGCTCCTCGGGGTCGGACTCCACGCCCAGCTCCACCTGATAGACCCGAACCAGCTTCTCCCACTCCTCAGCCACGCGATAGAGCGGCTCCAAAACCTGTGCGATTTCGTGCTGCATGGCCCCGCTCGACAGCAGCCGCTCCAGCGTGGCGCGCGTCTCATCGTGTTTGGGATCGAGGTTGAGGATGTCCTGGTACGCCTCGACTGCCTTGGGCATATCCCCCAGCGCCACTTCCAGGATCTGGGCCAGCCGGAAAGTGAGCTCGATGATCTGCTCGGCCGTGTCCGCCAGACGGATCTCGCGCCGGACGACCTCCGCTAGCTCCGTCCAGCGCTCGGTCATGGTGTAGAGGCGATCGAGCGCCTCAAGGCCGTCCTTGCGATCAGGCTCGGAATCGGCGACCCGCCGATAGGTCGCGATGGCCTTGTCGAGGTCGCGGGTTTCCTCTTCGTAGATGCGGGCCAAGCGCAACAGCATCTCAGTCTGCAGCCGACTGTCCATAATGCGGTCGATCTCGGCGTCGTACACCGCCGCCAGATCGGCCCACCGGCCGCTCGACTCGGCAAGGCGATCGATGTGCGCGATCACATCCTGGTTGGCCGGATCCGCCCGCAAAGCGCGACAGTAGGCATCAAACGCCGCATCGAAATCGTTGAGGCGACGCTCGTGAATCTTCGCCAAGAGGTCGAGCAACTCCACCCGACGCACCGGATCCTGGGTACAAGCCACCATGACCTCGTAGACGGCTGCCACCTTGGGCCAGTCGCCCGAGCTCTCGTACACCGGCCGCAACACCTCGGCCGCAGCGATGGGCTCCTCCCCTCGCTGCATCATGCCCTCAAGAGCCTTCAAGGTTGGCTCGGAAGTTGGGTCCATGGCGAGCACACGCTGGTACGCCTCGGTGGCCCGGCTTGCGTCCTTCAGCTTGTCCGCCCACAGCTCGCCGATGCGATGGCGCAGCGAAACCACCTCGGCTGCCGACGAGCACAGCTCGGTCTGCCGCTCGAGCACGTTGAGCAGATCGTACCAACGCTCGGTCTGCACGTACAAACGATCCAGTGCCTGAAGCGCGTCCAGGTCGTCCGGGTCCATGTCGAGGATCGAGGAATAGGTCTCGATGGCGCGGGCCGCGTCCTGTAACTCGCGGTCGTACACCTGGCCCAGCACGAAAAGACGCTCCTTCTTTCGCGCAGGATCGGTGGCCAACTCGGCCTGGCGGGCGTAGACATCCTTCAAGTCATTCCAGCGCGACAAGCGCAAGAACAGCCGCACCAGGTTGTCCAGGGCCATCTCGTTGGTGTCATCAAGGGCCAGAACCTGCCGATAGACCTCGATGGCTTTGTCGGAATCGTCGAGGACTTCCTCCCAGATCTTGGCCGCGCGCGAGCCCAACTCCTTCTTGTCGGCCAGCGCTTCGACCATGTCCATTTTTCGCTGCAGCAGCAACACGAGTTGGCTGTAGTCGGCAGTGCGGATGCAGATGGCTTCCAGCGCGTCGGACGCTTCTAGGTCACGCGGCCCGACGGCCAGCGCCTGCCTGTAGGCCTCTGCCGCAATCTCGGAGTTGCCGAGCTCGGTCTCGGCCAGCTTCGCAATGGCGTGGTAGACAGCGCCTTTCAACTCATCGGACTGCAGCTTCTCGGCGGCGGATCGATAGCGGACCACCAGGTCGTCACAACGGCCGAGCGCTTTGGCCAAGCGCTCCAGGCGTCGGGTCGTCTCGGGATCGAGTGGATCCTCGGCCAGTGCCCGTCCCAAAGCCTCATAGGCCCGGGCGGGATCGTCGAGGCCATCCTCGCAGGCGGTGGCAATCTCGTGCAGAAGATCGATCCTCCGCCGCACGTCCAGGGCGTGGCGCGCCTGGATCTCAAGCACACGCACGAGCTTGGCGAAATCGCTGCGCGTCCGGTACACCGGATCCAGGATCTCGGCCAGAACCAGGTCGTGGTCGGGGTGGTCCAGCAGTCCCTCCAGCGCCACCACGGTCTCCTCATGGCCCGGCGCCAAGTCGAGCAACCGCCGATAGGTTTCCACCGCCGCCGTCATGTCATGCAGCTTCTGTTCCCGCAGTTGCCCGAGGCGGGAAAGCAAGCGCACCTGCTCTTCCTCATCTCTCGCCAACTCGAGCTGTCGCTGCAGATTGTCCGCCAAATCGAGATCGAGTCCCTTCTGCACAAAGAGACGATCGAGCGCGCGCAAGGCGATAAGGCTGCCCGCATTGTCGCCCAACGCCTCCTTCCAGGCCGCAATGGCCTCGTCGGGATTCCCAATGGCCTCTTCCCAGATGACGGCAATGTGGGCGTGAATCCGCTCACGCTCCTCGCTGGAACTGACCAGTTCCGCCTTCTTCTTCAGGGTATCGACCAGATCGGACCAGCGCTCGGTCCGCGTGTACAGTCGTTCCAGGGCCTCGAGAGCGGAGGCGTCCTCAGGCTCGATCTCCTGCGCCAGGCGGAAATACTCCACCGCCTTGTCCGATTGGTCGAGCTTCTCGTCGTAGGCCACCGCGATGACCAACAGAATCTCGCGCTCCAAGGCGGACGCGAGCTTGCGCGCCGACTGGGCTTCGCTGTAGAGGGTCACCAGCTCCTGCCACTTCCCCATGCGATCAGCCAGCGACTCCAACGCCGCACGCGCCTCAGCCGACTCCGGACTGACGGTGAACGCCTCGGCGTAGGCCTGGTACGCCTCTTCGGCGCGGCCGGCCTCGACTTCCAGGACGCCGATGCGCAAGAGCAGGGCCACCCGGGCCGCGGCATCGGTCTCGCGCGCCAGCTTGATGCGCTGAACCTGCAGCAACCGCTCGACCTCGTGGCCCGCCTCGTAGATGGGCTGCAGAGCCGCCACCGCACTCATTTGGTGCCCACTGTCTTCGAGATAGACCTCCAAGGCCGCACGCGCTCCCACATGGGTTGCGTCCAGCGCCAGGGTTTCCTGATACGCCTCCACCGCCGCAGCCAGATTCTTGAGATGCTTCTCCGAGACTTCGCCAAGTCGGAACTTCAACTCGGCCGCGCTGGGGTCGTCATTGGGCAACTTGAGCTGGCGTCCGATGATTTTGGCCAGCTCCTTCCAGCGTTCGGTAGCCCGATACAAGCGGTCCAGGGCACGCAGCGCTTGCACGTCCTCCTTGGCCGTCTTCAGGATGTCTTTGTAGAGCTCGATCGCCTTGTCTGCGTCGTGCACCTGTTCTTCATAGAGCGCCGCGAGCTGCAGGCGAACCGCACGCTTCTCTTCCTCCGAACCGGCCAGCGCAAGCTTCTTGTCATAGATGGCCAACAACTGGTCGTGCTGGCCGGTTGCAATATACAGGCGTTCGAGAGCCAGCACGGCCTGCTCGTCGCGATCCGCGATCTCCAGAATCTCTCGGTTGCGCGCAATCGCCGCCTCGGTGTTGGCCAGCTCCCTCTCGTAGGCTCGCGCCACCGTGGCCAAGAGGGGAAGAGCATCTTGCCCGTGCAGGTTTGGCAGGACCGCCTCGTAGGCTTCCACCAGCAGGGCCCAGTTGCCCGTTTCACCTGCCAACCGCTCGGCGTATTCGCGCGCCCATTCCTCGCGCGGATTCTCGCACAGCGCCTGCAGCGCCACCGTGAGCGCCAGCGGCTTGTCGCCTGCATCACCCTCGAGAATCCGGGCAATGCGCAACATGCGCTCCTGGCGCTCGGCCGCGTCTTCCGTGTGCGCAAGCTGCACCTGAAGGACCTCGGCGAGCCGCCTGGCGTCCTTGGCCTTCTCGTACATTGGGATCAGAGCCTCGGCCGCCGCAAGGTTGCGGCCATCGAGCGCGAGCGCCTTCTCGAAGGCCTTCTGGGCCTTGTCCGGCTTGCTCAGCCGGTCACGGTAGAGAACCGCGATCTTGTTCCACAGCCCCACCCGGGCCGCGTCAGTTTCCGTCTCGGCCTGCCGCTCCAGCACCCGCGCGAATTCGTCCCACTTGCCCTGGGCCGAATAGAAACCCTCGAGCGCATCCCAATCCTTGTTCTGCAGGTACAGTTTGCGCAGCGCGTCCTGTGCGCGCCGATTCTCGGGCTCCGCATCCAGCAGCGTCTTCCACGCGGCCACGGCTAGGTCCAGCTTCTGCAGCTTCTCGGTGTACACCGTGGCCAGCTTGGGCAAGATGATGCCGCGCTTGGCCGGGTCGTCGGTTAGAACGGCCTGCTTATCCAACACCGCGGCCAGCTCCTGCCACCTCTTCTCACGCTCGTAGAGCTTCTCCAGCTCAGCCAGCGCCTCCCCGTCACTGTCGTTGACCTCAAGGACTTTGCCCCACAGCTCGATCGATACCGCCGCCTTCTTGAGCTTCTCGGTGGCCAGCTTGGCAACCTCGGCCCAGCGCCGGCCCCGCTCGGCCGGATCGGCCACGCGCGCGATCTCCTGCCGCAACACCGCCACCAGACGATCCCAGTCGCGCCGCTTCTCGTACATCTGCTTGAGGAAGGTCAGCGCCTCGGCGTTCCCCGGATCGATCTCGAGAATCGCTTCGAAAGCCTTTATGGCCTCGGCCTGGTTGGAGAACTTCTCCAAGTACAGGTTTGCCACCCGGAGGTGCAGCGCTATCTTCTCCTCGGCCGAGCCGACAATGGAGGCCTTCTTGCGCAACACCGCAATCAATTCGGGCCAGCGCGGGATGACTTCGTACTGGGCCGCCAGCGCGTCCATCACCTCGGTGTTGTTGGGCTGCAGGGCCAGGATCCGGTTGTAGGCCTCCA
>PMCR01000202.1 GCA_003155465.1 Myxococcales bacterium | reverse complement strand
GGCCAGGACGGCGTGCGCGAGCCGCTTGGCATGTGCGGGGTGCGCCTGGAAGCGCGGGTGCACATCGTCACGGTGGCGGCTGCGGCCCTGCAGAACATCATCAAGTGCTGCACCCGGTGCGACCTGGAGGTGGTGGACACGGTGCTTGAGCCACTGGCCTCGGGCGAGGCGGTGCTGGAGAGAGACGAGAAGGATCTGGGCGTGGCCCTGGTCGACATCGGCGGCGGTACCACGGACATCGCCATCTTCACCGAGGGGGCGGTGGCCCACACCAGCGTGATTCCGCTCGGTGGCCATCAGCTTACCAGCGACATTGCCTTTGGGTTGCGCACGCCCCCGCACGAGGCGGAAAAGATCAAGCACCGCTGGGGTTGCGCGCTGGCAAGCATGGTGTCCGCGCCCGAGACCATCGAGGTGGCCTCGGTGGGCGGCCGCGCGCCGCGCATCCTGTCGCGCCAGATGTTGTGCCGGGACATCATCCAGCCGCGCATAGAGGAGATCTTCTCCTTCGTAAAGGCCGAGATCATGCGGCTGGGCTGCGAGGACATGCTGGCCTCAGGCGCCGTGATCACAGGCGGCGCAACCCAGCTTCCGGGGATGGCCGAGCTGGCCGAAGAGGTGCTGGGCATCCCGGTGCGACTGGGCATGCCCAAAGGCGTCGGGGGCCTGGCCGACGTAGTCAAGTCGCCCGCGTTTTCCACCGGCGTCGGTCTGGTGCAGTACGCGGCAAGCCAACAGAGCCTGACCGGGCGCACACCCAGCACCCCATCCCGCAGTGGCGGTGGCATCCTTAGCCGCCTGCGCCGGGTATTCTCCAGCGCGTTCTAACCCAACCCAATCACTTCTCGGGGCCGGTCAGCGCGATGGCGGCGTCGTCGAGGAAGATCTCGGCCGGCTGTTCGGTGATGTTGGACGCCGATCCACCCACGTTCCAGGACAGCCACATGCTGGGTACGGTGGAAACCCCGGACACATCCGCCAACAAATTGCCATCGATCCAGAACGTGACATGTCCCGAGTTGTCCATCGCCTGATGCATGAACGCCTCGACAAGGAACCAGCGCTGGATTGGGGCCACCATCGTTGGAGTGGGAGGGTACTTCTTCAGCCGCATATCATCGTACAGGTACCAGACCATATCGCCGTTCGAGGCTTGCGCCAGGTCGAGGCTCCACAGGTACCTAAAGGAGTTGGAGTCCGCGGGATCGGTGCGCCCCTGGAACTCGAACACGTTCCAGTACAGCCCGATGCCGTAGTTTTGTGGAATCCACATCCACACCCTGAAGTAGGCATCATTGGGCAGGTTCCCGCACCTGAACAGCCGAGCGTATGAGGTCTTGCCAGTGGCGAAGATGGCTGACCTGACTGCGAATCGTCCATTGTGCGTGGGGGAGGTGACGACCGTCAGCTCTGCCGTGTCCACTGATGAGAGGAGCTGTCCGCCCGCGCTGGACCCACCGTCGAACCACTGGGACATATTTCCAGTCTCGTGATCGGCGAACCAGTAAGGTGGGGCAGGTGGGGCATCTGGGACAGGCAAGGCATCCGGGACAGATGAGGCATCTGGGATAGGTGAGGCATCTGGGACAGGTGAGGCATCTGGGGCGCTTCCGAGATGGATCTGGTCGCTGCATGCACCAAGGGCCGTCAGCGCGACTGCCAAGAACAAATAGGTACAACCAGTTGCGGCCAGCGCAGATCGACGAGCGCGTGCGTGAGCGGTATCGGCCAGCGGGAAGCGGGAAGCGTGCGCGACGCGCGTGAGCGTGAGCGGTGGGCAGCACCTCGGGCACTCAGGAACTCGCCGACGCTCCCCGCTCTCCGTCTTCCGCGCAACGCCCACGAACTCGCTCACGCACTCGCCCTCGCGACCCGCGATCCGCAAGCCGCGGGCCGGCCCCAGGTTTCCCGACAAGGCGTGGGCAGCCATTCAACGCCTGGTCGCGCTCGCTGTCTTGCGTGCCAGACCGACGAATCGGCCGGCCGGGTAGCGCCCAACATATTGCTTGGCCAGCGCTCTGGCGGAAGGAACATCGTGGCGAGCCACGGCCGCTTCAATGGCGATGGCAAGCGCTTCTTCGGTGAGCACGCCTTGGGGAAAGCGCGTGAGGTAGGTTTGCAGCAAGGCAGCGGCCTGCGTCGGGTTGTGCTCGCGGCGCAGGGATCGCAGGGCCGCTATCACCAGCGCCGCTTCCTCGGGCCGTGGAGGAGCCGGGGCCATCTCCTTCGCAGGCGACTCCTCGACCGAGCCCTGCATATCGCTGGATGCGACTGCCTGGCGCTTTCCGGCCAACGAATCTCTCGGGCGGTCGCGATGGCTGCTGACACGGGCGGCAGAGGCGGATGCCACGACGCCTTCGTCGGTTGCCAACGGCGCGTCCAGAGTGCTATCGGCCGGGGCCGGTCTCAGCTCCGGCTCAAGTTCTTGCCGCGCAGTCGGGTGCCTCGGCTGGCTGGCCGGCATGCTCAGCGCGGTCGACTTCGCTGCGCCATGGTCCGAGCGAGCCAACCAACCACGAACCAACGTGGCGCAGAGAATGGTGGTACTGACGAGCAAGCTCGTCACCAGGACAGCAACCCGCGCCAAGCGCGGGCCCCGTGAACGGCGTACACATACTCGCGCGTACACTCGCTTCTCCGCCGCTTCGCTGGCAACGGTCGGAGGCAGCGATCGCAGTAGCCGCGCAGTCTCAGCTTCATCTGGATCGCAAAACTCTCGCATTTCGAGCAGTCGCTGTTTCATTGCTTTCCCATCTCTCTCTGCCTGCGCCGAGCAGCGACCATGGCCACCAGATCCTTGCGTGCGTGGTGAAGCCTGGTCCACACGGTCTTCACGGGCACGCCGTGCAATATGGCGATCTCTTGGCCGCTGTAGCCTTCAATTTCGAACAGAACCAGGGTCGCGCGCCGCTTGTCGCTCATGCGGTCAAGCATCTGGGCAAGCACACGCTGATCCTGCTTCTTCTCCAGCGCCATTGCCGGTGTGGCGCTCATCCCGACCACATCCGCGGAATCCAGGTCCTGTCCACGCGAGAAGAAGTGCTTGAACCAGGCCCGGCGACGAAAATTGCGCACCGTTAGTTGGGCTATCCGATATAGCCAGCCTGCCAGGTTTCCACCACGGAAGTGCGACAGCTTGCGACGCGCGACCAGGAACACGTCCTGCGCCACGTCTTCGATCTCGGCCTCAGGCACCCCTAGGCCACGGATCCAGGCCACCGTCTGGCGAAAGTAGGCGTGGTAGACCTCCTCGAAGATCAGGTGGGCGGGAGCCTCGGGAAGCTTGCGGGCTTCCCCTGCGCAGGGATCGCTGGTTTCCTCGCGTTGGGAGCTGGTCCACCTCTGCACAGCTCAAGTATGTCACCAGAACCCGGAAAGCTTCTAGAGGCAGGCTTTCGGGAAACTCGGGGTCGCCCGGGCCGCCCGCCGCTCGTCGCGCACGGGCACGCTGGTCGGCCTGCGTTGGCCGGAAAGGCCGGTCGTCGGCGAGGGCGCGGGAAGCGGCGATTCGGCGCCCAGGAAGGTGGGATTGCGCGGCGGTTTCGTCAGGTCAATCGGAGCGACCGAGGGAAATACTGGCGCCCGCCACAAGGCCCAACCAAATCCGAGGCGCGGTGCCCACGTCTCCGATAGGATCGACCATCAGGGAGAAATGGCGCGCGCTAACTTCCGCCTGAAGGGCCAGGAAAGGCGACAGCCATCGGCCGGTAGTTCGGGCGCGTAACCCGAGTCGCCCTCCAGCGTCAATATGGGTCGAACTGCCGTTCGGGGACAGGCCGCGTCCGCGCGCCAGCAGCACAGCCACGTAGGGCCCGAGCTCAATTCCGAGCTCGGCTGCGCCCAAGCGCCAGGAGACGGTTGCCGAAATGTCGAGGGATACCCTCGCCAGCGACAACTCGTATCCGGGCACCTTGATCACGGCTGGATAGCTGGCCTCTAGGCCGGCGGTCAGGCCGAAACGTTCCCCCGATGCCAGCCAGCGCACCGATCCACCCCAAGTCATGGCAGAGCTGCGCTCGCCTGCTCCTGGTGCGAACAGGAACTCGGGCGCAATATCGAGCCGGTGGGCACCGGGCTGGCGAGGCGGCGTAGAAAACGTGGACCTAACCATGGGCGGAGCGGGAGACGGCTCTCCCACGTCCGGCGGCTCAAGCACCAGCGCCGCGAACACGGCCGCGATCCTGGTTCGCTCAAGGCAGTTGCGATCAGGATCGGAGTAGGTTGCCGAGCGTCCGGCCACCTGCACTGACCAGCTCGTGCCCAGGTCCTGCACCGTGACAGCCGCAGACGACGCTCGGTCCGATCTTGCGCTCAGCAACTGAGCCAGCGCCGCGTCGACCTCCGCGCTGGCCGGACAGCTTCCCGCGGAATCGGCCAGCGCTGGCCGAGCGAGCCGCGGATAGAGCAGCAAGGCAAGGATGAGCCAGCCGAGACACCGGCGCGTGGAAATCATCGTGGAATGGGGGTCCCGAGACAAGGCACGCAGAATAGCACTCGCCCCTGGCAAGGATTCGAGCAACTACTTCTCCACCGCCCAGCCGGTCGATGGCCCATTCCCCGACAGCGTATTGAGCCAGACCAACGGAGCTTCTCCGGGTCACGGTCAATTCATTGTCAACTGGATGCGCCAGTAGTCACATGATCCAGTACCGGTCGAGCACGAAGGTGTAGGCAATCTGCAGGCTGGCCAGCGCGCCCATCAGCAACCCGGGGCGGTCCTCGTCCCACGCGGCCAAGCGTGCCGCGGCCACGGTGACCAGCACGCCCACTTGCGGCGCCCACAGGCGCATCACCTCTGACTTCGCCATCTTCGCCAGGGTCGTGGCCAGGAGCATACCGGCGACCATCAAGCCATAGACGGCGAAGGCGCGGTTCGGGTGGTGCGCCCGAGCGAAGCCCCGGATGATCTGGGTGACGAAGAGGACGGCTGTCGCCGGCCCAAGCCAGATGGCCATTTGCAATAGATTGCCAAAGCGCCAGTCGTGGCCCCCGCCGGACCACCAGTTGCGATGAAAATCGCGGGCGTCCGCGTAGCGAGCCAGGACATCGTAGTGAAACCCGAACACCAGGATGCCGTGCACGACGCAGAAAGCAGCCAGGAGAATCGCGCTGGCCCCGAGGGCCCGGAGGGCGTCGCGCGACCATGGTCCTGCCCGGTTCGCCCTCCACAGCGTGAGGAAGGGAAGGGCGGCGGCCAGGGCGACCAGTGGCAGCAGGGAGAACGAGGCAAAGACCCCGAGGGAGAGCAGCAAGCCCGCTGCACCCATGACCCAATAGCCGGCAGCGGGCCATAGCGCCACCAGCGCTATGGATGTGGCTCCGACGAGAGGATAAAGGCCGTTGTCGAGGTGGAGGGTTACCAGGCTCACCGCCGGGGTGACCACGAACAGGGCCGCTGCCCGGATGGCGATCGCCGTGTCGGCCAGCCGGCGCACGAAAAGGTAGAGCGGGAAGAGCGTCAGGTAGGTCGCCAGGGTCAGCAACACGAAGATGGTCGACACCACCCTTCGATCGCGGGCTTGGACCACGGGCGCGGGCGGCTGCCCGTAGATCAAACGGTCGAAGAGCGCCCCCACCTTGCTATCCGCGATGCCAACCAGCCCCTGGTAGACCAGAAGACAGCCGGGGGGCTTGCTGTGCGGAAAGATCCAGCCGCGGGTCCGCATCAGGGTCTCGTAGCGCGCCGTTAGATTGCCAAGGTCGCGTCCTTCGATTGCAATGCGGGTGAGCTCGCCATGACCGCCCCAGACGCGCGCCACCGCGGGGGCTGACCCGTTGCCCTCCGCCAGAGGAAAGGCCCAGTGGAGCGCCACGCCGCAGAGGAGAAGCACCGCCAGCCGGATCGCCTGGCGCCCGGGGCGGCAGGCCCACCAGACGGCGAAGGGCACCGGCAGAAGCGCCAGCGCTGCCCACGCCCACGCGGGCTTGAGTCTCGGTATCGGGCGGCCGAACGCCCAGAAAAGGGCATAGAAATGGTGGTTGCCGGTCAGGGCCCAAGCGACCAGCGCCGTGAGCAGAAGAAGAGCGATACCGATCAGCAGCAGGTGTCTTCTCTTCAGGGGCATGGCGTCTGGTCTTCATTCCTCCATCTGTCCGCGCGACCTGCTCGACGAGCTGAGCCCACCCGCGTCGGCAATGCGCCAACGGTATCATGAAGCGCGCAGGACAGGTGCTGCGCGAGCGCGTTGACAGGTGCGGCGCCCAGGACAGGTTCCAGCCGAAGGTCATGCTCAAGACCTTCATTTCTGCCCCCGCGTAGCTGTTCGCTGGGGCAGATGCCGGACAAGCGCGGGGTCGGCGCTGTACAAATGATCAGGTGCGATGCCTTTCCGCGTCTCACCCCCCTGATTTCCCGTGTGAAAAATTTGGAGCATCTGGCCGGGTGTGCGATCCAAGTAGGCCAGGGAGAGATCACATGCTCGAATTCGACGACCAGGCTCAAGGTCCGAAGATCAAGGTGATAGGTGTGGGTGGTGGCGGAGGCAACGCACTCAACACCATGATTGAGGCTGGAATCCAGGGCGTGGACTTNNGACTGCCAGGTGCTGGAGACCAACCAAGCGCCCACCAAGATTCAGATCGGGAAGAATCTGACCAAGGGCCTCGGTGCCGGGGCCAACCCCGACATCGGTTGCGCCGCGGCCCTGGAGGATGCCTCGCGCATTGCCGAAGTGATCGGCGGTGCCGACATGGTCTTCGTCACTGCGGGCATGGGCGGCGGCACGGGCACCGGCGCGGCGCCTGTAATCGCGCGCGTGGCCCGCGAGGCGGGCGCGCTCACCGTCGCGGTGGTGACCAAGCCCTTCATGTTCGAGGGCCTGCAGCGCAAGAAGAAGGCGAATGCCGGCGTGGCCGAGCTGGCCAAGTCGGTGGACGCGCTCATCGTCATTCCCAACGACCGGCTGGTCAGTCTGGCTGGCAAGCACATGACCTTGCGCGAGTCGTTCAACCTGGTGGACAGCGTGTGCGCCACGGCCGTGCGTGGCATCAGTGATCTAGTCATGATGCCCGGCCTCATCAACGTCGACTTCGCCGACGTGCGCACCATCATGACCGGCATGGGCCGGGCGCTGATGGGCTCTGGCCATGGCAAGGGCGAGAAGCGCGCGCTCGATGCCGCCCAGATGGCCATCAATTCGCCGCTGCTGGAAGATGTCTCGATCAACGGTGCCACCGGCATCCTGGTCAACATCACCGGCGGCCCCGACCTGATGCTGGCCGAGGTCACCGAGGCCTGCACCCTGATCCAGGAAGCCGCTGATCCCGACGCCAACATCATCTTCGGCTCGGTCATCGACCCCAACATGACCGACGAAGTGCGCCTTACGGTGATCGCGACAGGCTTCCAGAGCCGCACAGCAGTCGAGGCCTCAACCGCCGCTGGTGTCTTGAATACGCGGCCAGGCAAGCGGCCGGCCGACTACCAGATGTCGCTGCCCATTTCGCATGCGGCCCTACCGCCGAATTCTGCGCCGCCGCGCATGTCGTTCGCCGCAACCGCGGCGCCCCCGCCGGTTCCCACCTTGGCAAGGGCTGCAGCAACAGTCGCCAGTCCGGCGGGTTTGCCGCTCACGGTGATTTCGGCGCACGCGCACAGCGCGGTGCCGGAGATTGTCGAGTTCGCCGACACCGCAGTCGACGAGTTCTCCGCGCCGATTTCGTATCCGGCCGGCGTCATGAGCTACACGCCGCCTCCCGTGGTCGGGACCGCGCCGGCGACCGCCGTTCCCGTGACAATCCCCGAGCGGGCTACCCCGGCGCCAGAGTCGCGGCCCGTGATTCGTCCCGCCGTCACCTCACCAATGAGCACGGTCCCGGGCAGCGGTCCACGCCGCACCTCGGGCACGGTGCCGGTGGCCCTCGGCGCTGACCACCTGTGCATCGAGGAAAGCGAGTTCGACAAGCCCACCTACCTGCGCCGGGCAATGGCCGGCGAGACACCGCTGGCCATGCGCCTTCCAGGCGAGGGCAGCAAGCTCTAGGTGGGGCGCACCGTGGCGGGCGGGGCCGGGCGCAAGAGCCGGTCAGATGACACCAAGGTGCTGGCGCGCAACCGAAAGGCGCGCCACGACTACGAGATCGACGAGACCCTGGAGGCGGGACTGGCTCTCGTCGGTTCTGAGGTCAAGTCGATCCGCGACGGCAAGGTCACGCTTATCGATGCCTACGCCAGCGTGGAAACCGGCGAGGCGTGGCTGCATCAGCTCGACATTGGCGTGTACTCGTTCGCCCACGCGCGCAACCACGACCCGCGCCGGCGGCGCAAGTTGTTGCTGCACCGGCGGGAGATCGATCGCCTGGTGGCGAAAGTGCGCGAGAAGGGCTACACCCTGATCCCGCTCTCGCTTTACGAAAAGCATGGCCGGGTGAAGGTGGAGCTGGCGCTGGTGCACGGCAAGCAGCAATACGACCGGCGCGATGACGTCAAGAAACGCGAGGCCCAGCGCGAGATGGATCGGGCGATGTCACGGAGACGAAGGTAGCTGCAGGCGAAAGCCCGGCAACAGAGCGCGGACGCGCTCAACGGTGGTCGCAAGGGTGGCGGAACCCCTGGTGATATTCGACGTGCCCCAGTTGTGGACAGGAAACATGGGAACGTCTTCGTTCGCATATGAACGCGACGCGCCCAATGCTCCGAGTTCGGATCGCGATGACCCGATTTGGTGAGTCCCTCCCCCTTTCACCGTAGCGTACGTTCATTCAGGGTGCACCCTGGCTCCCTGCGCTATGCGCGTTGTGCGAAGTGCAGCGTGTCCATGTGAAAGGAGCAACACGATGAGATTCAAGACGTTTTCTGCTTTTGTCTGCCTGGCCCTAGTTCTGGGCGCCATGCCCGCCCATGGCCAGCGAATCATGGAGAAACTCGGCCGGGGTTTTGTGGCGGTTGGGGGAGGAACCGGGACCCTTCTGTCGTGGCGGCTCTACGGCACGGAACAGGGCACCGATGTCGCCTTCAACGTGTACAAAGGCACGACGAAGCTCAATAGCGCGCCAATAACCACCTCGACCAACTATCAGGACAGTGCCGCCGGCGGCACTGGTTACACCCTGAAGGCAATAATCGGGGGCGTCGAGGAAGCGACAGGGACAACCTCGATGGATCTGCCAAAGGGCTACCTTGAAATCCCGATCAAAGCCGCAGCCGGCAGGAATATTCACCTTGCCTATGTCGGCGATCTCGA
>PMCR01000479.1:236-3114 GCA_003155465.1 Myxococcales bacterium | reverse complement strand
GGAAGGGACATGCCGGGATTGTCGGCAATCGTGCTGTGCAGGTTGCTTGCCGGGGGCAAATATTCGGTACCAATCGCACTGGAAGATCCGGATGCCGGCCCGCAACATCGTGGTCGTCTGTAGCGGATCTCACGGGAAAAAGGTCAACCTTGGTGAGGTCCTTCTCGGTGAGGTCCTTCTCTTGGTGAGGTCCTTCTCGCGTAGGCGAGCTGGCCCATGACGTGAAGCTGGACGCCGGGCAAGGCACCGTAGTTCACATCCACGAAAGGCGCGGCTCCGAATGCGCCATCGCGGGTAACGGAATGCTGGGTTGCCAGATAGATCTCCCAGTGACGAAACGGCACGGGCTCGGGGTCATCGGTCGTGTACGGCGGTCCAGTGTGGCCGATTGCAGGCGCGAGCAAGATGGCCATGGCAAGAAGAGCAACCGACCAGCGCAAGACGACGGCAGCCCGCACGATCCGAAAGTGCATCGCGATGACGGGTTGCGGCCTCGACGGGACCATGAACCGCTAACCTGCACGGCCACGCCGCGCGGTTCAATACCCCTTTCCGCGAGTTCTGCAGGACGGATCCGATTGGGGGCCAGCCCAAGAGGGCTGCCGCAAACGACGGTCGGCCTCACGCCACTACGTGAGTCGTACTCGTGTATTCCTGCTTGGCGGCGGTTTCCTTGGCAAGCAGCCTCTTGGCCTGGAGATCACCATTGCCGGCTTCCTTGGCGGTTTGGGCTTGGGTTTCCAGGGCTTCCTGCAACGCCGCCTGGGCAGCGCTGCTCAGCTGGACTGTATCGCTCGGGACGGACTGCGGTCGGGGGTCGGGCGCCTTCGGGCGCACATCCGTGGCCTGAGTCGCTACCTGGGCTTGCGTCACGCTGCTGACCGGGTCGCTCATGTTGATGGTCTCCTTAGTAGTCTCGTCGACACAGGGGCTGAAGTTGATAAGGAAGACTCTCCTCCCGGGGTTTTTCCGTTATCGGCGGGGCAAATGGCCGCAACCGCCAGGGTCACGGTGGCGAGAAAAGTCGGTCGCTGTCCGACTACGCGGACGCTGCAGCGGCTCTCGCGCGTCTCTCCTTCACCATCGACCACGCCACAAAGGCAACCAGAATGCCCGCGAGGATTGCGGAAGATCCGATGGTCCCGAAGTTGAGGCCACCCTTCTGCTTCGACTTGGTCAGAACGTCGCCGACCGTTGCGCCAAAGGGACGGGTCAAGACGAACGCAATCCAGAACAACAGGACGCGAGAAAGCCGCGTGAAGAAGGTCAGGAAAAGAACCAGCGTCAAGAGACCGCCAATCAGGATCGCTCCTCCCAAGAAGCCCAGGCCGGAACTGTCGGCCAAGAAGTCACCAAGAGCGGTGCCGAGCGTGTTCGAAAAGAGGATGGCCATCCAATAGAGTAGCTCTGCCTTGCGTGTCTTGACACTGTCGACGGAGAGCGTTCCCGTCGTCAATCGCCAGGCCGCGAAAACGCACAGCAGGATGGTAATCAAGAGAGCCGTGCCTTTGGCGTACCCGAGGCCCAAGGTGCGATCCATGTAGTCTGACATGGTCGTGCCCGCCGTACTCGTCGAGAGAATCACGGCCCAGTAGAGTGCGGGGTGGTATCGCTTCGACAAGATTTGGCATACCAGGCTGACAAGAAACCCCGAGAGCAGAATAAGCGAGCCGGTGGCGTAGCCGACGTTCAAGGTCATTGACAGGAGATCACCCGCTGTCTCACCGAGGGTCGTGGCAGAGATCTTCATCACCCAAAACGCCGCGGCGATCCTGGGCAGCTTGCTGTCGGCGTCGTAGGCCATCCTTTCGTCTACCACGTCACTTCGTGCCCCTCAGGCATTTCGGGGGCGTAGCGGCCAGGGTGAACGTGCGGCGAAAACCGGTGAGCGACTCACCACGATCAAGCTGACGCTGTAGACGTTTTGCGGCCATGTTCGAAAGGACTTGCATGTCCGAGGCCGCCGCGTTCACCTTAGCAGCCATGGGCGTTCGGTTACTCGGCAGGATTCTTCGACTCTGTGGTCTCCCTTCTCACCTCCGCGTTCTCAGCGGCGGGTGGCTGTGTCCATAGCCCATTCGAAGGGGGTAATTCCTGTCTGAGAACCCCTTTCTCCCCGCGCCGCCATACGCTCGCGCGCGCCTGGACGGTCTGGGGGAGCGGGTTTGACTGCGTGATTCGCGTGGCGAAAGGTCTGTCTTGACCAGGAGGAGCAGTCTACCCTATCCGGAGCCCGCCGAGGTCGCCTTGATCAGTTCAGCCAGTCGTCGCCGCCGCCCGTCTTCTGGGGCGGTGGACGCGCGGGGTGGAGCTTGGGTACCTCGCTGGGCAGATGCATGGCATCCAGTATCTTCTTTGCGGTGGCCTCGCTCTTGATGAGAGCGATCAAGCGGAGCGGGGCCTTGCACTTAGTGCAGACAATCTCGATCCCGAAGGTCAACAGGTGCTGCTGCAACACCTGATAAAGGGCAGTCTTCTCCGGTTGCCGGCGCGTGTGGACCGGGCCGGCAGACGCAGGCTGTACGCATGCCGCTGCCTCCACCGGGGAGGCTTATCGGCAAGCCGGTCACGCAGGTGCGTGCCGCGCGCTACTTTCAGCCCGATCGCTAGCTCACCAACTTGGCGATGAGGTCGCCGACCTCGCGCGTGCCCATGCCCATCTTTCCGGCGGCCAGGCTTTTGATCTGCTTGGAATCCAGGGCCTGGTGCACGGCCTTGTCGATGGCCTGTGCGATCTTGGGCTCGCCCAGCGTGTCCATCATCATGCCCCCGGCGCAGATGGTGGCCAGTGGGTTGATGACGTTCTTGCCGGTGTACTTGGGCGCGCTGCCGCCCATGGGCTCGAACATCGACACGCCCTCGGGATTGATGTTGCCGC
>PMCR01000479.1:0-166 GCA_003155465.1 Myxococcales bacterium | reverse complement strand
TGCACTTGTGCACCAGCGTAAGCATCCTCTTCTTGCTGTTCCGCTTGCGGGTGTATTCATAGGCGTACTTCACGCAGCGTTCGACCACCGGACGCGAGTACTGCATCACCTGCGTCGCCACTTCCAGCGGCGTTCCCTTCTGCGTGACGCCGCCGATGCCGGTGTA
>PMCR01000020.1 GCA_003155465.1 Myxococcales bacterium | reverse complement strand
GGCGTTGCTGGCCGAGGGACGCAGCAGCGAAGTCGTTGAGCTGTTCCTGAAGCTGGTCTCGCGCAACAGCGAGCTTGAGAAGCGACTGGCGCAGGTACTGTCGGGCGGGCGAAAGAACGAAGGGGTGTCGAGTGCGCAGCTCAAGCTCTTCCTGGAATCGCTGGAGAATCTGAGCGACGAGGCCGCGGGCGGGCCAGAGGCCAAGGCCGCAGACCAGAAGCTGCGTGACAGTTCGGGCGTCGACCAGAAGGAAGAGAAGCAGACGAAGCCGCCGAAGCAGCCGTCGCTGCGTAGGCCGGCGCCGTCGCATCTGCGCCGCATCGAGAATCTCATTTTGGTGCCGGCAGGGGAACGGGGCTGCCCAAAATGTGGCAAGGAGCGCGATTGCATCGGGCACGAGGTGACCGAGGTGATCGAACTGATCCCGGCGGAGGTGGTAGTGAGGGTGGACAAGAAGGAGAAGCTGGCGTGCCGGCCATGCGACGGGGAGCTGGTGCGGGCGCCGTCTGGGGACAAGGTGGTCAGCGGCGGGAAGCTGGGGCCGGGCCTGGTTGCGGAATTGCTGGTGGACAAGTACGACGACGGCCTGCCCCTGCATCGGCAGAAGCGGCGCTTCGAGCGCATGGGACTGGTGTTGCCGGTATCCACACTGGCTGACCAGGTGACATGGAGCACGGATCTTCTGCGGCCGATCTGGCGGGCAGCGGTGCTGGCGGTGCTGGCGGCGGGAATCATGCATCTGGACGGGACGGGCCTGCCGGTGCTGGACCGCAGCGCCGTGGGAGGCAAGCATCTGGGCGCTCTTTGGGGCTACGTCGGTGACACCGACGTGGCGGCGTACCTCTTCACTTCGACGGGGAAGAAGCAGGGGCAACGCGAAGGCGAGCTTGGCCCCGAGGACATGCTCAACCTGCGCACGGGCTACACAGTGGCGGACGCATCGAACCTGTTCAACAAGAGCTTCAAGCGGGACGACCTCGTCGAGTGCGGCTGTAACATGCACGCCCGTCGGTATTTCGTGAAGGCGTTGGACGGAGGCGACGCACGCGCGGCGCTGCCCATCGCCGGCTACAAGAAGCTGAACGAGATCGAGGCCGAAATCCGCGACAAAGACGAGGACGCCAAGCGGGCGGCGCGACAGGCGCGGAGCAAGGAGGTCTTCGAGGACATCATCGCATGGTGCCGGGCCTATCAGCCGAACGAGCCACCATCGTCGGCGCTGGGCAAAGCGATCCAGTACGCCCTGAACCACCGCGAGGCGCTGGCGCGCTTTCTGGAGCACGGAGCAATTCCGATCGACAACGGTATTGTGGAGCGGCTGCACGTGCGTGCGGCACTCACCCGAAAGAATTATCTCTTCGCGGGGTCGGATGCGGGCGGCGAGCGCGCCGCAATCGCGTACACCATCCTGGCCTGCTGCCGCCTTGCGGACGTCAACCCTGTGGAGTACCTGCGCGACGTGCTGCCACGACTCGCCCGNNGAAGCCGCTGCTGCCGCGAAGGCCAGCCCGGCGCCCGCCGCCAGCGAGCCCGCCCCGGCCGCCGCCGGATGAGCCGCACGCAAGACCGGTGCCCACGTGGGCGCTCACCCGGGGGCGGACTGGCGGACGGACACTTTCGTGGGGAGATAGCTAACTGGCTCTACACCGCTGCCCGACTTCTCAAGGTGCAGGTTGACGGACGACCACAATTTCGACCTCCGGCCGAAATCTGCCCGACGGCACCTGGATGAAAAACAAAGGGCTATCAATGACTACTCGACCGGCATCGTCACGACGATGGGCGCAATCGCGGGGTATTCAAATGGTACAGATACGCAAGACGAGTTTGTCGTGCTGGATGCTTGGTCGCATCCGTCGGGTGAACTGGGATCTGGATTGGGAAAGCCACACACGTTGATAGTGTATTGCCCAACAGCGCAGGTTGTGAGGTCACACGTCGTTGCTGATGCGCCGCAAGTACTCGATGTCACGTAGGTGCCATCCCAGCTCTGCTTCACTCCCTGGTCAGTGAGCTCGGTAGGCCCTAGGCAAGTGAGGGGAGGACATTGCTCGAACGTGCACGTATCGCAAGACACTCCACAAAAACTCCCAATCTCAAGAGAACCAACTGAATTATGAATATCAAACCACCCGGAACAGCCCGCCGTAGGATGTCCCAAGCACCAATGCGTTACACTATTCGGTGCCGGCATCACCTGGAATGTCACTGGTGCGCCAGAACAACCCCCGGTCGTAGACACGCCTCCGCTGCTGGTACCCGCAGTGCCGCCGGGAGATCCTCCCCCATTGGCAACGGTAGACCCGCCCGCACCCGCGCTGCCACCTGTCACCACTGGGCCATCCGGTCGTGCGCTGCCCGAACCACCACACCCGGAAAGCGCGGCGGAGGCAAGAACGCAGAGGATGTTACAGGCGGTAGTGACTGGAATCGAACGAGTCATGGCTGACTCTGGGTCAAGTGGTCAGGTTATCAGCACATGAAGCGCGTCTCTGGTCAGTTCTGGCTAGGATCTTGAACCCTACCCATGAACAGAATTGCGCCTGTGGGCCGGTCATACAGGAAATAGATAAACGGACGGGTCGCGTCGACCAGCAGCCCGGTCGGGGCGGCAATTGCAAGAGTAGTAATGACCACTGCCGTGGCCGCTGCAGCCTCGGTACCGTTTTCCGCGACGTCGATGAACGCCTTGTGGAGAACATCCGAGATGTAGAGGTTGTGCGTGCCATCCATGCCCGAGAAGTCGGCGACGCCAGGGATGAAGGCAGAGGTCATGCCCAGGGCTTGCAGAAGCGTCACCAAGCTCGTCCCTGTCTCAATCTTGAAGCGGGGAAGGGTGAGCGAAACCGTCTGGCTGACCAGCCCGGCCACCAAAGTCCCCAGCGCAGTCGCGTTCAGCGAGGATTCGACTTGGCTGAACTGGCCCGGATTGGGCACCACCACCACCAGCGATAGCCGAGTATCGGCATAGGGCAGGGACGCGGCTACGAAGTTCGTCCCCTGAATCGCCGGAAGGCTGGGGAGGTATGCGTTCATGAAACTCACAGTCACACTGCTGCCATCCAGACGGGTGAACGGGCCATCGTGGGTGTCGGTCGGATCAAACTTGGTGTTCCATGCCGCATTGAAATAGACCGCATCGGTCAGGACCAGCTCTGTCGAGCTATCGACTGAGCCGGGTGGCAACAGGTTCTGGATCTTGTCGTTTGTCTGGCCCGCCACCCACGCGTTGATGGTCAGGCGCGATGGATCGGGAGCATTGATGAAGTCGAGCAGATTCACGCCTGCACCATAGTTCGCAGCCAGAGTGTCGAGGAAATCGGTCTTGAAGGTATAGGTCTTCTCGGCCCAAACCGCGTTGGTGATGTCTACCTGCATGGGTCCGCCATCACCGCCGAGGAAACCCTGACCGCGTGAGGCCAGAGTCTGGTCCAGGGCGTTGAACGCCGGGTGCAACTGTGCCGGTGGCAAGGTGAAGTGAAGCGCGCTCGCCATCTCGGTCGCTGTCGTAGTTGCCGCCCCAGCGTAGGTCATGGCAAGGGCGATAGAAATGCTGGCCGGTGAAAAGACCAGATTGGTGTTCTTGGTGATGAGCTGTTGATAGGCGGCAAACGCGAACGCGGCGTTGTCGGAAGCCAAGGTGGTGCTGTCGGCTGCCGGCACCTGTGGATTGGCGATGCGCTGGGCAGATGACTTGGCGGTGTCGATTCTTGGTACAGACGTCCCACTGCCACAGCCACCAAGTGCGGCGAAGCAAAGAGCGGCGAGAACACAACAACCGGTCCCAGGTCGAATCCATCGAGTCATGGCTGCCTCCAGATCAAGTGAGCAGGTTATCAGCAAGTTCGAGGCCAAGGGCGAGTCTGTCCCCTGACCGGGAACTACGCCAGATCATGGACGAGGACCCTCAGAATTCTGATAGTTGACGAACTCTATGGCCATGTTTTCACCTGCCACATGGGCTCTTCTCCACGTAGTTGCGAGGGAATCGGCCTTACCGTTGCGGCGCGAGACTGGGCACGCATATTGCTGCTGTGGATCAAGCGGAGGACTTCATGCTAAAGACGTCTACATGCGTTGTAGCCGCGTTCATGGCTGGCCTGATCAGCTTGGCGTGCAGTAGCTCCGGTCTGAAAGGTGGAGGGAGCAGTGCAGGCGCTGGCGGTGCGGTGAAGGGCGGCCAGGCTGGCAGCACCATCGGCAGCGGAACAACCGGCGGCACGGGTGGAATGATCGGTACCGGTGGAGCCGGGGGTGTCAGCTCGGGTGGCGCTGGCGGATTCGGGGGTGCCGGAACAGCCGGGGCGAGCGGGAACACGGGAGGAACAGGCGGATGCTCACGTGGCGACTGCCACATGCCGGCCTGTGCTGGAGAGTTCCAGCCGAATCCCGACCCCTGCGGCTGTGCCGTGATCTGCGTGCCGAATCCTGACGCCGGAATTGCGAAAGACGCTGGCAGTCCGGACGGCCCGATCTGCCTAGGCCCAGCGCCCCCTTGTGTCGCGCCCCCCAAGACTTGTCCCGCTGGGTCCCAGCTGGTCTCTCCACCATGCGGCTGCACTGGATGCATGCCAGTTGACGGTGGAACCAGCGACGCTGGGAAGCCGGACACGCCGGTGATCTGTGCCGTGATGTGCCCGATGATGGCCTGCACTTACGGGTACCTGCCGAATCCCGCCCCGTGCGGCTGTCCCATCTGTGCGTCCTCCCCCGCGGGCGACGGTGGAATAACGCCGGGCAGCCGGGAGACGGGTGCGCTCTCAGGTACCTGCAGCGATCTCGTTCTTCTAGGACACAGTGCTTCCGTCGGCGGTGTTGCCTTCTCTCCCGATGGGCAGTTTTTGGCCAGCGCTGGCGCTGATCACTTGGGCAAGATCTGGCGAGTCAGCGATGGAACGCCGGTTGTCACGTTGAGTGGCAACTCGTCGCCTCTGACCTCCGTGGCCT
>PMCR01000534.1:3135-18687 GCA_003155465.1 Myxococcales bacterium | reverse complement strand
TTCATCGCGTGGTGCATGTCGTGGTACAGATTTGCGCCGGTGGCCACGATCCAGTCCACGAAGCCGGCCTTGATCAGGGGAATCACCGCGGCGCTGCCCAGACCCGCCGGGGTCAACGCTCCCGCCAGGCTCATGCCCACGGTAACCCTGTCGTTGGCCAGCATCTTCTCCGCAAACAGGCGGCAGCCTTCGCTCAAGCGGCCGGCGTTGTAGGCCAAGAAGGTGGCGTCAATCAGATCCGGCAGGCTTTCCTTGCCCGAGATCGGCTTGGGCAGGATGCGCTTGCCCCGCAGGTACATCTGCTTGCCCTTGGCGAATTTGTGCGGGTACTGGCTGACGAACTTCTTGGGCAGAACGATCTTGCTCATTGCCGGTGCTTCCTTTCCCAGATCATCCCCGGGGGCCGGGGCTGGGCGGACTTTGGACAAAAAGTCCCGCGTTTGCAAGAGCACCGTGGTCCGATGGCTGCAGAAGGTCGAAAACGTGGACCACGTCCACGACCACCACGGGTCGCTCCGATTGGGTACGCGCCTTGATCATGGGAAGTTCTGACCCTCCGATGCTCCGCCTGTCGCGGGCTGGGGGGGGCACGGCACGCATGGAGCTTCGCAGATCGCGATGGTAGAATTACTACCATGAACGTTACCATCGACTCTGCGGGACGACTGGTGGTGCCCAAGTCCATTCGCGAGGAGGCCGGGCTGCGTCCGGATGTACCGCTGGAGATTCGCTGCCGCGAAGGCTGTGTTGAGATCCAGCCTGCCGCGCGTCGCGTCCGAAGGATCAGGAAAGGCCGGATCTCGGTCGCGGTCCCTGTCGCGCCCGGCGAGCCCTTGGAGAACGATACGGTTCGCCGGGTTCAAGGCGGTCTGCGCGGACGGCGTGCATGAACCGCGAAGCCGTGGATACCAGTGTGGTCGTCGCGGCGTTGCTTGGCTGGCACGAACACCACGATGCCGCAAGCCAGATGCTCGACCGGGCGCTCGCCGCAGGACGCCTCATCCTGCCCGCGCCCTCCTTGATGGAGTCGTATTCTGTCATGACCCGATTGCCATCCCCCCACCGTATTGGTGCCTCCGATGCGCTGGCTTTGTTGCAAGAGACATTTCAACAGGTGCCGGTGATTGTCTTGGAGGCAAGCGAACAATGGTCTCTGCTGCGCCGTCTGGAGGAGAAGGGGATCATCGGCGGTCGCGCCTACGACGGGCACATTCTCGCTTGCGCCCGCAAGGGCAAGTGCTGTCGCCTCTACACCTTTAACGAGAGGGACTTCTTGGCCCTTGACGAGCCGGACATCGAGACCGTGCGACCGCCGCGAGCCTAACTTGGGCAACAGATCGGCCCCTGGCGGCAACAGCGCCCGTACGGCCCCACGGCGAACGCAAGGGAATGGTCTTGGGCTACGGGATAGGCACGTTCGGGCAGCCCTTGAGAACCTTGGCGGAGGTGTAGGTTCCGTCGGTCACCTTGTCGCACCACGAGCCGTAGAGCTGGATGGTGGTATGGCTGGGCGAGGTGTAGTCCCAGCCGTTGGTATGGGTGGGGTCTTGTGGCGCTCGCAGGCCCTTGTCCCCGTTGAATTCAACGACCACGTTGGTGGGATCCCTAGGGGCCGTGCCCAGGTTGAAGGTGCAACTGGCCACGGCGCCCACGATGGCGCCAAGGGCGGTGGTCAAGTCCTGGGGACTCAGGGCTGGGTAGAAGTGGTCCGTGCCGCCGGCGACGGCGAAGCTGTCCAGATTCCCGGTTTCGGGACCGACGCCGATCACGTAGACTTTGAACCCGGCCGTTGCCGCTGCCGTGATGGCCGCGACGGTCCCATCCACGTCCGTGGACCCGTTGCCGCCTCCGCCACCAACGGTGCCAGTGTCGAGACAGTTGGGTTCTCCGTCCGTGGCCAGCAGGATGTACTTGCCGTTGGAGTCGGTCAGGGTCTTCAAGTACGCAACGCCCGCGTTGACAGCGGCCCGGGTTGGTGTGCTCCCGCCGGTCTGCGTCTGGGCGATAGTCTGCTGGACAGTAGCGGCTGACCCGGCCGCGATGGGAACCTCCATCGTCGGGGTGACACCGCAGCCGTTGTCCGAGTTGAAGAGCTTGAGGCCCCAGCTCACATCACCCGAGGCGCCGGTCAGCACGGCGTTGAGGCCGGAAACCATGGTTGTCCAGCGTTGCTGGCAGGTTCCAGCGGCACAGACGTCGTTGTTGCCACCGCGACCGCGCCCGCCTCCGCCCCCGCCAGCGGCAACGCAATCGCAGGTCCCATCCATGGCGCGCGTCATAGAGCCCGTCTTGTCGAGGACCAGCAGCACGTCAGCCGGTTGCTTGGTGAGGTCGTTGGTCGTGACGCCGCAGTTCCCGCCGTCAGCCTCGCTGACAGTCGGGGTGTCAGTGCTGACGGCGACGCTGCCGCCAATTCCGTTCGGCGTTTGACCGATGATGGGCCCGGCGCTGCCGTTGCCGCTCCGCCCGCCCGTGCCGGTGAGGTCGGCAGTGCCGATCGGCGTGGGGCCCGTGCAGGCAACCACGACGACGGCGGCGGCCACGGCGGCCGTTCCGCAGAGCCCCACCCAACTGGTTCGGCTGATCATTCGTAGCCCCGTCATCTTGACCTCCTTGAACGTTCGTGAGGTGAATCGGGCTTCCCCCCAAAAAAAAACCGCTCAGCAGTCCCGAAGACCGCAATCAAAGCAACTGGCCAGACTGACTGGCGCACGAGTCACACCCACCCAGACCCATAGGTAAGAGTTTAGTGCATCCGGGAGCCCGTGGCCGTCAAAAAGAAAATGAGGGCAGGGGCTCTGCGGCGCGCCACGACATCATCCTGACCCCGGTTTTTCCTGCGGTGGCAATGATGGCCCCAGGCCGGCTTAGGTCACTTTGAGTCAATAGGCGTTTGCGTCGGACACGGCGCGACATTGCGCGACTGACTAGTCCGCAAACACGATGCTGCGCACGCCCGGGTGCAAGGTCACTTCCTTCTCGTGTACCTGGCCCAGGGCTGGCACAAACAGGCCAATCTTGTGCACGCCGGGGTCCACGCGCAGCTTGGAGAATGGACACAGGATGCCGGTTTCCTTGCCGTCGACCACTATGGGCAACTTGCCCCGCGTGGTGCACTCGACACGGAAACGGGCGTCGCCGGTCGTGGGTGGTGCAACCGCCAGAAGTTCCTTGGATACCTTAGTGCCCTCGCTGGCCGTCACATCGACAGTGGCAGAGGCGTAGCCGGCAAGGACCAACACCACGTGCGCGGAGCCGGACTGGATCTTGACTTGCGAAGGTGTCCGGCCGCGTTCCTTGCCATTGATCCACACGTTCGCGCCCATCGGCTGGCTGGCCACCAAGAGCGTGACCAGGCTGCCCGCTCCGGCACTGTCCGGGAGGCCCTTGCCCAAAGGCGCCGGTGCCACGCCTGCAGCGGCGATTGCTTTCTTGTCTGGCGTGGTGCCGAGAGCGGTCCTCTCGGCAGCGGTCTTCTTCGCCAGGGAAGGTGCTTCCTGCAGAGCGGGAACCGCGCGATGGCCGCCAGCCCCTGGTGTCTTGGCTTCCACCTCCCTGTCTGACAGTGGCGAAGCCTGGGGCTTGCTGTCGTCCAGGACCGCGGGGGCACGCGGCGTCACGGGCCTTGAGGGTGCAGGTGGCCGCCCGCCTCCCAGTATTGCGCTCCACGGCTTGCCCCGCGCCCCGACGAAGAAGCCGGCCAGTCCACCCGCCACTACACTGGCGGCCAGCACTGAGCCTGCGATCGCCCAGACCAACCTTCGGTTCGGGTGATTCGCCGGCTGTTCATCAGGCGACCGCGCCCAGGTTGGGACGGAAGCTTGCTGCTGGACAGGGCGCCTGACCTCCATGTCGCACGCCATCTCCCCCGATACTGGTCTTGGGGCCGGCGGCAGTGAACGCGAGGCTCGGGGCGCAGCAGCCTCTGGCAGAGCGGCGATTTCGGACTCAGGCAGCGGCTGATCGCTGTCATCGAAATACCCGGGGACCGCAGCCGGCTTGTCGCCATCGTCCAAGTAGGCCTGGGCCTCGGGTGTGGCTTGGGCGTCGTCTTCCGCGAAGGCCACGGCTTCGCCGAACGACGGTAGCTGGTCGTCCAGCAGAGCGACAGATTCGGGCAAGGGCTGGCCACCACCAACCCCACCGGTCGTCTGTCCCGGCAGGCCACGTGCGCCGGAAGCGCCTTCCGGGGGCCAGGGCGCGGTCGGGCGGACGCCGTCTGGGGAATCGACCAGCTCATCCTCAAGCAGGGCGTCGCCCCGGGGCGGCTCAACTTCGCGTTCGGCCTCAAATTCGGCCGCCTGGGTTTCGTCCTCCCTGTCCTGCGAGCCCGGCCCAACCTCCAGTGGAAGGGCCTCTGCCAGCGCGGGTTCAGCCACACCCGCCTCATCAAGGGCAAAGGGCCGCGAATCTGGCGAACGGCTGCGCAGACCGCTCGGTGGCCGCAGCGGCGTGGGGCCTGGCGGGTTGGGCCCTGCCGGTTCAACCTGCATATCGTCGAGCAGTCCCAAGCCGCTTGGTTCATCGCCGAACGAGGAGCCAATTCCAGCTTGGCCGCCAAGGGCAGCAAGGGCGCGCGCACCCCAAGTCGCGGGCGGCGCATCGAATGCCGCCACGCTCGGAAACATCGTCTCCCCCGCGTCCTTGATCGCGGAGGGCTCTTCTTCGCGCGCGGGTGAAGCCGGCACGGGCGCGGAGATAGGACTCGCCGAGGACGCGCTCGCTGGCATCGCCCGGACGGTACGCCCCGACGGCGGCCCAAGCGCCCATCCCCCGGCAGCCGAGTTGCTGTTTTCCGTGGCAGCAGCCGCGCTGGCAGGTGGCGAGTTCTGGGCCGCGGTTCCCGTCGGCCCGAAGCCGCGCATGGTTGGACCTCGCTCTCTGCTGGCCGGGCTCGACGCCGATGGAGCGAGAGGGACGATGGCGGGTGGGGCCGCGGGAGGACCCGGAGGGGGCGGCGGCCGGGGCCGCGTTCTTGCGACGGCAGTGGAAGGCGCAGGCACAGCGGGCCGGCTCTTGGCCACAAGGTCATCAATCAAGGCCGGCTCGCCCACGGTGGTTGGTTCGCGCGAGGTGCGAAACTCGGAGGAAGGCGAAGGCAACGGAAGCGATCGGCCTGCGGGCTGGGCGGCCGGCGCTGGCCTCGACGGCTCACTGGCTTGAGGGTGCAACGGTCCCTCCAACCCATAGGCGTCGTCGTGTTCCACCTCGGAAGGCGGCGGCGGAGCATCGTCGGCCCCTTCGGGCGCTGCGGCGAACGACACCACGGCCTCGGCCGATTCTTCCGGCGCGTCGGGCGAATAGCGCTGGATGAGCGAAGAAAGATCGGCGACCAGGGCGGCCTCGGTCGCATCCGCGCAGACGGCTGCCAGGGACGACACCACGTCGGCCGCCGCGGGCCGCGCGGCGGGACTCATCGAAACCAGGCGGCCGATGATGAGCCCCAAGTCTTCGGGCAGAAGGGAGAGAGCAATCTGCAGCTCAGAGGCACGCCGGCCCTGGGGCGGCAGCTCGCCTCTCGACAGCTCGCAGAGCAGAACCCCGAGGCTGTACATGTCCCCGGCGGTGGTGCAGTCAGCGGCCGGAGCCGCCAACTCGGGTGCAATGTAGGGTACAAGGGGTCGAGGTCGTGGCTCGAAGGGGCGACGGATCGAGGCGCGCAAACCGAAGTCGAGCAGCCGAATGGCCCCGCGCGAGGTGATGAACACGTTGCCGGGACAGAGAGCGCCGTGAATGAACGGCGGCTCCAGCGCGTGGGCAGCCTGCAGCCCGCGTGCGATCTCGGCACCGATGTAGGCCACCAGGCAATGCCAGCGGCGAGCCGCCTCGCCCTTGCCAGTGGCCAGCACGCCCGCCTCGCGCGCGCGCTGGAGGATCTGGGCCAAGTCTGCGCCCTCCATGAACGGCGTGACCGCGAAGACCAAGCCTTCGCCCGAGTCTGCCTCCACCACCCTGGCGATACGGGGCTCGACAAGCGTTGCGCTGCGCCTGGCGGCTTGCAGGAACGGCTCGCTGACTGCGGCTGGGCTCTCCGATCGTTTGAGTCGCAACACCTTCACCGCAAAGCTGCGTTCGAGCCCGGTCAAGCCCTTGACGCGCCCACGGTAGGTTTCGAAGCCGCCACTTCCGCCGACCTGTTCGGTGCACTCGTAGCGGCCCAGCTTCTTTACGCCAGGCAGATCGCTTGCTGCCGGAGGTCTGAGGATTGGCGGCATCGAAGGTATTATCGGTCGAAAGATGCGCGCTCTGGACTGGTGTTCTCCGCACTTGGCCCGGCGCAGAAATGGGCCAATTCAGACCGCGCCTCATTGTACAATCGGCGCCGGTGGGGTCGCAACCGTTTGCCCGCCGCGTGGCGCCATTGACGGCTCGCGCCTAAGTGTCTAAAATCACGGCATTTGAGTTCCTTTAGGCCCCGCGACGCCGCAGGCGAACAGGCAAGCGCCGCCCAGGCTGAAGGTGCGCCTTGGACCCTTCGCTTCATTTCCGGCAAGTATCAAGGGGGAGAATTTCCCCTGCGCCCGAACCGCGAGATCGTGATCGGACGCTCGTCTGACCTGGACATGGTCTTGGTCGAGGACATGGTCTCGCGCAAGCACGCGAAGATCGTCACCGACGGGCGGGTGGTGTCGATTCAGGATCTGGGCTCGACCAACGGCACCTTCGTGAACGGCGAGAAGATTCGCAACGTGCAACTCAAGGACGGCGACCGCATCTTGGTCGGCACGTCCATCATCAAGCTGGTGGCGGGAAGCGGCGAGGCCCGGCCGCCGGCGGCTTCGTTGTCCGAGATCGAGGCNNGGCAACATCGAAGAGATCCCGCTGCCTGATCTTCTGCAACTGCTTTCCACTAGCCGCAAGTCCGGCGTGCTCGTGCTGCGTTCCGATTGGGGCACCGGTCGTCTCCATTTGCGCAAGGGCCAGATCTACTTCTCCAACATCGACGAGAGCTTCGACGTCNNCCACGCAAGGCCATGTTCCGCATGCTGACGTGGAACCAGGGCCTCTTCGAACTGGAGCCGCCGGACGATCGCAGGGTGATCGAGGAACTGCAGGATTCCACCGAGGCCTTGCTCATGGAGGGCATGCGCCAGCTCGACGAGTTCAATGAGCTGTCGCACAAGCTGCCGCCGCTGGTGGCCGTGGTGTCAGTGCCCACGCCTCTCGGGCCGCGCCTGCGCGATCTGGCTCCCGACCATCTCGACGTGATTCAGATCGCGCTGGGCGGCGCCACGGTGCAGGCCATCCTGGACCAGAGTCGCCAGACCGATCTCGACACCGCGCAAGCCATGCTGTCGCTACTGGAACGCGGGTATCTGATCGTGGGTTGAATCATCTCTGCCTCCCGCGCACCGGGAGCATGGTCACGCGCAGCCCGGCGGCCCTTGCCAGTCTTGCCTGCCGGTCGTCGTCGGTTATGAAGGCGGACGCTGCCAGGATGATCGCGGCCGCCACGTGCAGGAC
Source organism: Myxococcales bacterium (assembly GCA_003155465.1). The sequence continues at coordinate 11,223 of PMCR01000534.1, read as the reverse complement.
GTCGAGCGAACGGGCGCCAAGCATGGCCGTGTGCTGGCGGCTGATGGATTCAGCCTGGGAATAGACGTCGACTAGATCGTAGACGGGAAGTTCCCAAAGCCCGGCCACGACATCGGCCTCCACGTGGCCCAGAGCCAGCTCAACGATTCCTCGGGGGATTTCGTTGCGAAAGACCTTGAGGTGCCATGCCGTTACCAGCTCGACCCGGTGTAGGTGGGTCAATACCACGGGCAAAGCAAACCGCGCGCGTGTTCGCAGGGCAGCCCCGCTGTCCGGTTCAGGCAGGTACCACTTGGTGATGACACTGGTGTCGAAGTACGCCGTCACACGCGCTCTCCGCGCAGCTCGCGAATGATCTTGCTGGGCATCGCTCCGATGAGCGTCGCGCCGGACATGAGCTGCTTCATCCTGACGGCCGAGTTGGGCCAGCGCAGGCGACCCTTCGCGCGGGTCGCAGGAACGATGCGCGCGATCACCTTGCCGTGCTTGGTCACAGCAATCTCCTGACCTTTTTGCACTTGCGAAAGCACGCTGGCCAAACCGTGCTGGACCTCGCGCACCGTCGCCGTCTTCATGTTAGACATTATGTCTAACTATCCGGGAGAAGGCAAGTCGGGCATCCCTTGTGAGCCCTCCTGCACAAAAAAGATTCGATCAGAGATCAGCCGGATCAGAGTCCAGCGGGTCAGGGATCAGAAAAAGATGGGGACACCACTACCCGAAAACCCAGATCGTAGCCGCGAACCCCGGGAGGGGGGCAGCTGCCACACGCCGAGCGCGCGAGCCCGTGATAGTCGACGAACGACGCACCCCGCACCATCCGGCGATCATCACCGCCCTGGGCCTCCCGCTTCGCACGGCCCTTCGCCTCGGCTGGATACGGATACGGTTGGTACAGGCTTCGAGTCCATTCCCAGGTGTTGCCGCTCATGTCCTCGCATCTGAACGGACTCTTTCCGGACCGAAAGCAGCCCACGGCGCTGGTCGAGCCAATTCCTGCCTTGGACGTATTGGCGCGCTCCTGATTCCATTTGTCGCCCCAGGGGTAAATCGGGCCGTCCGCGCCACGCGCCGCTTTCTCCCATTCGGCCTCGCTGGGCAACGTCACCTTGCCACGAACGAGGGCGTCCTTGAGCTTGACTGGCAAGCCCGGCCACGAGCGCAACTCCCGATCCAGCCACGCGCAGTACGCCACCGCCTCGTCCAACCCGACGGTCGTCATCGGACGGGTGGCAGGTTCCCGCAACCCAATTTCATCCTCGATCGTCGTGCCCGTTGCCTGGACGTAGCAACGGAACTGCCCCACGGTGACTGGGAAACGCGCCATCCAGAATGCCGGCAGCTCGACCCGGTGCTGAGGCATTTCGTCGGGACCAGCCTGACTGTCCCGCGACCTGTCACTGCCCATCAGGAACGGCCCTGCTGGAATCTCCACGAAACCGAGTAGGTCGTCTGCGGGCAGGCACCATTCCGCGCAACTGCGGAATCGTGGGTCTCCAATCGCCGCTAGCACGTCGCCCGCCTCGGCCCGCAATCTGGCGGGCAGGGCATCCCCCTCCAGGACCTTGGACAACCACTTGCGCGTTCGATCGAGTTTTGCCTTGTCCCGAGCTGCGAGCTTTGCGGTGTCGACCGACTCCGCCACGGCCTCGCCAGCGATGAGCGCGGTGAAATGCGCGACGAAGCCTTCGGCATCGCCAGAATCCGCGGGGATCAGTTCCTCGATGAGGGCCCACAGCGCGTAGGGGGTGCCACGTCCGACCTTGGCTCCAGCCAGCAGAGCGACCTCGCGCCAGCGTTCAGGATCGGCGCGCACCAAGCGGCCTAGCTCCTCCGGATAGCCGGCCCTGGTCAGATGGCAAGCGGCGAGATACTCCTGAAATGTCCGATGGGGAAAGGTGAACACCCGCTCGCCTCGCGGCAGAACCAGGCCGGCCCGCGCGCTCAGATACTCGACCACCTGGCCTGGCTTCAAATCGGGATCCTTGGTTAGCCTGAGCAGGCCACCGGTCAATTCGTCGGCCGTGATATCCGCCGTGCCGAGCAGCTCGGGCTGGCGGTTGTGGGCGTGGAAGGCCAGTTCGTCCAGAAGCTCGCGCACGCGCTCGCGATCCACGCGCAGCCACTCGGTCAGGCTGGGCTCGGCCAGGACCGGCTGACCGTCTTTGCCGCGCACGATCCGTTGGGCCTCNNGCCAGCTCGGCCAGGCGCGCGCTGGCGTTGATCGCGCCGAGCAACAGGCTGGCGCGGCCCTCGGCATCCTGCGACGACATTCCGCGCACCCGAGCCACCTGGACATACCAGCGCTGCACGAACTCGCTGATCTGTCCGTGCGAAAACGGCGCCAGCTCGCGTTCCTGGAACCCGGCCAGGCGCCAGCCCTGGCGGCGGTAAGCGTAGGTCCGGCTGGTCACCAGCAGGCGGCAAAGGGGGAAGGTGACGCCGAAGTCGACGATGGCGTCCTTGATCTGGTCCCGGCGCTGCCCTGCCTCGGGCACTTCGTCCAGGCCATCCAAGAGCACGAGGCAGCCCTTTTCTCGCAATTCCCTTTCAAGCGCCGGCGCGAACTTGCCAGCGCAGCACGCGGGAAGCTCGCGCTTGATGAAGTCCAGCAGGTGCTGCGCCCTCGCCTTCTCACCAGCAGCCGGCAATCCGCGCGCCGCAAAGTCGCGCAGCACGATCCGCACCGGCAGGATCGCGCCGTGGCTCCAGCGTTGCGAGGCGCGCTTCCTGCTGTCTTCGTGCGCGTATTCGTTGGGCAGCGGTCGAGTCAGGGCCTTGATCCCGATGGCCTTTTGCCCCAGCCCCTCGGCCGTCAGGCACAGGGCCACGAAAGCCACGAAGGTACTCTTGCCGCTGCCCGGATCGCCCAGCAAAACCAGCCGATCGATCAAGTCCAGCGCGGTCAGCGCGGAAACGTATTCCTTGGGCGAACCGGACAGCAAGGCCCGTTGCTTCTTCGAAGGCTCGCCAGCTTCCAGGTCTTGCTTCTCCGGAGTCAGCGTGCGCAGTCCGGTGTAGACCGTATCCAGGCTAAGCGGCGCGTCCGCCTCGGCCCCGTGCGCCGCCTTGGGATCCACCCCCTCCAGCGACAACCGCCGCGCGGTTTCGAGAACATAGTTGAGGTACGCCTTGCGCAGTCCTGGCGGTGAGCTGGGCCGCGCGGAGATCCTGATGTCAGCGTGGTCCCCGGTCACGACGACGGAATTCTCGATGTTGTCGGCAGCCACCCCGCCTCTGGTCGCGGACTTCGAGGGCTGTCGTCCCTTGGATGCTGTGTGGGCTGATGGACGCTTCTTCACACGAGCCCCCTTCATTCGGCGTTTGGCCATGGTTGCTCCAGAGGGTCAGGGATCAGAAAAAGATGGGGACACTGCCACCCGAAAACCCAGATAGAACACGCGATCCTCGGGAAGGTAGCAGTAGCGATAGGCCGAGCGCGCGCCCCACTCACTGAGGAAGAACGACGTGCCGCTCCGCACCACGCGGAGCTCACTGCCGCCGAGGGCCTTCCGCTTCGCACGGGCCTCGACCTCGGCTGGATACGGATACGCTTGGTACAGGCTTCGAGTCCATTGCCAAACGTTGCCGCTCATGTCGTCGCATCCGAACGGGCTCTTCCCGGAACGGAAGCAACCGACCCCGCTAGTAGAGCCAATGCGAGCCTCGTAGGTGTTCGCGCGCTCCGGGTTCCATTCGTCGCCCCATGGGTAGATCCTAGCGTCGGTTCCGCGTGCCGCCTTCTCCCACTCCGCCTCGCTGGGCAGCGTCACCTTGCCGCGAGCGAGGGCGTCCTTGAGCTTGCCCGGCAACCGGGGCCACGAACGAAGCACTTGATCCAGCCACGCGCAGTAGGCCACTGCCTCGTCCAGGCTCACGGTCGTCATCGGGCGAGTGGCCCGTTCCCGCAGCTCCGCTTCATCCTCAAGCTTCCTGCCTGTCGCCTGGACGAACGAACGAAATTGCCCCACGGTGACCGGGAAACGCGCCATGAAAAATGCCGGCAGCTCGACCCGGTGCTGGGGTGTCTCGTTGTCACCCGCCTGACCATCCCACGACTCGTCGCTGCCCATCAGGAACGGCCCTGCTGGAATCTCCACGAAACCCACCATGTCATCCACGGGCAGGCACCATTCCGCGCAGGCGCGGAAGCGCGGATCTCCGATCGCCGCCAGCACGTCGCCGGCAGCGGCGCGATCGCGCGCGGGAAGCCTTTCCCCTTCGATCAGCGCCACCAGCCTCCCTCGCACCCTCTGGCACAGATCTTCGCCGCCAGCGCTGGTGCGGGCCGTGTCGACGCCGACCTTGGCCAAAATCTCGCCGGCCAGCGATGCGAGCCGCCAGGCTTGCGCATCCTCGATGGCCTCGGCCGGACACAGCACGCTGGCGAGGTACAGGGGCCGCTCGACCTCCTTGTTCACATGAACCTGTTTTCCCACGGCCAGCAAGAGCATCTCGCGACAGAGTGGGAGATCGCGCTTCGCCAGTTCCAGGGCCTCGGTCGCGAAATTGCCCAGACCCGCCAGGTGCGCGCCCGCCAGGTATTCTTGAAACGTCCGGTGCGGAAACGCGAATACGCCACTCGTCCGCTCAACGAGTAAACCAGCGCGCAGACGAATCGCCTCTATCACCTTGGCCGCCCAGTCCTTGCTTCCCCTGGGATGCAGGTTGGCCAGATCCTTTTCGAGGTCTGTCTCCGCGATGTCCGCTGGCCCATCCCCTTCCCCGCCTCCTTGCAGATGCACGAGGTAGGCCCGCCGGGCCAGGCTGCGATAGAGGTCGGTGTCGGTCTTGCCCGCTTCGCGCAGAAGCTGGCGCAGAACTGGATCCTCCCCAGGGGCGCTGGCGCGCGCCTGTTCCCAGTTCCACAAAAGTAGGTTGATGGTGTCCTCGTAGAGCTGCGCGCGCTGGTCAGGCAGCCGTCCACGGTGCGCGTGAAAAGCGGCCATCACTGCCAGCAAGAGAGGATTGGGCGCCAGGCGCCGGATGTCCGGTCGCCGCACCGCCGCCTGCAAGGCGCGGGTTTCCGGCGCCACGTCCGGGGATCTGACCACGCCCAGGCGTCCCAGCTCCGCGTACCAGACAGTAATGAACCGGTCTATCTGTGCTTCGTTGAACGGGGCCAACTCGAAAGCCGGCAGGCCCGGCAGCGCCACGCCGCCAGGTCCCATCTGGTACGACAGGGTCCGGCAGGTGGCGATGAGGCGACAGCCGGGGTAGCGCGCGGCGAAGGCCTGGACCGCATCGCGCACACGGCCGCGATCCTCGACATCCGCGATCTCGTCCAAGCCATCGAGGATCAGCAGAGCCTCTCCCTGTTCCAGCGCGGCTGCAATCGGCTGTGCCGCGAAGGCCAGGTTCTGCCTGCCAAGCTGTTCGACCAAGAAGTCCCAGAGCTGCTTGGCGCTTGCGCCTCCCGTGCTTTCCCGTAGCGCTGGCGAGCGCGCGAAATCACGCAGAACCACGGGCAGGGGAACCAGGTGGCTTTCCGCCTGCGGCCAGCCAGGCAGCCGGTTGAGCCACCCATCCTTGGGCAAGAGCGCGTGCGCCGCGAGACAGAGGCCCAGATGCGCCACGAAGGTCGACTTGCCCGACCCCGGATCGCCAAGCAGAACCAACTGTCGGTTGCGAATGGCCGCCGCCAGCGCCGAAAGCGGTTTGCGTTCAATGGCCTCCGGTCGCTCGCGCTTCTTGCCCAAACCTTCGGCGGGCTCGTCAAGCGACTTGGTGTCGAGCGCGACGTAGACCTCGGCCAAATCCGGCCGACGCTCGGTCCCCTTGTCGTCAGGGGACGACGGAACGATTCCGCGCAAATGCACATGACTGTGCCGGAAAATGAGAACCCGGCGGTAGATAGCGAGCGCCTCGCGCGGATCAGTGGTGGGCTTGCCGATGTAGACGTCGCCCTGGAGTGTCCCGCCGGTCATCAAGAAACTGCCCGCCAGGTTGCCCGCGAGGATGCCCCCGCGATCCGCGATGCGATTCGCGTCGCCTGTGACCGACGAACCCTGGCCCGCCCGCGCGGCCGCCGCGAGTTGCGCCTCCAGCGCCGCCACCTCGGCCATCGCCACCGCATATGCCGCCGCGAGATCCGCTTCGCTGCCCTGCCCGCGTTTACCAGCCACGGTCTTTGCTCACGCGCAGGTGGTTGCCCCCGCCGGTCACAATGATGCCGCCCGTGACATTGCCGGCGACGATGCCCCCATTGGTGGCGACCTGATTGCCGTTCCCGACCACGGAAATCGCCCCCCCAGTCCCGGACTCTGCCGGCTTGGGCGTGTCAGCCTCGACCGGTTCCACGCGGGCAGCAGCCTTGCTGGGTTTGGCCTTGATTGCGCTCACCAACGCGCGGATGCCGTTCTTGTCATCCAGGCCGCCCCGCAGATCGATACGCGAGAACCCTGCCAGGGCGAGCGGCGTGCGCGCGCCAGCCCGCGCCCGCGGGAGCAGCACAGGAATCACGCGCAAGTCACGATCCTCGACGGCTCGGGCTATCTCGCGCTTCTGCCAGGGGCCGTACCCACCAGGCCCCACCAGCACCGCCACGGAGCGGCTCTTGTCCAACCCCGCCTCAATCTTCTCGGCAAAGTGGTCGCCCCCGCGAATCGTCCAGGCGTCCAGCCACACCTTCAGGCCGGCCTTCTTCAAACGCCGCGCCAGATCCGAGGCCACCTTTCCGTCCTTGCTGCTGTACGAAATGAACACGTCGTACGTTCGCCTGCCCATGGGCTTCCTTCCTTGGCCTGGCTTCCTGTTCGCCAGGTCGCATGTTACCGCGAAACCCTCAGCGGCAGAGCACAGGAAGATCGAAGGTCAACAATAGCGACGACGCGTTTCCGACAAAGCACGCTGTGGACGAAAATCCCCTGCTCTGCCGCATTCCTACCTTCCGGCAGTTGACTTACCAATCACAGATAGTATCCTAGTACCATGAAGACGGCGACGAAGACAGATACGGTGTACTTCTCAGTGAAGGGCCAAGTAGTCATTCCTCGCTGGCTCCGTCGGGAGTTCGAGATCGAGGAAGGCACCCGTGCCCATGTCCAATCCACCCCGCAAGGCATCCTCATCAAGCCCGTCACCCGCACCTACATCAAGAGCCTGCGCGGCTCCCTGAAAGGCAGCGGTGTGATGAAGGCCCTGCTTGAGGATCGCAAGCGCGAGCAGGAGCTTTGACATGTCCACCAAGGTTCTGGATAGCTGGGCCCTGCTCGCCTTCTTCGAGGACGAGCCGGCGGCGGAGGTGGTGGAAAAGCTCCTTCAGCAAGCGGCTGACGAAACCCACAAGCTCTTGATGAGCGCGGTCAACTGGGGCGAAGTCTACTACACCACCATGCGCCGGCTATCCCAGGCGGCGGCAGAGCAGAAGGCTCAGGAGATTGCCGCGCTACCCATAGAGATCGTCGGCGTGAGCGATGACCTCGCCCTCACCAGGCAGGCAGCCATCTACAAGGCCATGCACAGGATGTCCTACGCCGACTGTTTCGCCGCCGCCCTGTCCAAGCAGAAGAACGCCGAGCTCCTCACCGGCGACCCGGAGTTCAAGGCGGTCGAGAAGGACATCAGGATCCACTGGCTGAGATGAACCTACAGCACCTTCCGCAGAAACTGCCCAGTAAAGCTGGCTTGCACTTTGGCCACATCGTCGGGGGTGCCCTCGGCAATGACTTGGCCGCCGCCGGGGCCGCCGCCGGGGCCCAGGTCGATGACCCAGTCGGCGTTCTTCACCACGTCCAGGTTGTGCTCGATCACAATGACGGTGTTGCCCGCATCCACCAGGCGCGCCAGCACGCGCAGCAATTGATCAATGTCTGCGAAGTGTAGACCCGTGGTCGGCTCGTCAAGGATGAACAGGGTGCGGCCGGTGGCTTTCTTGGCCAGCTCGCGCGACAGCTTCACCCGCTGCGCTTCGCCGCCGGAGAGAGTGGTGGCTGCCTGACCCAGGGTCACGTAGCCTAGGCCCACCTCGCGCAGGGTCTCCAGCTTGGGTCGCAGCTTGGGGATGTTTTCCAGGAAGCCGCAGGCTTGGTCGACCGTCATGTCGAGCACGTCGGCGATGCTGGCCTGGCGGTACTTCACCTCCAGGGT
>PMCR01000534.1:0-3119 GCA_003155465.1 Myxococcales bacterium | reverse complement strand
AGCCGCGCGCCTTGGACTCGGGCAAGTTGGCGAAGAGATCGCGGATGTGGGTGAACACGCCGGTGAAAGTGGCGGGGTTGGATCGCGGGGTGCGGCCAATGGGCGACTGGTCGACGTCGATGACCTTGTCCAGGTTCTGCAGGCCATCGATGCCGTCGAACTCCGCGTTGGCCGGCCGGGCCCCGTGCAGTCGGTGTTTCAGCGCGGGCAAGAGCGTGTCGACGATCAGACTGGATTTCCCCGAGCCTGACACCCCAGTCACGCAGGTGAGCGCCCCCAGCGGAAAACTGACCGTGAGATTGCGCAGGTTGTGCGTGCGCGCCCCGCGCAGCACCAGCGCCCGCTTGTTCGACCCGCGCCGGTGCTTGGGTGCTTCGATGACCTTCTCGCCCGACAGGTAGGCACCGGTCAGCGATTGCGGGTTCGCCTCGATCTCCTTGGGCGTACCCACCGCCACCACGCGGCCGCCCAGCTCTCCTGCGCGCGGGCCCATGTCGATGACATAGTCGGCGGCGCGGATGGTGTCGGCGTCGTGCTCGACCACCAGCACGGTGTTGCCCAGATCGCGAAGTTTGACCAGGGTTTCCAGCAGGCGCGCATTGTCCCGCTGGTGTAGCCCGATGGAGGGCTCGTCGAGAATGTACAGCACGCCCTGCAAGCCGCTGCCGATTTGGGTGGCCAAGCGAATGCGTTGGGCCTCGCCGCCCGACAGGGTGAAGGCCGGCCGGTCGAGCGACAGATAGTCGATGCCCACGCTGATGAGGAAGCCCAGGCGCGCGCTTACTTCGCGGATGACACGCAGGCACACCTGCCAGTCGCGTTTCGACAAAGCCAGACCCTTGATGAAGTCGTAGGCTTCTCGGATGGTCAGTGCGGTCATCTCGGCGATGGTCTTGCCGCCCACGCGGATGTGGCGCGCCTCCTTGCGCAAGCGCGTGCTGCCGCACTCGCTACAAGGCGACTGCGACATGTAGCGGTGAAACTCGTCGTAGATGGCCTCGAAATCCTCGTCCGTGGTGCGGCCCTGCTCGCGCCGCCGGCGCTGATACTCGTCGTAACGCCGCTGCAGGTTGGCCACCACGCCCTCGAAGCTTTTCTTGAAGGTGTGCTGCTTGCCGTTCTTCTCGAAGGTCAGGTCGAGTTCCTCGCCCTTCGATCCTTCGAGGATCAGTTGGCGGGCCTCGGGTGTCAGCTTGTTCCAGGGCTTGTACAGATCGATGCCGTAGTGGGCGGACAGCGAGTCGAGCATTTGCTGGAAGAAGGCGCTGTTGCGGCGTTCCCAGGGCTCGATAGCGCCTTCGCGCAGCGACAGGTCGGGATCGCTGACGATGAGATCGGGGTCGAAGTACATCTTGGCGCCGATGCCATCGCAGGCCGGGCAGGCTCCCGCCGGGCTGTTGAACGAGAAGAGGCTCGGCGTTACCTCAGGAAAGCTGATGCCACATTCAGGGCAGGAAAACTTCTGAGAAAAGAGCAGGTCGTCGCCTTCCAGGGGCGAAATCTTGACCAGGCCGCCCGACAGCTTGGCTGCCAGTTCGACCGACTCAGCCAGGCGCTGTTCGACGCCGGGCTTTCTCACCAGGCGGTCAACGAAGACATCAATCGTGTGCTTCTTGGTCTTGTCGAGTTTGGGTGGATCGGACAGGTCGTGTAGCTCGCCATCGATGTTGGCGCGCACGTAGCCGTCTTGGCGCAGGCGATTGAGGTCCTCGCGAAAATCGCCCTTCTTGGCGCGCACCACCGGCGCCAGCACGGAAAAGCGCGTGCCTTCGCCCAGAGCCAGGACCTGGTCCACCATCTGGGGAACGGTCTGCGCGGCGATGCGCTGGCCGCACTGCCAGCAGAAGACCTCGCCCACCCGCGCCCACAGCAGGCGCAAGTAGTCGTAGATCTCCGTGATGGTGCCCACGCTCGAGCGCGGATTGCGGGAGGCCGACCTTTGCCCGATGGCGATGGCCGGCGACAGCCCGTCGATGGAATCAACGTCGGGCTTGCCCCACTGTTCGAGAAACTGGCGGGCATAGGCGGACAGCGACTCGACGTAGCGNNACCACCAGCTTGTCGCGCGGGATCTCCACGTCGACATTCTTCAGGTTGTGCTCGCGCGCGCCCTTGACGACAATCTTGTTCATCGCTGCAGGCGGGCGGCCGGAGTCGTGGACCCGGAAAGCGGAGGCCACGCCCACGACGCCCAGCTTGCGACCTTAGCAGGGGCTGCCGAACAAGAATAGTCCCTAGTAGATCAGCGATAGTCGATGGCCGTCACCGTCAGCTCGCGCGCGCCCGCGTGCCAGCGCACGACGACCGCGTCGCCCACCGTCTTGCCCAGGAGTGCCTTGCCAACGGGCGATTTCCAAGAAATGACCCCTTCCGAGCCCTCCACCTCGTCCTGCCCGACGATGCGATAGACGAAGCTCTCGCCGTCCTCGTCCTGCACGGTAACTGTGGCCCCGAAGAACACCCGGTCGTCGCGTTTCTGCTCCCTGGGGTCCACGATAGCGACATGGTCCAGTCGTTTGGAGAGGAAACGCATGCGCGCGTCAATCTGGCGCAACTGGCGCTTGCGGTAAATGTACTCGGCGTTCTCTGAACGGTCGCCCTCGGCGGCCGCGTCACCCAGGGCGCTGACAACCTCGGGCCGCTTGCTAGTGTGCAGGAATTCCAGCTCGTCGACCAGCCTGCGATAGCCTGCTGGAGTGATGTAGTTCTTTTCCTGCGGCGAACTCGCTTCTTCTTCGGGCAGGTCGTCGGGATCTTCCACCATGCGGCACCAGGGTCAGCGGGACGGCCGGACTGGATGCGACGGATGCTCGCGTCCTGCCCGGCCGCGGGCCTAGTCGCCGCGCTTGCCGATGCGGTGGTCCAGCATGACCAGGCTTGAGCCCTTGTCACCCACCATCTTGAGCTGGTCCAGGATCAGGCTGGCATTCTTCTCTTCCTCGACCTGCTCCTTGATAAACCACTGCAGCATTTCCATGGAGGCGTAGTCGTTCTCCTTGGCAGCCAAGGCGTAGAGACTATTGATGAGGCTGGTCACCTTCTGTTCGTGGGCAAGCGTGCGCTCGAAAACGTCGGTGGCGGACTTGAAGTCCGCCGCAGGCTTCTCGATGGCGGACAGG
>PMCR01000308.1 GCA_003155465.1 Myxococcales bacterium | reverse complement strand
CGAGCGCCAGTGCGACAACGAGTTCATCAAGGATCTGGCGCCAGCCGTGGAGCGCAGCCAGGCCGTGGCGTCGTTCGGCTGCGCCGCCGGCGTGCAGGCCCTGGCCGAGCGCTTTCCCGGCAAGCCCGTGTATCCCGGGCTCAACACGCAGTTTCTCGGCATCCTGGAAGAACAGGCGACCTGGACGGAGAAGTGCATCGGCTGCGGCGAGTGNNCTCATCTTCAAGCGCCTACAGTCAATCGGCCAACTCGATCGCCTGGAAAAGATCCACCCGCCAAAAGACTGGAGCAAAGCCTGGCACGGGGGAGCGAGGAAGATCGTACGACCGGAGCACCGGATCTAGATCCACCGCACGGGAGCCGGCTGAGACCGGCTGGCGCCGTCCCCGCGACGGGAGGGAAGCGCCGTTAGCCGAAGCAACCATCGGCCATCGCCTGCCGAAAAACCTCCATCATGGAGGTAGCCGCGTGCGCAAAGCACGCGACCGGGTACACCTACGCGCGGCGGGAACCCGAGAAGACAGCGCTCTTCCAGGTAATCCAGCAACACCTGCTCCCCTTCGAGCAGCAGTGGACAGGGCTGCGAACCAAGCCCTGTAGCAGCGCCCCGAACAAACTCGTACGCGGGCGGTCGTCGCTGTCGGGAAGTCCAGGCTCTGCGCGTTTTCGCCCGAGTCGTTGCCATCCACGCCAATCTCCCTCATGCGTCGTCTCACCGCAATCACCCCGCCTGTAAGGGGCTTACGTTCGGACTACGGTCCCGGTGTTGGCCTGCCGTGACGGGCGAGGATCCGCATAGCGGCTGGTCGGGCAGGTGAGGAAGGCTGCCGAACCAGAAAATCCGAAAGTGCTGCTAGGAGAGCGGGCACCGCTCCGTGATTGGGCTCAGCTTCCAGGAGGGATTCGAAATCGCTTATTGCCTCCACGAAGCGACCCGTGTTGAAGAGCAGCATTCCACGATGGAGGCGTGCCATACCAAAAGCTGGGGTGCGGTCCAGCGCGGCTCCATAGTCTGCTATCGCCCGCTCCACATCCCCTGGCGCGTTTCGCACATGATAAGAATAGCCGCGATTGTACAGGGCAAGGCTGCTGCTCGGATCCACGCTGATCTGTTTTGAGAACACGGCGATAATGTTGTCGAGGCTCGCTTCCCCTTGGGTCGCGCCTTGGGCCCGAGCGTCCGTCAAGCTCTTGGCGTACGCTTCAAGGGCGACCGAAGTAACGTTGCGCCAGAAGTCAGGGTCCGACAGTTGCGTCGACTCCGCGAGCTTCCAAAGTCTGTCACCGGCCTGTGCCGCCAGCCGCGCAGCCACTTGGGCGTCTTCCGGATCTGCCAGCATTGCGACCGAGGTTAACGTCAACAAGGTCATTTCAGCTGGGATAATATCGCGGACGAACAATCCTATGTTTTGACCTGCAGCGTGCTCATGGAGGCGCCGTTGTGGCCCTAGGACGGAGATACCTGGCGCATGCTTATCCGACGCAATCCCGAGACGGGCGGCAACCCGGAAATCTCTCAGGTCAATCTCCCACTTTCCACCCGGCACCGGAGCATTGGAGTACAGCTGCAGTGGCTCCGCCCGGCCAAGTTGAAAGGAGGGAGTGACTCCGGCGTCATCGTATACACCGTATATGACGAACCGCGCCTGGCGCTCGTGAGCGAGTCGCGAGATCTCAGTGGCATTTGCAGAATCGTCCTCATTGTAGAAACGTCGATGGACGCGCTCGAGAAACACACGCGACAGGCTAGCGCCTTGAATGGCATCGGTGAGTGCTGCGAAGATGCGGCCGGCGATGTCGAAGGAGGCCGTTCCAAGCTTTACGAAGTCAGCGACCAGGATCACGAAATCCTTGACCGATCGTTCCTGAACCGCCTTGGGTGGCACACTAGAGACTGCCCCCGCGATCCTCTGCACCCCGTCGGCCCAATCCGTGTGGAGGTCCACGACCTGTAAATCGGAAAGCTGCAGCCTAGCGGGCAGGTGGATGTCGGCGAGATTGCACCCGTCCAAACGGACCGGAATGAACCACGAAGTTTGGAGCGTGCCTTTCCTCATCAGCTCGGCAGCCAAGGCGAGCTCCTCTTTCATGTATGTTACCTCCCTCGCGATGAATGCACTCGAGAAGCACGCGAGAAAACGGGAGCCGGAGCCGATAGCACCAGTGATCGCATCTCTCCAGCGCTCACCTGGCCTGATTCTTTCGCGGTCAATCCATACGTCGAGATCGTAGCGTTTCAGGGCCTCAACCAACAGATCGACAGCGGCCGCATCCTCCCGAGCATACGAAACGAATACGCTACCTCGCGAACCCGGTACCATGAGGCTACCTTCCTGCCTGTCGGGCTGCAGCCTCAACCCATTCTCCGAACCGCATCCTGTCCCATTCGTAAACCGGGGCATTCGCTGTGCGCAGGCGCTGAGGAACTGCACCTCTTAGGCTGGTCCTCTGGTCGCTCCCCCTGATTTGGTCGATGTAGAGTCCGAGCAAGCCGTTTCCACGTTCGATGCTCTTCATGATTTCGTAGTCGACCCACCTTCTAATTGAGGTCTCGGCTCCGATAAGAACCGCCGTCACCGTCGTGTCATCAAGCCCACGATCAATCATGCGGCTGATCGCCTCATCGCCCTTCTTCTTCGCCTCCTCCCACAGAGAGGCGTCTTGAAAGCCGGCTGCGGCTGAACCATCGACCACATTTGAATTGCGAACAATGGTCGCGCGCCAGATGTCGTCTTCGTAATGGAAACTGAAGAACACTCGTCGGGCCATGCTGTCCTCCTGGGCGATTCTATTTTGGTGCTACCGTTCGTAGGATTCCAATCACTGCATCAATCCATGCCGTCTCGCCAGCGCTGTGGTCAGCCAGGATCTGCAGGTAGCTTAGAACGCTGGGCCCAAACGATCCGTAGTAAGCGTGCGGGTCAGCCAGGACCTTGTCGCTCAGCGCTTTCGCCGCAGAACCAGTAGCGCCGATGGGGATGGGATAGACGCCCGCGGCAACAGCGATCTCGAATTCACGGATTACCCCTTGAGCATCCACGGTACGTCCGGAGGACCCGTCGAGTCTGTTTCCGGCTATGAACGCGGCAAAGCCGGCCCGGGAGATCATGTCCTGCCGGTATCGTTCCCAGATGTCATCGCGGGAGCCGCTCGAAGGGGCAACCTGTGGAAATGGCCGAAGGGTCAGGCGCTCCTCCAGCTGCACGACGGGTGTCGAGTACAGCTGCTCAAGCGCGCCCATGGTGACCGCGCCTCCTATCCCAAGGCCTAGTCCGGATATGAGGTTGTAGTCTTGTCTCACGATTTCCCGTCCCAGCGCCCGAGAGAACGACTCGAGCGCTGCTGCTGTCATCGGTGCTGGGTCGTGGGCACTGCCAGAGATGAAGACGTTTCGACGGACGGCTCGACGCTTGAGGTCTCGCAGCAGGTCGGTGATTTCCGCGTAGTCGTCGACGAGTAGCGTTTGAATACCGTAGTTCTGCAGGTCTTCGATTCGCAGGGTGAGCTTTCGAGTTTGGTAGTGGACCTCTGCCTCGTCCATGCCGGGGCCCTTTAGAACCTTCCGCATAATGCAGTAGTGCTCGCGTTTGTTCGAGCCAAGCTGTGCACGGATTCGGGCAAGGATGTAGTCGATATTGGGATCGGAAAAACTGTAGCCCAAGAACAAGAATGACTTCGAGACCAGGTGGCCGCGGAGCTGCACACTAAAGAGGTTCCGGTGCGTCTCGAAGGTCGCGTAGTCATCCTTTGTCAGGACGGCGTCGTCTGGGGCATCGACATCGCCGTGCATCTTGTAGACCGTGACGTCGGCACGAGGCTTGGTAATCGGAAGATCCGCTTGTCGCCTCTTCACGTCCACGCGCTTGCCTGCTGAAGTGAACGCATCCTCGATCAGGCGGTCGTAGTTGGTTGTCCAGATCGTAGAAATAGGCAACGACGCGAAAAGACGATGATTCTCAGTGAGGGTGACACCCTTCGTGAACTCGGTGACCAGCAGCTGGTTGATTCGATGCCGGGTCTTCCGACTGTTGTGGTGGTACTGGGCCAGTGCGATCAGATCCGTTTCGCGGTTGATGTCGAGGCCGAGATCATCAGCGACCTCCTTCATCAGGCCCTTCCAATCCACGAAACCAGACGCACGAGACATTCCCGCGCCGATGAACAGCGCCACACTATCGGAATCCATCTCTCGCTGAAAACCGGAGAGCAGGGCCTTTCGTTCGATTGCCGACATGGCTCAGAACCCTATTGCATTCACGATCCGGTCGAAGAAGCCCGGCCTTTGGTTCTGCGCCTTCCATGCGGACTCGACCCATTCCCCGAACTCCTTGGCGTTGGACCACACCTGGATTGGGGTGTCATGCTGCTTCAGCAGACTTGGCACGCGTCCCCTCCGGGCTACCCGTCCATTTCGATCAGGCACCTTGTTGAGATGGACGCCGATGAGCGCATTCTTTCGCTTGATGCTCTGCTGGATCTCGTACTTCACCCATGGCCGCGACGCCGTTTGGGATCCGATCAGCACTGCCGTCACAGAGGTCCCTTCCAGTCCTTCGGCGATGACCTTCTCCAAAGCGCCACGATTCTTCTGCTTTGCCTCCTCCCAGAGCGACCGATCCGCGAAGCCAGCTGACTTCGCACCGCCGACAACCCCGCTATTCCGGATCTGGTTCTCCTTCCAAATGTCTCTGTAGTGGAAAGAGAAATAGACATTGCGCATGCACGTCCCGCTGGGTCTGGTCAAAGGCTCTCAAGTTCGCCCGCTGGTCAGGGCACCTGGCCAGGGGCTGGGACATGATTTCGCGCCCTATGCCGAGGTTAGTCAAGAGAAACTGGACCCTGACGACCTCTGCTCGACCGGCCAA
This sequence comes from Myxococcales bacterium, assembly GCA_003155465.1. The sequence goes on along the minus strand of PMCR01000308.1, from coordinate 2,935 downwards.
GTGGAAGGGATCGGCCTGAACCGCGGGATTTCGGCTGCACCGAGCGTGAGCGGTTCGGTCTGGAGCCTCGAGCACGTCGGGGATGATGTCGCCGTGCTTGTGGGGACCGCCGGCCTGAAGTATCGATGACCATCAGTGGGGAAGTCCGACAGAATCGTATCCAAGGATCCGCCGTTCGCTGGTCGGGCCTCGGAAGCGCTGCGCATCGCTTGCGGATCTCCTGCAACTGCGGGCGCAAGGAAGACGCGCGCTTGCCGCGCGCCTTCTGCCGGTCCAGGCGCTCGCGAAGGGCGTTGCGAATGGCGTCTGGAACGCTTTCACCGGTATACGCGGCGATCTCGTGCGCCAGTCTCTCGACTTCTTCGCTATTGATTGGTGGGGCCACGGTCGACCTCTCCTCGTCGTGATGGTTCTTCAAAGTCTATCGCCAGAGGGCCGGCAGCGCGCGCATGGTGCCGGTCACATATTCAGAAGGGCGGCAAAGAGGCACAATGAAGAGGTGCATGTAGGTCTGCCGTGGGTGGTGGATCTCGTTGCCGTTAATGTCAGTGTCCGGAATTCGAGCGGCGCTCGCGCCGCTGTCGACGAAAACATGCTTCACCGGCGCGCCTCGTGGTTGTCGGCGTAGATCTCGGCCAGGTGTTTGTACTTGTCGCCGGAGACGTCGGTGTGGTCAGAATGCATAGTGCNNGCACGGAAGATCGTACGGCCGGAGCACTGGATCTAGAGTCGGCGAGCCCGCGGTACCGTTTCCCCTGACACGCACGCCGCCTTCTCGCGATCTTCGGCGTGCCGTTGTCCCCGACATGCCCAGCGGGCGGCTGTTTCATTTGCGGCCACGTGTTGCGATTTGGTGCTGGTCCAGATACGACTTATAGTCTATAGACTTGAAGGTCGTGGTCGCGATCATGCACCGGTGGATACAAAAGAACTCCTCCGCAGGCTCGGCAGTAGAGTTCGAGCGCTGCGCGAACAGCGGGCGTGGTCGCAAGAGGATCTCGCGCGTCGTGCGGATCGCCACTTCACCTACATCGGCCGAATCGAGCGCGGTGAGCAGAACGTCACGGTGGAAGTTCTGCTTGAGATCTCGGCGGCGCTCGAAACCCGTCCTGAGGATCTTCTGGCGGAGGAGCATCCACTGCTTGCCCAATGGCGGGTCACCGCCGCCGATGTGGTCGAGGCTGTCAGCCATGGTTTTCGAGCCCAGGTCGACGTTAAGGGGAAGCTCGCAGAGCTTATGCTCTATCGGGAGCTGTCGAACCTGCGGCAGGCTAACCGTATCAAGAGGGTTGAGTGGCATGATGCTGACGGGAAGCCAGACTTCACGCTTCAAATCGGCGACAAGACTGTCGTCGTGGAGTGCAAGAACGTGCGCAGCTTGACGCCCAACGCATCCCCAAGCAGCCCCATCAAGGTCGAGTTGCAGAAGACTCGCAATTCAAAGGACGGCACTCCCACTCGAGGATACAGCGTGGACCACTTCCAAGTCCTCTCGGCTTGCCTGTTCAATAGGACTGGCCAGTGGCGCTTCCTCCACATCGCCTCGCGGCAGTTGAGCAGGCGCCCGAACGATCCGCAGCGCCTGCTTATCATGCAACTGGTTCCCGCGGCGGCCGCCGATTCGTGGAGGGACAACATCCTGGATGCCATCAAGGATGCCAGGCAATGAGCGGCCGAAAACGCGCGTGGCTCCAGGAACACACGCCGGTGTTTTCGACTGACGGCGGCGCCGCATACTGTGGGGATGCGCTCGATCTGCTCCGTTGCCTGCCCGATGAATCGGTTTCGCTGGTTCTTACGTCTCCTCCCTATGCGCTTCACTTCAAGAAAGCGTACGGGAACGTCGATCAGGACCAGTACGTGGACTGGCTTCTCGGCTTCGTCCCCGAAATCCGCCGCGTCCTTCGGCACGACGGCTCCTTCGTCTTGAACTTGGGTGGGAGTTGGAGGAAGGGAAGCCCGACTCGGTCGCTGTGCCATCTGGAGGCACCTGTCCGCATCGTGCGCGAAGGTCACTTTCACCTCGCGCAGGAATTCTTTTGGTACAACCCGGCCAAACTGCCAGCGCCAGCGGAGTGGGTCACGGTTCGGAAGATTCGCGTAAAGGACTCGGTCGAATACCTGTGGTGGTTTTCTCGCGAGTCTTTCCCCAAGGCTGACAATCAAAAGGTTCTCCAACCCTACAGCCCCGACATGGAGCGCCTGGTTCGGCGAGGATATCGACCCAAGGTGAGACCGAGTGGGCACAACATAACCGCCAAGTTCGTCGACAAGGGCGGAAGCATCCCGGGCAACGTCCTCACCCTGGGAAACAACGACGCCAACAGCCGCTACTTCACTCGTTGCAACGAGGAGGGGTTGGCGCCCCATCCGGCACGGTTTCCCCCACAGCTTCCTGCATTCTTCATCCGGTTCCTGACCGACGAGGGCGATCTGGTCGTGGATCCCTTCGCGGGATCGTGCACTACCGGAGAGGTGGCCGAGAATCTTGGTCGGCGCTGGATCTGTATCGACCGCGAAGCTGAATATCTGCGAGGCGGAAAGTTCAGATTCGAGGAACCCTGGAGCGAAGATCGTCGTCGAGCCGTTCTCGGAACGGATGGACCAGTTCCGGGATACGGCTCGATGGCAAGAAGGGACCAGACGGCGTTCGCGTTCGATTCCGACGAGCCACCCGCCAGGCGAACGCTGCAGGTGGCATCTCGTTCTGCGAGCCGTCGATAGGCAGCCGTCGATGTCACGTTCTGCTCACAATCGTGGCGGATGACACGCGAAGACTAGGGCGCAACCTGTCGCACGCCAAGGTCGATCCCGAGGGCTGCGTGGCCTGCGCCACCTGCGTGAAGGTGTGCCCGTACGGCGCGCCCATGATCAACGACCTCAAGAAGGCGGAAATCCAGGGAGCCACTTGCATGGGCTGCGGCTCGTGCGCGGC
>PMCR01000087.1:2562-3659 GCA_003155465.1 Myxococcales bacterium | reverse complement strand
CGAAGCACGGAACTCAGAGAAGTAAGTCATGGCGATCAAGAGCACGACCGCCAGAGACACCTTGAAGGAATGCCGGCTGGCGCCCTGGGTGAGATGGTGAAAGCCGAGCGCCACCAGGAAACAGAAGGCGGGATAGGCCGGCGTCATGTAGTGGTAATAGACCCCGGTTCGGCCCAGGAGAAATCCGTAGGCGAAGCCAATATGCCCAAACGCGACCAGCACCCAAACCAGGACCGCGGCCCGTCGGGCCACCAGTTCGACGACAAGCGCCAGCAAAATCAGGCCCAGAACCACGTATAGATAGGGCGAGGGCAACAGGGCGAATCCCTCGAAGATACTGCGGAAGTTCTGCCAGTTCAGCGCCACCCGAAGGGCTGCCCCTGCGCCAGGGCCCGGGGCGAGCTGGTAGTGAATGGCCATCAAGAAATAGGGAAGGTAGAGCAGGCCAGTGGCCAGCATGGCCGCGGCCTCCGTGCGATAGCGGTGAAAGGTCGCGCGAAGACCCTGGCGTCCCAGGTGCACACCGGCGATTGTCACCGCAAATAGAATCTGGGAGGTAAAGGTCCACACCGCGAGCGGCGTCAGGTAGAGCATGGCGATCGTCGCAACCCCGTAGGTAATCGCCCGTTTCCGAGAAGGGGCTGCGAAAAGGCGAGCAAAGAAGACCAACGAGAGGAACACCGCCAATGCGGCCATCGCGTACGGTCGCACGTTGTGGGAAATCCAACCTGTCAGGCTGTTGAGAACGAAGAACACGGCCAGCAGAACGCGGGAGAGCGGGTTAATCTCGCGTAGGCCCAAAATCGCAAAGCCAGCCACGCCCAGGCAGCAGAGCCAGGAGGTGGCGCGCATGAACAGTTCGGATTCGCCGAACTTCACCAGAAAGTGCAGCAAGAAGTAGTAAAGCGGTGGCTGCGAATGAAATTCCGTGGGCAGGGTGCAGTTCCGCCAGAGAGACTGCACGGCGATGCCCCAGGTGCCCGCCTCGTCGAGGCTCAGCTCCTTTGTGGCCAGGCCTTGGCCGTTTTTGAAAAGATGCAGGAGTCCCACCAGCACGAACGCAACACCCAGCCCGATCGATGGGGCGTCCAGGCGTC
>PMCR01000087.1:0-2512 GCA_003155465.1 Myxococcales bacterium | reverse complement strand
GGCAAGAAGGCCCTGGTCGTGGAACGGGACAAGGCCGGCGGGGTGTGCCTCAACGTGGGCTGCATCCCGTCCAAGGCGCTCATCAATGCGGCCAAGCTGTATGAAAAGATCCAGCACGGCGCCGACCTAGGCATCCTGGCGGACAATCTGCGCGTGGACATGGCGAAGCTGCAGTCATGGAAAGACGGCGTGGTGGGCAAGCTTGCAGCGGGGGTGCGGCAGTTGCTGAAGGCCAATGGCTGCGACTGGCGCAACGGGAACGCGCGCCTGCTGTCACCAGGCAGGGTCGAGATCCAGGGCAGCGGACCAGACGCCGGCAAGACATACCTGGTGGAGACCGCGCACATCGTGATCGCGACCGGAGCGCGGCCAGTGCCAATCCCGGGCTTCGCTTTCGACGGCAAGCGGGTGGTCGATTCCACCGGTGCGCTCGCCTTCACCGAGGTGCCACGCCGCTTGGTGGTGATCGGCGCCGGCTACATCGGCATGGAGATCGGCACGCTCTACGCCAAGCTGGGCAGTCGGGTGACGTTTGTCGAGGCCTTGCCCACCATCCTGTCGGGCAGCGAGCCTGACTGTGTCCAGGTGGTCGCGCGCAGGGCGAAGCAGCTCGGTATGGAAATCTTGGTGGATGCCAAGGCCAGTCGTTGGTCTGAAAAGGACGATTGCGCAGTGGTGACCGTCGCCACCGCAGCCGGCGAACGGCAGCTTGACGCCGACAAGATCCTGGTCGCGGTGGGCCGCCAGCCCAACAGTGAAGATCTGGGCTTGCAGGCTGCCGGGGTGCGGGTGGAACGCGGCTTCATCCCGGTGGACCGCAAGATGCGCACCAACGTGCCCGGCCTTTACGCCATCGGTGATGTTGTGGGGCAGCCCCAGCTCGCGCACAAGGCCTCGCGCGAGGCCGAGGTGGTGGCCGAGGTGATTGCGGGCCGTGCCGCCGAGATGGACGTGCAGGTCATCCCGTCGGTGGTGTTCACCGATCCGGAAATCGCGTCCGCCGGCCTGGGCGCCGCCGAGGCCGAGAAGCGGGGCCTGGCCATCACGCAGGGCAAGTTTCCCTTGCTGGCGCTCGGCCGCGCCCTCGCCAACCACGACACCGACGGGTTCGTGAAGGTCGTGGCCGAGTCGGGCACCCGGCAGGTTCTGGGTATCCACATCGTCGCCAACGGCGCCGGCGATCTGATCGCTGAGGCGGCGCTGGCCATCGAGATGGGGGCCCTGGCGGGCGACATCGCCGGCACCATCCACGCCCATCCCACCCTGCCCGAGGCCATCATGGAGGCTGCCAAGGCCGCCTTGGGCGAGGCCATCCACATTCAGAACCGGAGGTGATGCATGCGAGTGCTGGTGACTGGCGGCGCCGGCTACATTGGGTCGCACACGGTCGCGCTCTTGCGCGCGCGCGGCGATTTCGTGGTGGTGCTCGACAGCATGGAATTCGGGCACCGCGAGGCCATCGGTGACACACCCCTGGTGGTCGGTCGCACGCATGATCAGGCCCTGCTCAAGCAGGTGATGGGGGACCACCACCTGGATGCCATCATCCACTTCGCCGCCTACAAGGCGGCGGGCGAGTCCATGCGCAATCCCGGCAAGTACTTCGACAACAACGTGTCGGGCTCTCTCAGCCTGCTGGAGGCAGCCCAGCAGGCTGGGGTGAGGCGCTTCGTGTTTTCGTCAACCGCAGCGGTCTACGGCACGCCGCAATCCCTGCCCGTGGCCGAGGACGCCCCCCTGCGCCCGGAGAACCCCTACGGCGAGAGCAAGCTCCTGGTGGAGCAGATGCTGCGCTGGTTTGACACCTGCCACGGCCTACGGGCAGTGGCGCTACGCTACTTCAATGCTGCAGGCGCCGCGCTCGATGCCAGCAACGGGGAAGATCCACGCTTCGTGCAGAACCTCATCCCTCTGGTGATGAACGCAGCCACCGGTCGCGCGGCCAAGGTTTCGGTCTTCGGCACGGACTATCCCACGCCGGATGGCACCGCAATCCGCGACTACATTCACGTGCTGGATCTGGCCGAGGCCCATGCCCGCGCCCTCGATTTTCTCGCCGCGCACGACCGGTCGGATGTGTTCAACCTGGGCACCGGCAAGGGCGCTTCGGTGTTCGAGGTGTTGGGCGAAGCCCGGCGCGCCAGCGCCGTGGACATCGCTGCCGAGAACACGGCTCGCCGTCCCGGTGATCCGACGGCGGTGTGGGCGGATAGCCGCAAGGCGCGCGCGGTGCTCGGCTGGCAACCGCGCTACGGCCTGCAGGAGATCATTGCCACCGCCTGGGCGTGGCACAAGAGCCACCCGGACGGTTGGGGCGCGGCCGCTACTTTTTGATCGAGATCAACTCGATGTCGAAAACCAACATGCCAGCGGGCGCGCCGGGACGGGGCGGATCGCCGTAGGCCAAGCCGGCCGGGATCCAGAAACGCGTCTTCTCTCCCTCGACCATCAAGGGCACGCCCTCGGTCCAACCCTTGATGACCCCGGTGAGTGGGAACTCCGCGGGCTGGCC
>PMCR01000064.1 GCA_003155465.1 Myxococcales bacterium | reverse complement strand
GGGCCGACGCTCCGAGTGTCGAAAGAATGAGGTAGGAAGCCACTTTCTTGCGACACGGAAGGAGTATCGGCCCATGACGGACTGTTCTGCGACTCTTACCTTGTTTCCTCTGCCTGGCAAGCCGGTAGAGGTACGCGCCGATGGCGGTGCCATCACCAGCGATGGCGGCGTTCTGCTGGTGCGAGAGATCGACGAGCGCCTGGGGCTGACCGCCCGATTGGCGCAGTGCCTGCCGGACCCCCGCCAGCAGGCCAAAGTGCGGCACCCGCTGCTGGCGCAGTTGCGCCAGCGCATCTACCAGATCGTCTGCGGCTATGAAGACGCCAACGACGCGGATAGCCTGCGGAGCGATCCAGCCCTGAAGCTCGCCGTCGGTCGGGCCCCCAGCGAGCCCGACCTGGCCAGCCAGCCCACCCTCTCGCGCCTGGAGAACGCCGCCACGCCGCGGCTGTGCTGGCAGCTCAGCGAAGTCTTCGTCGATACCTTCATTGCCCGCCATCGCGACTCGCCGCCGGTCCGCATCGTCCTGGACCCGGACGCCACCGATGACGAAACCCACGGCCAGCAGGAGCTGAGCTGTTTCCACGGCTATTTTCAGGAGCACTGTTACCTGCCGCTGCTGATCTTTGCCCAGACCCAGGAGGGCGGTGAGCAAGAGCTGATCGCCGCGGTGCTGCGCCCCGGCAATGCCCATGCCGGCCGGCGAGCGATGGCGATCCTCCGGCGCCTGGTCGCCCGGCTACGGGCGGCCTTCCCCGCCTGCGAGATTGAGCTGCGCGCGGATGCCGGCTTTGCGCTCCCGGAGATCTATGCCGGCTGCGCCCAGCTCGACCTGCCCTACACCATCTCCCTGCCCAAGAATGACCGCCTCCTCGCCCTGGCTGAGCCCTGGCTGGCTGACGCCCGGGCGGCGTACGAGGAGGCTGGGGAGACCGTGCGCCGCTATGGCGAATTCCGCTATGCCGCCGACAGCTGGCCCACCGCGAGGCGCGTCATCCTCAAGGCAGAGGTGATGCGCCAAGGCGACAATCCCCGCTTCGTCGTCACCACCCGCACCGACCCGGACCCGCAGGCCCTCTATCACTTCTATTGTCAGCGGGGTGCCCCGGAGAACCGCATCAAGGAACTCAAGCTGGACCTGAAAGCCGATCGGCTCTCCTGTCACCGCTTCTGGGCCAATCAGTTCCGCCTGCTGCTGCACGCCGCCGCCTACCTGCTCGTGCAGACCATGCGCTCGCGCTTGGCGGGTACGGAGCTGGCCGATGCCCAAGCCGTGACCCTGCAACTGCGCCTGCTCAAGGTCGGCGCCCGCATCGTCGAGAGCGTGCGCCGGGTGTGCGTCAGCCTGCCCTCCGCCTATCCCTGGCTGCCGCTCTGGGCCGCCGTCGCGGGCACCAACACCGGCTGAGTCCACCAGCGTCCCTCTCTTGGTATCCCCTCGCACCGCGAATTCGCCTCGCGGCGATCAGTCTCGCCGCTGCGACCGGCCCGCGCCGCCGGCCGCCCTCGCACCGCTCTGCCAGCCTCTCTCCGCGCGCCAATCTCGGTCCCCACCGGCTCTCCGTACACATGCACCGCCCCAACTCGCCGTCCTCAGCACGCTTCATGAATAATCCGGGCTAGCCCCAATACTGTTCAATTAGCGCGCGATGTGGCATTCCTTCGCAGGACTCTGCGAAGGGAGGAAGATGATGGCGCGCACGAAAGCGATCATACGCCACAGTCCGCGGGTGGCAGATGGCATCACACTGGGACTCTTGGCGAAGCGGCTCCCGCTGCAACGAGTGAGGGAGGTGCTTGAGCGACTGGGCCGCGTGAGCCAGCGAGAGCGGGATCTGCCGGCGCATGTGATGGTGTATTACGTGATTGCGCTGGGCCTCCATATGGAGGCTTCGACGCGAGAAGTGTTGCGCTGGCTGCAAGAAGGCGCGAAATGGTTGGGCCGGCCGGAGGCTGGGTTCAAGACGGCTGGGAAGTCGGGAATCTCCCAGGCGCGTACCCGGCTGGGCTGGGAGCCGTTGAAGGTCTTGCACGACGCGGTCGTCAAGCCGCTGGCGACCGTGAAAACGCGGGGCGCCTGGTATCGGCGCTGGCGGCTCGTGGCGTTGGACGGCAGCACTCTGGCGGTGCCCGACACGGCGGCGAACCGGGAGGCGTTCGGCAAGCCCGGCGCCAGTCGGGGAGAGAGTGCCTTTCCGCTGATCCGGTTTGTCTCCCTGGTGGAGAACGGGACCCATGCGCTGTTTGGGACCGCGCTGGGCGCGTACGCTGAGGGAGAGGCCTCGCTTGCCCCAGGCGTGGTGACCCATCTGAAGAAGCAGATGCTGTGTCTGGCGGATCGGAACTTCTTCAGCTTTGCGCTCTGGAATCAGGCGCGGGCGACGGGCACCGACCTGCTCTGGCGGATCAAGCGGAACTTGGTGCTGGCCTGTGAGCAGCAGCTGCCGGACGGCTCCTACCTGAGCACCATCTATGCGACGCCCAAGGACCGCCGTCATCGGCGCAATGGGGTGCGGGTACGGGTGATCGAGTATACCCTGGAGGGGGTGCCGCAGGCCGAGCCGATCTACCGATTGATCACCACGATCCTGGATGTGGAGCAGGCCCCGGCTCAGGAACTGGCCGCGCTGTATCCGCAGCGCTGGGAGATTGAGACCGCGCTGGATGAGCTGAAGACGCATCTGCGCGGCGGCGCCGACATCAAGCTGCGTTCCAAGACCCCAGACTTGGTGCGTCAGGAGTTCTGGGGCTTCCTGGTGGCATACTTCGCGGTGCGCGGCCTGATGCATGAAGCCGCGCTCGCCGCCGACCAGGATCCGGATCGCCTGTCGTTCATCCATGCGGTGCGCGTGCTGCGTCGGAAACTGCCGCAGTTTGCGGCTTTCCCCCCCTCGGCACTGGCGACGATTGCATGAAGACCTGCTGGTCGAGATCCTGGAGGAGCGCGTAGTTTCCAGCCGCGGGCGACAGATCCCGCGAGGAGTCAAACGCAAGATGAGCAACTACTCCATTCGAGCAGCAGGCACGCACTCTACCAAGTGTCATCCCACACTCCGGATAGTAAAATGAACAGTATTGGGGCTAGCCCGAATCATTCATGATTCGGGCTGGAGCAGGTGAGCAGT
>PMCR01000238.1 GCA_003155465.1 Myxococcales bacterium | reverse complement strand
TGACCCTGCGCGACCTCACGATTTCCAATGGCAACGATGCCGGCGTCAGCGTCTCTGGCGGCGCGACCCTGCGCATGGACCGCTGCTACGTCCTGAACAATGCCGCCAACGGCATCATCACCGCGAACTCGGCGTTTGATATCGCTAATACGGTCGTTGCCGGCAACGGCACCGATGGGCTCAGTTCCGGCGTTGGTCTCGGCTCCTACACAGGCAGTGGCCCGAAGCGGTTCTGGTTCAACACCGTGGTAAACAACGGCTTTGGCGGCGTCGTTTGTGGCGCCAGTTACACGCTGACCGGCATCCTCGCGAACGGAAATGGCACGGCCAACTTCTCATCAAGCTGCGCGATCAACGGCACCACCTCCACGGCTGCGCCAAACTTCGGCACCAACTACCACCTGACCGCGACATCGCCCTGCAAGGACACTGGCGGCACTACCTGTCCGCCTGACGACATCGACGGCGACACGCGGCCGAAAGGCACTGCCTGCGACTGCGGCGCTGACGAGTACTAACCACAGCGCAGCCGGCCTCATCCACTCGCCCCTTGACTCGCCCTGCCTCTATCGCCATCGTTTCGTGCATGACGGTACCGCGTAGCCGGCGCAAGGACGCGAAATGAAGCAGCCCGGACAGAGCAGCCCCGATACCCTGTCCTACGACCGGCTGCGGCCGCAGGACAGGGCCGGGAAGCAGCCGCCGCCCGGCTATCCGACGACCTCCGAGTTGCCCGGTAGCCCCGTCGTCGATGAAGTCCGCGCGCCCACCACGGCGCGCGTGCGACCGCTGCGCACGGATCCACTGGCGGTCGGGCCTGTGCCGCAGGGATCACTCTCGCTCACACCACCTGAAGCCCCTGCACCGCAACCCACCCCCGAGCCCGCGACCGGCGCCTTTCGCACCGGCGAGCAGGTGGCCAACTTCGAGATCATCGGCCTGGTGGGCAAGGGCGGCATGGGCTGCGTGTACAAGGCATTCGACCGCAACCTAGGACGCACGGTGGCCATCAAGACCCTGCACGGGATCGACCAACACCAGCCCACCGCACTTGCCCGGTTCCGACGCGAGGCCCAGGCCGCCTCGCGCGTGGTCCATCCCAACCTGGTGATCATCTACAGTTCTGGCACTCATGGCGACACGCCCTACATCGTCATGGAATATCTTTCCGGCCGCAGCCTGGCCGCTGAGATCGCAGAGGGCCCACTTTTCATCGAGCGCACCGCCGACATCCTGATCGCGGCCTGCGCGGGTGTGCATGCCGCCCACCGCGCCAATGTGGTCCACCGTGACCTCAAGCCGGGCAACATCTTCCTCGCGCGCACGCCCATGGGCGAGACGCCCAAGATCCTCGACTTCGGTATCTCGCGCATTGGCGACGACGACGCCAGCCTCACGGGCACGGGTGACATCATCGGCACGACCTACTACCTCGCGCCCGAACAGGCTGCCAGCCGCGAGGTCGACGCGCGCGCCGACCAGCACGCCCTGGGCGTGATCCTGTACGAGTGCCTCACCGGCGTGCGGCCTTTCACCGGCTCGACCGCCTACGCCATCATGCGAGACATCGTAGAGGGAATCTTCCAACCGCTGTCCCGCCTGCGCCCCGAGATCCCGCGCGCCCTGGAAGCCGTGGTCATGCGGGCCATGAGCCGCGTGCCTGACGACCGTTTCGCGAGCGTGCGCGACCTGGGCATGGCCCTGATGCCGTTCACCTCCGCCCAGGGGCGCCAGCAGTGGAGCTACCACTTCAATGCGCCCGAGGCGGAGATGCCCATCGCGCCCTCCGCGGCCGTGCCCACGCCCTCCGGCGCAGAGGCGCGACCTGCGCCCGCCGAGGGTGCGCCTGCCCAACCGCCTGCGCCCGTGCCCACCAAGATCCTTCCCGTGGGTCAGCCCGCGCCCTGGCAGGTGCTGCCAACCCGCACGACCCCTGCTGCAGTTTTCGTCCCCCCACCCGCGCCTGCCGAGGGCCGCAGCCGCGCCGTCGCCTTGGCCGTGACAGCCGCCTTGGTGGTTCTCCTGGCGCTGGCAGCGTTGCTGTTGCGACCCTCGGGGCCTCGCGATACGGCGCGATCGGCTTCCTCCTCAGCGACTGTAGTCGAAGTCACGCCACCGCCACCGGCCCCTCCCACCCCGCCGGTCGCTCCCCCGCCCATCGTGCAGGAAGCGTCCCCCACCCGCGCAGCACCGTTGCGGCGGGCGGACAGTCGGCCGACGCCCGCGCCACGCAAGCTGAAGAAGAACCCTCGAAACTCTGTCAAGTTCACGCCCGAGGGTGTTCCTATCATCTAGAATGACGGCCCATCATGTTTCGCGGCGCAGCCCTCCTGGTCGCTTTCTCGCTCGCACTCGGGCAGGGGCAGGCACGGGCTGATCGCGATGATGGAGACGCGCTCATCAGCCAGGGACTGAAGGCCATGCGCCAGGGCGACTACCAGGCCGCCCTGGATGCCTTTCGGCGCGCACACCAGACACGGCCCACGACACGCTCGCACGCCGAGATAGGCCTGGCCGAGCAAGCGCTGCACCGCTGGGTAGAAGCAGAAGCGGATCTGGCCGGGGCCATGGCCGAGGAGGAGGACGCGTGGCTGGAGGAGCATCGCTTGGTGCTCGACAAAGCGCTGGCCGACGTGCGCTCGCACCTTGGAATGCTGACCGTGGAGAGCGGCCCCCACGGGGCGAACGTAAGAGTGGACGGGGAACCTCGTGGTGTCCTGCCCCTGCCCGGGCCGCTCTGTCTGCTTCCGGGCACGGTCAGGGTCGAGATCACGGCGACCGGCCGCCGGCCCTGGAGTGCTGAGGCCCAGATCAAGCTCGGCGAGACGACGCGTCTGGCGCCCATCTTCGAGCCGCTGGACCCGCCAGCCGTCAAACCTGTCGCTGCCGTCGCACGTCCCGCCACGGTTGACCGGCCTCACCGGCCGCGCATGGCCGAACCGACGGCGCTGAAGGTGATCGGCTGGCTGGCGCTTGCTGCGGGCAGCGCAGCCGCGGGCGGCGGTGCCTATCTCCTGGCCAGCGACAGACGAGCCGGCTCATCAAGGCGGCTCGTCGGAATCGAGTGTCTTGCACTCGGCAGCGCGGTGGCGTTGAGCGGCGGAGTGATCGCCGTGGTCACAACTTGGCGCAGTACTGCCTCAGGTCATGAACCCGTGGCAAGCCTATCCCTAGCGGGCCGGTTCTAGCCGGCCGGCCGCTCCTAATGCTAGCGCACTTAGATTGTGCCGCTTTGAATGATGCGGCGAAGCTCGGTAGCAGGCAGCCGTGACCCGCGCTTCTCCTCCTCGAAGATGATCTGAGCCAAGGTCGCAGTGGTCAGGTCGCGGTTGGTGCCGTGGTCCACCACCTGGAAGTCCTCGCCGGAACGGACCAGCGCGGCGAGTGCCTGCAGCGTGACGTAGTGGCTCTCGTGGGTGTCGTACAGTTTGCGGTTTGAGTAGCGCCGAATGGTTCGCATGATGGATAGCATTACACGGCCAATAGAGTTCGCCACTCTGTATCAAGATTTTTGGACGCAAATGGTTGCACGCGGTGCGCCTGCGTCAATGCGCCTCCTTACAGCTTGTCAACCCGGGGCTTTTGCCAAAGACTCCCACCTGTCATGGACACCATCGACGCGGGTGCGAAGGCGAGACTGGAAATCGACGGGAAGCTGCATGAGCTGGCGGTGATCGAAGGGACCGAGCACGAACGTGCCATCGACATCACCAGCCTGCGCAGCCGCACTGGGTGCATCACCCTGGACGACGGCTACGGGAACACGGGGTCATGTCAGAGTGCCATCACTTTCATCGACGGCGAAAAGGGCATCCTGCGCTACCGCGGTATTCCGGTGGAGGAGCTGGCCGAGAAGTCCAGTTATGTGGAAACTGCATACCTTCTCATCTACGGCCGCCTGCCCAAGGAGTCCGAGTTGCAGCGCTTTTCGAAGCTGCTCACGCAGAACGAGAACCTGCACGAGGATATGAAGTACCACTTCGAGGGCTTTCCCTCCCAGGCGCACCCGATGGCGATTCTGTCCGCCATGATCAATGCGTCGAGCTGCTTCTATCCGGGGCAAATGCAGCGGCCCACGCGCGACGAATTCGACGAGCAGGCCGCGCGCCTCATCTCGCAGGTGCGCACGATTGCCGCGTTCTCGTACCGGAAGTCGCGCGGGATGCCCATCATCTATCCCAAGCCCAGCTACAAATACACGGAGAACTTCCTGCACATGATGTTCTCGGACGTGTACGAGGACTACAAGCTGCAACCCGCGATTGTGCGCGCATTGGACATCATCTTCCTCCTGCACGCTGACCACGAGCAGAACTGTTCGACCTCAACCGTGCGCATGGTGGCCTCGGCGCAAGCCAACCTGTTCGCCAGCGCAGCCGCCGGGGTGTGCGCCCTGTGGGGGCCGCTGCACGG
>PMCR01000118.1 GCA_003155465.1 Myxococcales bacterium | reverse complement strand
CGCCGGCGAAGTAGAGTTCATACTGCGCCGAGAAGAATATGACTGCGAACCTGAGCTTGAATCCGGCAAACATTCGATAGCGCGTGATCGCGTTCTGTGCCGGAAAGCTGAAATTGGCGTCGAAGTCGTCTCTTGTGCCGGCCTGAGACGAGGCGCAGTACCGGGTTCCAGGATCGCTGCCAGCGGGTAGAGCCGCGAGCTTCGCGGCGTCACACATGGGTGTTGCGTCAATACGTCCGCTATGAGCGAAAATCGCGATCAGACTCCCGCCGGCAAAGGGCTCGAGCCGCGCCGTCTTGAGCAGGCCGAATCCCTTCGATACGAGAAGGTCGAAGGTGGCGGTCGTCATCGTGACCTGACTCGTGCCTGTCAGGTATGAGACCGCTCCGCGTACCGCCACGGAAGGGATGGGCAGGTCATCAAACCCCTCATGGATGGCCAGCTTCGCGTAGCCCTGCCAGGCCAGGAGATGCGAGTCGAGGAGGTGCACAGCCCCGAAACCCAGCTCCATGGTCGGCACCGGCAACCAGATACCCTTGCGCACAAAGGCCCCCACTGTCGTCAGGATGGCATCTGGCCGTGTCGCCGCGGGATTGTTCGCTGACACGCCCGCGACGCCGTTCCAGAATTTCTGGTTGTTGCTGATTCCCGTCAGGCCAAGCTCGGCGGAAAGTTCGAACCCCAAGATCCCTCCTGTGTCAGCCACCATGGGAATGCGGGGCGCGAGCACGACGCCCAACTCAGACATCAGACTGCGGAAGTCTTGCTTGCCAGTGGGGTCAGGCACGACCTGTCCGGTGATTGAACCGTCGGGCCCGCGATGCACCCATCTACACTCCGGGGCGTTGAGAACCGACGACGACGACGGACAAAGGTTGACAAGCTGAAGGTCGTTCTTTCCAGCCCACGCGGAAGAGGTGAGCGTGGCCAGGGCGAGCGCTGACGCGACAAGATGTGAACGAACCAAGCCCATAGTGTAACGGTAAGTTTGGCTGGTCAGCCCTGTCAAGGAAGGTCTCGGGTTTGACCACGCAGTCTTCGTCCCGTAGCTTGCGGGGCACATGCCCCGCTTACCGTTGGTGACCAGGTTGTTCGGCGAATCGGCTTCCCTGCTCGGCCCCATCGGGGTCGGGCTCGCCATCCTGGCCGCGATCGTTTCTCTCTTCTTCGCGTATCGATTCGAGCGTTTCGTGGCCGTGCGCTATCTGCAGCGCACGACGCCCTCGCCAGCCACCCGAGTTGGCCTGTACGTGGCGCTGGCGGGAACCCTGGCCGGCCTGGGCATGGCGACAGCGTTTCGCGGCCATGTGCGCGGCCTGGAAACCGCGGGCGTGGTCCTCGCGCTGATGGCCGCCCTGGCCATGCTCTTGTTCATCCTGCTGCGGGTGTTTTCGGTCTTCACTACGGTTTCGACCATGGGCGTAGTCCTGGGAGTCGCGTCGCTGGTGGTGGTGCTGGCCGTGACCAGCGGCTTCGAACACGAGTTTCAGGAGAAGGTCCTGTCGGTGAACGCACACCTCATCGTGACCTCGTACGGCCTGGAACGAGACATGGCGGAGGCCGAGCGGGACGCGGAGGTGATCAAGAAGGCCCTGGTTGGCCTGCCAGGGCTGGAGCGCATGTCCACCTTCAGCTTCACCGCCGGGGAAGTCATGATCGGAAAAGTCGGTGCCAATCTCAAAGGCGTCGACCTGTCCGACGGCGCACCCGAGTTGCGACGGATCATGGTGGCCGGCTCTGTCGCTGACCTGGGCCGGCCGGCCTACTGCGCAGAGGCGCAGCCTGCCCCGGATCCGGCTGCCGCCGAACCAGTGGGTCGGATTGTTCTGGGCAGCGAGCTGGCCCGCCGCTTGCGCAGCCGCATGGGTGATTGCCTGCAGGTCCTGGTGCCTTTCTCCGGAGGCATCGACTCGGCCCCCAGCGCCTACACCTTCCGCGTGGTCGGCATTTCGTCGCTGGGCTTCCACGAGTACGACGCGCGCCTGGCCTACATCAACCTGGAGGACGCGCGCCGGATGGGCAACGCGCGCCAGTCCATTTTCGGTGTGGAGCTGCGCTTTTCCGATCCGATGCAGGCCATCCGCATTGAGCCCGAGGTTGAACGCCGGCTGGGTCCAGAGTCGCGCGTGATCGACTGGAAGACGCTAAATCGCAATCTGTTCGCGGCGCTGTCGATGCAGAAGCTGGTGATTGCCATCCTGCTCTTCTTCATCATCGTGGTGGCCGCGTTCAACATCATCGCCTCGCTCATGCTCATCGTGCTGTCCAAGGTGCGCGAGATCGCGATTCTCGCCTCCATGGGCGCGCACGCTTCCACTCTGCTGCGGGTCTTTCTAGCCGCGGGAACCTTTGTGGGCTTCGCGGGCACCGGCCTCGGCATCCTGTACGGCCTGGCCATCTGCGGCCTGGCCGCGCTCTACGGCTATCCGCTCGATCCCAAGGTGTACCTGATCGCGCGCCTGCCGGTGCAGATCTCCGTGCGCGAGATCCTTCTCGTGGCGGCCGCCACGCAGCTCATCTGTTTCGTGGCCACCCTGTACCCGGCCGTGCGCGCCGCGCGCTTGCGCGTGGTTGATGGGCTGCGGTATTTGTGAAATGGAGTAGTGCTAGATTGGCGCTGTGAGAAAGCAACTTCGGCGCGCTGATGAGCGGCTCCGCGTGGCCCTGGTCACCGGGGCCTGCTCGGGCATCGGGCGCGCGCTGGCGACACGTCTGGGATCGCTCGGCTACGAGTTGATACTGGTCAGCAATCGAGCAGCCGAACTGGCGGCCACTGCGCAGGAGATCGGTGCAGCGCACTCTGTGGTGGTGCACACCATCGTGTCGGACCTGGCGCGGCCCGAGGCTGCCGAGGAGCTGTACCAGGCCGTGCGCGACAAGGGCCTGCAGGTCGATATTCTGATCAGCAACGCGGGATTTTTCTTCTTTGGTGAGGCGGTGGATGCGCTGCCCCTGCGGGCTAAGGCGATGTTGCAGCTTCACGTGGTCACGCCGTCCTTGCTCTGCACCTGCTTTGGCCGCGACATGCGCGAGCGACGGCGCGGTCACGTCCTCATCGTGTCGAGCATCTCGGCCTGGCGCGATTTTCCCGGGATCAGCTACTACGGGGCCAGCAAGAAGTACCTGCGCGGGTTCGCCCGGGCTCTGCGCAGTGAAATGGGCGTGTACGGGGTGAACGTTACCTGCCTCGCCCCTGGCCCGACCGCGACCAACCTCTATGATACCGATGTGGTCCCGGTGAAGCGGGCGCAGCGGCTGGGGATCATGATGGACGCGGCCACTGTGGCCGAATCCGGGCTGCGCGCCATGTTCGGGCGCCGGGCCGAGCACATCCCGGGCTTGCTTGCGCGAATCATGACCTTGTTTTCGGTACTGGTTCCGCAGTGGGTGATCGATCTTATGCGCAGGCGCGCCCCGTGGTTGCCCAAGCGAGGAGGCACGCCGTGACCGATCCCTTTTCGCCCTTCAGGTTGGCCGGGCTTTCGCTGCGCAACCGGATCATCAAGACCGCCACCTTCGAGGGAATGAGCCCGAATGGCTGCGTGAGCCAGGCTCTCATCGAGCACCATCGCGCCCTGGCCGTGGGCGGGGTGGCACTGACCACGGTGGCGTACTGTGCCGTCGCACCCGACGGGCGCACTTTTCGCGATCAACTTCACATGCGGCCCGAGCTGATCCCTGGTCTGCGCACGCTCACCGCGGCGGTGCATGCCGGGGGCGCGGCCGCTTCGCTGCAGCTCGGCCACTGCGGCGCCTTCTGCAACAACCACGATCTGGTGCGGCGAAGACCCATGGGCCCGTCGCGCGCGCTCAACCTGGTCGGCGCGCTTTCTGGCCGCCTGTTGGCCGATGCGATGACCGAGGCGGAGATCGAGGAAGTGATTGGCGCGTTCGTGGGCTCGGCCCTGCTGGCGCGCGAGGCCGGCTTCGACGCGGTTGAGTTGCATCTGGGGCACGGCTACTTGCTGAGTCAGTTCTTGAGCCCAGGCACCAATGCGCGCCGCGATCGTTTCGGTGGTTCGCTGGACAACCGCGCGCGCTTCGCGCTGTCCGTGGTCGAGCGGGTGCGGGCGGCCCTGCCGCCCAAGATGCCTGTCTTGGCCAAGGTCAACCTGCGCGACGGATTTCGCGGCGGCCTGGAACTCGACGAGAGCGTGCAGGTGGCGCGCAGACTGGAGGCGCGCGGCGCGGACGCGCTGGTGCTGTCAGGCGGGTTCGTCAGCCGCAATCCCTTCTACCTGTTTCGCGGCGAGCGGCCGCTGCGCCAGATGATCGCGGTGGAGAAAAGTTGGGCGCAGAAGCTGGCGCTGGCGGTTTTCGGCCCAGCGTTGATTCGTGCCTATCCCTTCGAGCCGCTCTACTTCCTGCCGCTGGCGCGCGAGATCCGGCGTGCGGTGCGCATGCCTCTCGTCCTTTTGGGCGGCATCAAGTCGCGCGACGACCTCGACGCGGCGATGCGTGAGGGCTTCGAGCTGGCCGCGATGGGACGCGCGCTGATCCACGATCCCGCCTTGATCGGCAAGTACGCCGCGGGCTCGGAGCGCGAGAGCGGCTGCGTTCCCTGCAACCAGTGCGTGGCCGAGATGGATCGCGAAGGCGGTGTTTGCTGCGCCAAGGTCTCGGAGCAACTTACCGCGCGCGCGGCGTACGTCCGGATGGCGAAGGCTTGCGAAGCACCGGGCGCGGTTTTGAGAAACTGCTAAACTTGCGCCATGCCTTCAGCTTCGGCGAAGTCCCGGCCCGCCAGCTACGAGGACATTCTACGTCTTCCGGAGAACATGGTTGGCGAGATCATCGACGGCGAATTGATCGTTTCGCCCCGGCCGGCTTCGCGCCACGCGCGCGCGGCTTCGTCGCTGGGTATCGAAGTTGGGGGCCCCTTTGACCATGGTCGCGGCGGGCCCGGCGGATGGGTGATTCTCGACGAACCCGAACTGCACCTGGACGCTCATGTGCTGGTGCCCGACCTGGCGGGCTGGCGCCGCGAGCGCATGCCCACCTATCCCGACGTGGCCTGGTTCTCTCTGGCGCCCGACTGGGTGTGCGAAGTCCTCTCGCCATCCACCGCCCTGGTCGACCGGACCCGCAAGCAGGACATCTATCGCGAGCATGGCGTGTCCTGGCTGTGGTTCGTTGATCCAGCCGCACGCACCATTGAGGTCCTCAGTCGTGGCGAGCACGGCTGGATGGTCACCGGCACCTTCGGTGGAGAAGGCGAGGCGCGCATCCCGCCTTTCGACGCCGTGGCGCTTGACGTGGGCGCGCTCTGGGACATCAAGCCCGCGTCTGCTTCAGAACGGTGACCGGCTAGCGATCTTTGCCCAAGGCGCGTCGCCTACCTACTTTGCCTCGTACTTCGACGGGCACTTGGTTTCGATCTTGTCGGCCACGAGGCGCCCGTCGGAGGCGAGCACGCCGGCTGCGATGACTTCGGCGCCCGCCTTGAAAGTGTCGGGCGGAATGCCGTGGAACTCGGCGCTGATCATGGCGGGCGGGCGCGGGGCTCGGCTGGCGATCTTGAAACGATAGCGCAACGACGCCGTGTCGGATTCCAGCGAGCCCTCCACCACATCGCCATGCACGCGCAGGCGCTTGCCTTGGTAGCGGGCAGCGTCGGCCAAGACCTCGTCGACGTACTTGTAGTATTCGGCGCCTTCCCGCGTCGATGCCCACAGGAGCCCGCCCAAGGCCACGCTTACGACGACGACAGAGATGACGATTTTCCAGGCGCCACGCCTTTGCCCCGCCGCAACCTGAGGCTTGGCGTGATCGTCGCTGGCGAGCTGGTTGTCGGGCAAAGACATCAGCAAAGAATAGCGCCAAGGGCGCGCAGTGCCAGCTGGCCAGTCGCGCCAGCGCACAAAGGCAATCGGCAGCCACGGCCGTCCGGCGATTGGTCAAGTCATCGCTGGTGTCGCATACTAAATGGCTAATAAGGAGTTCCAATGCGCTGTCATTCCCTAGCCTTCTTGCTTTCGTTCGCCGTCCTGAGCACGAACCTTGGCTGCGGTTCCTCAAATTCGAAGGAGGCAGATGCCTCGGTTCCTGATCTGGCTCCGGCGACACTGGATCTGCGTCCCGCAGCCCCGGATACAGTTGCACCGGACGCGCGCCTGTCTTCCGACATTGCGACGGACAGCCTCGCCGGCTTGGACGTGAACACTGCGACGGATGCGAGCGCAACTGCGGACTCGCAAAGTTCGACCGACTCGTTCAGCCTCGACCTCGGCGCCGCGGATCTTGGTGGCACGGACCTGGGCAGCGTGGAAACAAGTGGGGGAGACCGGCGTGGCGACACGGCCGGCACCGACGACTCGTCCGGCCCGGCCGACGGCTCCCGCCCCGCTGACACGGCCACCCCGGCGGACGCAGCCAGCCCGGCTGACGCGGCCTTTGATCCAGGCGCCACGGTACCCATTGTGGTCAACAGTGGAAACACGGCCATCTACAGTCTTGGCGACGGGCAGTGGAAGCGCTTCAGCTTCCCGGTCGAGGCCGGGCAGATCTACGCGATCTCTGAGCTGTCCGGCATCGCGCGCGGCTACGTCAGTGCGCAGGCCACTGTGTCGCCCGGCAATGCAACCTACTCGACCGACGCGACGACAGGCCGGTTGGTCTTCACTGCCAGTGCAGCGGGGACCTACTACATCGCGGTTGCGGTCGTGGGCGGCGGCGCCAGCGGCTCATTCCAGGTGGCTGACGGGGGCAAGCTCCTCGCCCTCGGCGCGACCAGCCTGACGCTGACCGCCCCCAATTCCGAGGACTTCTATTTCTACCGTTTTCCGATCGGCAGCGGAAAGAGCTACCACCTGAAGGTCACGGGCCCGATACAACCGAACGTGGGACTGTCCCTCTCAGCCCGCGCGGAACGATCCAACTACGGCGAGTTTGGCTACAGCGACCTCGGGGTCGGCGGCAGTCTGCCGTTCGACGAAGACATCACGGCCGAGATGGCCGCAAGGTCGATCTCAGGCTTCTACTACTTCTACCTGAATCTCCACGGCGACATGAGCCTCGCGGTGACGATTTCGGAACTGCCCTAGGATCGAGGACGCGTAGAGCCGCAGGCTATGAATGTCGAGGGAGATCGGCGAGTTTGTGGAAGTAGCGGCAGAACATTTCCATGCCCCGGCCGGCCTGGCCCCAGTCGAAGTTCTCGTCGATGGCGTGGTAGCCGTGCTCGGGCAAGGACAAGCCGAGCAACACCACAGGCGCGCGCAGCACGCGATCCATGGTTACCACCGCGCCAATGGAACCGCCCTCGCGGGTGAGCGCGGGCCGCTTGCCGAAGGCCTCGAACATGGCCTGCTGGGCGGCTTCCAGGTGCGGACCCGAGGGATCGACGAGAAAGGGCGACAGCGAGGCTTCGTGAATCACTTCGGCGTCGCGGCAGTGTTGCCGCACAAAACGCACGATCAGGCGAAACACGCGCTCCGGCGTTTGGTCAGGCACCAACCGGCAGGACAGCTTGGCCTCGGCCCGGTGAGGCACGATGGTCTTGATGCCTGCCCCGCTGTACCCGCCGGTCAGGCCGTGGACCTCGAAGGTGGGCGCAATCATGGTGGCCTGGCACAGGCGAGCGTCGTCGGAGAAGCGCACGCTGGAAAGGCCGTGCGCGCGCTGAAAGCGTCGACGAGCAAATCCCGCGCTCGCCAAGCCACGGCGCTCGGCTGCACTGGAGTGACAAACGTCGTTGTAGAAACCAGGAATCTTCACCCGCCCGGTACGGGCGTCGTAACAAGCGTTGATAAGCGCGCACAGTTCGCCGAGCGGGTTGCGGGCCGCGCCGCCGGTGGTGCCCGAATGCACGTCCCTGTCGCCGGTTTGCAGGCGCACGCAGAAGCCCAGAAGTCCGCGCAGGCCGTAGGGGATCGCCGGTCGGCCCGCCTGCGGCCACTGCGTGTCGGAGACCATAATGGAATCGGTGCGCAGTGGGTTGTCGCCCTTGGCAAGTTTGCGGAGGGCGCTTTGGAAGTTAGGGCTGCCCATCTCCTCTTCGGTTTCCCAAAGAAACTGGAAGTTGAGCCGCACGCCATCCTGCACGGCCAGTCGGGCCCCGAAAAGCGCGGCCAAGGCTGGCCCTTTGTCGTCGGTGGTTCCGCGGCCGCGCCACTTGTCACCGTCGCGGACGAGCTTGAACGGCGGGCTGTGCCACTCGTCGGTTTCCGCGGGCTGCACGTCGAGATGATTGTAGATTGTCACCGTCGGGTACGCGTGGTCTTGTACAAGACGGCCCAGCACCAAGGGCAGTCCCGCCGTCTCGATGTATTCGGCCTGGGCGCCTAGCTCGCGCAGAAGTGCGCAGCCCTGATGCGCGACCCGTTCCACGTCAGCCCGGCGCGCTGGATCCATGCTCACCGACGGGATTTCGACCAGAGCGGCCAGTTTCTCCTCGAACTCGCGCCGCAAGCCGGCGCTGCGACCGCGCAGGTCGGAGGGTGAGAACAACCTTGGTTTGCTCATAGCCCCGCGGACATACCACGAGTGGCGCGACCTCGCAGCATCCACCCACGTTACACGCTAGTGCCTGAACGCCAGCAGCCACGCACCTGCCACCACGGCAACGGTTGCGATCAGACAAAGGGCCTGCGCAAGCTGTTTCACTGGGCGGCGCACCAGGTGGCCCCAGAGCAGACCAAAGATCAGTCCGCAGACCAGGCCGGTTGCGTGGGCCAGCATGTCGACCCGCTCGCCCACGCCCAGCATGGCGAAAAGACCGAGGCTGGCTGCCATGCCCAGAAAGGCGCGCTTCAAACGACCCACGGTGCGCGCGCGGAAGCGCCGCTGGAACTGCAACCCGCCCAGCAGTCCCAGCGCCGCAAAGGTAGCGGTGGAGGCACCGACCACGTTGTGGGGGCTTCCGTAGACGTACGCGGTTACCAAATTCCCGGCCGCACCCGCCAGCAGGGTCGCAAACATCGCCACACCTCCACCCAGCCAGCGCCCCAGCGCCGAGAGAAACACGATGAACGCCACAGCGTTGCCCGTGACATGCATGAAGTCCGAGTGCAGGGTGAGCGCGGTCACGGCTCGCCACCAATGCCCGTGCACGATCTCGGCCGCGACACCGCTGCCAGCGTTAAACCAGCCGCCGGCGTCGGCGCCGTTGCGCGGCCCGGACACCCAGAAAACCGCCGCAATGCTCGCCGCCGCGGCCAGCCCAACATAGGACCGCCCATGGTCGGGCGCCTGCGGCTCACGCACCGGCTCCTCGGTGACTTCCCGGTCATTGGCATCCAGCGCGGCCAGCGCAGTGGCCACCAGCGTGGGTGGCACCAGCACGGCCCAACCCTCCTCGGCCATCCCCACACGGTGCGGAATCCCCACGGCTTCCAGGACGAAATCCCACGCCTCCGCTTGGTCGCGACTGGGCGACACGCGCACGGCAGCTTCGGCAGGAACCTCAGCGGTCATGCACGTATTGTAATCACCGAACTGCGTCTCTGTCGTCCCTCTCCTGCGTGCGACAGTCCCTAGGAAGTTGGTGCTTTTCAAGCTCTGACGACGGGATGCTCGGGGCCGCCATCCGAATCCGGTCCCCTCTCCTGCTTTCGCGGGAGAGGGGACCGGAAAGAGACAGCTCGGCGTCTCCATTCGCGCCTCCGTGAACCCGACGCTGGAAATGCTCGAAGAACACCAACCTCCTAGGCGAGGTCCACCTTCACCTCCTGCGATAGAGCGGCACGCCCAGCACTTCACCAGGAACGTGGTACACTCAACAGATCCGACCGTGGGGCTTGGCACATTCCCAAAGAGCCGCTTCTCCGGACAACTGCTACTGCAGCAGAAGATGACCAGAAGTTCGATCTCCTCGAATTTGGAAGTGCAGAAGCACCTCTGCCCTTGTCTCCTTGCCGCGCTCTTCGCTCTTGCGGCGGGGTGCGCGAGCGGGTCTGCGCCAACCACTTCCGCGAGTTCGGGCGGTGCCATGGCAGCCACGGGTGGTGTCACGACCGCGAGAGGCGGCGCGACGAGTTCTGGCGGCGCCACAACCGAGACGGGCGGCATCATGACGACCACGGGCGGCACCACGACCGCAACAGCGCCCGGAGGGCAGGGCGGGGGCCTGGGCGCAAGCGTTGCCCAAGGCGGGAGCGGGGGCCTGGGCGGAAACGTTGCCCAAAGCGGGAGCGGGGGCCGCAGCGCAAGCGTTGCCCAGGGCGGGAGTGCGGGTCGCAGCGCAAGCGCTGCCCAGGGCGGAACCTCTGGCCAAGGCGGGGTTGTTGCGGGAGCCGGGGCGGGTGGACAGGGGATCCGTGACGCGGCTGTTCTCGATGCCGGGCCGGTTACGCCGACCGGCCCCGGTCCCGTTCAAACACCCGCCTACAATGGCCTACGAGGTCAAGACTTCAACAGCGGTTGGAGGTTCAACCGCGGGGACGTCACCGGTGCCCAGAACGTCGACTTCGATGACTCCACATGGCGGGGTCTGAGCGTGCCGCATGACTGGAGCATCGAGTTGGCTTTCAATCAGAAATCCCCCGCAGGCAGTGGAGGTGGCTACGCGGATGGCGGAATCGGCTGGTACCGCAAGACCTTCACGCTGGACCAGACGTATTCTGGCAAGAAAATACTTATCGAGTTTGATGGGGTCTACATGAATAGCCAGGTGTGGATCAATGGCACATCCCTAGGCACACGGCCCTACGGCTATTCCAGCATCGAATACGATCTCACACCTTATGTGAGTCTTGGCAGCACCGGCAATGTCATTGCCGTTCGGGTCAACAACAACCAGCCGACCAGCCGCTGGTACTCTGGTAGCGGAATCTACCGCAATGTCTGGTTGACGGTTGTCAATCCGGTACACGTCACCAACAGCGGCGTGTTCGTCACTACCCCAACCGTGAGCAGCAGTTCTGCGACCGTCTCGGTCAGCACAGAAGTGCAGAACCAATCAACCAGCTCTCAGTCAGTGACGGTCACGACCACCATCTCCGATCCCGGCGGTGCCTCGGTGGCCACCAACACAAATCCGGCCAGCGACATTGGGGCCGACTCGACGGCCACCGTCAGCCAGAGCCTCACCGTGCCCAACCCCCAGCTCTGGTCCACGACTTCCCCCAGTCGCTACCAGGTGAAGGTCGAGGTGAAGGTGGGCGGCGCCACAGTGGACACCTACCTAACCCCATTGGGAATCCGGACCGCTTCTTTCAGTGCCACCGGCGGCTTTTCGCTGAACGGTCAAACCACGAAGCTCCGCGGGGTGTGCATGCACCATGACCTGGGCGCCTTGGGCTCAGCCATCAACTATCGGGCTATTGAGCGCCAGGTGGAGATCATGAAGGCCATGGGGGTCAACGCTATCCGCACCTCCCACAACCCGCCCGCTCCTGAACTCTTGGACATCTGCGACCGCCAGGGCATCCTGGTCATGGATGAAGCCTTCGATTGTTGGGAAACGCAGAAGGTCTCGAATGACTATCATCTGTACTTCAAACAATGGGCTCAAACCGATCTGCAAGCCTTGGTCCGCCGCGACCGCAACCATCCGAGTGTAATCATGTGGAGCGTCGGGAACGAAATCCCCTCTCCCACTACCAGCACCGCGACAAACCTGAAGAACTGGGTTCTGGCCGTCGACACCACCCGTCCGGTGACCTGGGCATCCGTGAATACTTCAAACGCTACCAATCAATCCGTGGCGGCGGTTTTCGACTTGCAGGGGTACAACTACTCCGAAGGGCGCTACGATCAAGACCACTCCGCCCATTCAAGTTGGAAGCTCTTCGGCAGTGAAACCTCGTCGGCCGTGCGCAGTCGCGGGATCTATCATACACCTGCCACTCAGAAGATCTTGACGAGTTCCGACACGCAGTGTTCATCGTACGACAACAGCGTCGTCAGTTGGGGTTCCTCGGCCGAGAGTTCGTACAAGAATGATGTCAATCGCAGCTTCATTGCCGGTCAGTTCATTTGGACTGGCTTCGACTACATCGGTGAGCCAACCCCCTATGGTTGGCCGGCCAAGAGCTCCTATTTTGGCATCGTCGACACCGCCGGCTTCCCCAAGGATATCTACTACTTCTACCAGAGCCGCTGGACGACCACCCCCATGGTACATGTCCTGCCTCATTGGAACTGGAGTACCGGGACCACAGTCACTGTCTTCGTCTACAGCAACTGCGACAGCGTGGAGTTGTTTCTCAACGGCGTTTCGCAGGGCAGTAAGACATTGGCATCCGGCGCTGTGCATTTGGAGTGGAATGTGGCGTGGGCGTCGGGCACGGTGCGGGCCGAAGGTAAGCGCGGGGACGCCGTGGTCGTCAGCGAGGAAGTCAAGACCGCGGGCGCGGCGGCGAAGGTGGCGCTCTCCGCGGATCGAAGCATCATCAGCGCGGATGGCAAGGATCTGGTCTTTGTTACCGCTGACATCCAGGACGCAGATGGCATCTTGGTTCCCACGGCTGCCACTGCGCTGAGTTTTTCCGTATCCGGGCCCGGCGAAATTGTGGGAGTTGACAACGGCAATGCCATCGACACCTCGTCCTACAAGGGCACCACCCGGAACGCGTTCAGCGGCAAGGCATTGGCCATCGTGAAGTCAACCGGCGCAGCCGGCCAGATTGCGGTTACCGCCAGTTCATCCGGGTTGACGTCAGGGTCGATTTCGCTGAGTGCCCAGGCGAGGGAACCGTAGGGTTCCCATTTTCAAAGGTTGTGACCGCCGTTGCGGTCCCGGAAGTACGCGATGGTGGCCTGCAGTCCACGTTCCAGCGGCACCTGCGGCGTCCAGCCGCCCAGCAGCTCTTGCGCCCGCGTGATGTCCGGGTTGCGCCGCACCGGATCGTCCGTGGGCAACGGCGCATGCACGATCTCGGCGCGCGAGCCCACCATGTCGCGAACCAGGGTCGCCAGCTCAAGCATCGACGTCTCACGCGGGTTGCCCAGGTTGACCGGATCGCACCCGTGCGGGCTGGCCATGAGCCGCAGAAAGCCCTCGATGAGATCGGACACGAAACAGAAAGAGCGGGTCTGCCTGCCATCGCCGAACACGGTCAGCGGCTGGCCAGCCAACGCCTGCACCACGAAGTTGGACACCACCCGCCCATCGTTCTCGTGCATGCGCGGACCATAGGTGTTGAAGATGCGCGCGATACGAACCTCGACGCCGTACTGGCGCGCGTAGCTTGTNNCCCCAGTAGCTCTCGCGCTGCGGGTGTTCGGCCGGATCGCCGTAGACCTCGGAGGTCGACGCGATCAGGATGCGCGCCCCGGCCTCGCGCGCCACTTCCAGCAAGTTGAGCGTGCCGTGCACCGCGGTTCGGATGGTGCGCACAGGATTGCGCTGGTAGTGCACGGGCGACGCGGGGCAGGCCAGGTGGAAAATCTGATCGACCTCCATGGTCAGCGTGTGCTCTACGTCGTGGCGGGCCAGCTCGAAACGCGGGTGAGCCAGCAGGTGCGCCACATTGGCGCGTGTCCCGGTGAAGAAGTTGTCGAGGCAGATGACATCGTGGCCCTCCTCGACCAGGCGTTCACACAGGTGGGAACCGAGGAACCCCGCCCCGCCCGTGACCAGTATGCGTGCGTGTTTTGTCACCGGGACTTCTCCTAGGCGCTCCCTTTGGGCTCAAGCACCGCGATAAGCGACAGGGGCGGAAAGGGCAGTCGCTGGTCGATGCAGCGAAAGACGGGGGTGAGTGCATTGAGAGCGAGGATCTGCCCTAGGCCGAAGCCTCGTCGCTTGAGCAGCTTGCCGTTGAGCCACCAGGCCGGCCAACCCGCGCGATTGAAGAGAATGGTCTGCCGCACGCTGAACCCCGTCTGCTCCGCGAGTTGCTGCAGCGATTCCACTGTGTAGCGGCGGCGATGGCCGAGAACCTCGTCAAGCGTGCCATAGATCTGCGGGCCGTGCGGAACAAGGAGCACGGCGCGACCGTTGGCCGCGAGCACCCGCCGGATGTTCTCCAGCGCACCCCGATCGTCGTCGACGTGTTCGACCACATTCAGGCAAATCACGGTGTCAAAACCACCTTGCACCTGGGGAAACGTTTCGCCCCTGGTCACGTCGGTCAAGCTCACGTGCAGATAGGGCCGGTCGTGAGTGAGGCCCCGCAAGGAATCCAGATATAGCGGGCTGATGTCCGACGCATAGTACAGTTCGCGCGGGACGAGTTCGCGGGTCAGGTTTCCCGTACCGCTGCCGATCTCGAGCACACGCTGTCCGCACAGCGGCCGCACGACATCCCCCATCCAGGCATTGAAGCGTGGCGCGCGCGATAGGCGGTTGAGGGTATGGGAGCCGTGCTCATCCGCCGCGAAGAGGTCGTCGCTGATCCCGAAGCGCACGATGGCCGAGAGCGCCCCGACCCCGTCGCGCCAGTTGATCTTCTTACCCTCCTGGTAGGTGCGGCCGGCGTAGCTGATGGGAATCTCGAAGATGCGGGCCCCACGCTTGGCCAGCTTGATGGCAAGCTCCGGTTCGATGCGGAAGTCGTTCGACACCAGCGGGATCGAGCGCAGGAGGTCTGTGCGGACCGCTTTGTAGCAGGTCTCGATGTCGGTCAGATTCAGGTTGGTCGCGCAGTTCGCGAGAAAGGTGATCAGCCGATTGCCAAGCTCGTGACGAAAGAGCAACGCCCGCCGCACGTCGCCGCCCGCAAAGCGCGAGCCGAAAACCGCGTCCGCCTTTTCCTCCAGAAATACTCTGACGATCCGATCGAGGTCCCGCGGGTTGTACTCCAGATCCGCGTCGTGGATGACCGTGATGGCACACCGGGCGTGGGCAATCGCCGTCCGGATCGCCCGGCCCTTGCCGCCGTTGCACGCGTGCCTCAGGAACACCCAATCGATCTTGCCCGCGCGACCGCTTGCGACGAGCGATATCCCGTCCACTGGCGCGGCGTCATCCCGCCAGGTCAGACCGCACGTGGTTGCGAAGCTGCGCAGCGCTTCGGGCGTACCATCATTCGAGCAGTCATCCACCACGATGACTTGGATCTGCTCAAGGTTAGACGATGATTCTAGGATCTCCAGCCGCGCCAACGAGGCAGCAACCAAGTGCTGTTCGTTGTACACCGGTACCAGCACGGAGAGCGATGTCATGCGGAGCTCTCGTATAGCAACGAAGTCCCGGAAAACAAAGCACATCAGCCTGACCTGTCTGCATCCGAAGCTGCCCACGACGAAGCGCGTCGCCCAGCCATCGCCGGTGCCCGTCCGGACGGAGGACGTCTTGCTCGCCCTTTACGGTGCCCTCGACCGAGCAGCCTTGCAGCAGCAAGAGTCGAGACCGCCGAGGTATGGCTAGGGCTCCGCGCTCGAAAGGCGACCGCACCGCGTGGTAGAGTGTCGGTCCGGAGCACGCGATATCCGCGAAGCAGGCGAGTTGTCCTTGGCCGAAGCCCAGATCCCGTTGAACAATTTCAAACGCCTGTGGGCGAATACCGGAGAGTCTGTCCTCGATGCGGTCCGGCGCGTGGGCGAGAGCGGCTGGTACGTGCTCGGGGGCGAGGTCGCGTCCTTCGAACGGACCCTGGCAGCGCGCGTGGGGCGCGGGCACGCCATCGGCTGCGCCAGCGGCCTCGATGCCATCGAGATTGGGTTGCGCGCCTCCGGGGTGATGCCTGGCACCAAGGTGCTCACGACGCCGCTCAGCGCCTTCGCGACTACGCTGGCCATCCTGCGCGCCCGCGCGGTTCCCGTCTTCGTTGACGTGGATGAACATGGGCTGCTCGACCTGGATCTCTGCCGGACGGCGCTGGCGTCGGATCCTGCTATCCGCGCCATGGTGCCGGTTCACCTCTTCGGCCACGCGCTGGATCTCAATGTCCTGACGGAGCTGCGCGATCGGTTCGAGCTGACCGTGGTTGAGGACTGCGCCCAGGCGATCGGGGCGGTTCACGCTGGGCAACAGGTGGGATCGGTCGGACAGGCTGCCGCGCTCAGCTTCTATCCCACGAAGAATCTGGGGGCGCTCGGCGATGGAGGCGCGGTCACCACCGATGATGCGGGCATTGCTGCCCGCTGTCGCTCATTGCGCGACTACGGCCAGAGCCAGCGCTACCTGCATGACGAGCTGGGCATGAACAGCCGCCTCGACGAGCTGCAGGCCGCGATCCTGGGGCATGCGTTTCTGCCCAGACTGACGACCTGGACCACACGGCGACGCGAGGTCGCCGAGGCCTACCTTTCTGGCCTGCGCCACCCCGAGGTTCGCGTGCCAGCCCTTTCATCCGCCGCGGTCAGTGTGTGGCATCTGTTCCCCATTGGCGTGCCCGCGCATCGGCGTACCGCTTTCATGGAGCACGCGCGAGCCGCCGGCGTCATGACGGCGATTCACTACCCGCGCCTCATCCCGGACCAACCCGCGCTTCGCGGACAACCCTTCGAGGTTCGCTCTCCCCTCGCGCGCGCCACCGCGCTGGCCGCAAGTGAAGTCTCCTTGCCCATCCACCCGTTCTTGACAGACGACGAGGTCAGCCGCATCGTCGCAGCGGTTTGTACATGGCCGGTAGCTTGATTTCACTGGTAGTTCCGGTCTACCGCAACGCCGAGAACATCGAGGCGCTCGTGCAGGCGCTCGAGCACCTGCACCGCGAGCTGGGTGACGAGCTGGAGGTCGTGTTCGTCGTCGACGGCAGCCCTGACGATTCATATCTGCGGCTTCGCGCCAGCCTGCCCAAGGCACCGTTTCGTTCGCAGATTCTGCTCCTGTCGCGCAACTTCGGGGCCTTCGCGGCTATCCGCGCCGGCCTTGCCGCAGGCCAGGGCGCGTGCTTTGCGGTCATGGCCGCTGACCTGCAGGAGCCGCCCGAACTCATCCTCCAATTCGCCAAGCTGCTGCGCGAGGGGCAGTGCGACGTCGTGGTGGGACGCCGCACCGGTCGCGCCGATCCCCTGGGATCGCGCATGGCCTCAGCCTTGTTCTGGGGCTTCTTCCGCCGCTGCGTCCAGCGCGAGACCCCGACTGGTGGTGTCGATGTGTTTGGCTGCACGCGCGCCGTGCGCGATCACCTTCTGCGCCTGGGCGAGAACAACAGCTCGCTGGTCGGCCTTTTGCTCTGGGTCGGGTTCCGGCGCGCCGAGGTTCTCTACACGCGGCAAAAACGCCGCGCCGGCCGGTCAAGCTGGACCTTCAGGAAGAAGATGCGCTATTTGATGGACAGCATCTTCAGTTTCTCGGACTTGCCCATCAGGGTCCTGCTCTCGCTCGGCCTGTTCGGCCTTTCCCTAAGCGTATTGTTCGCCATCGTGGTGGCGGCGGCAAAGATTGAGGGCAGCATCCCAGTTCCCGGCTACGCTGCGACGGTGCTCGTGGTGACATTCTTCGGAGCCCTGAACTGCTTCGGTCTGGGGGTCATCGGCGGCTACGTCTGGCGAACCTTTGAGAACACAAAAGGGAGACCGAACTACATTGTGGCGACCCAGGAGCACTACGGGGCTGCTCAACCAGCCCAGCTCGCTTCGGACAAGAAAGGGCTTGAATCGTGAATGAACCCTTCAAGCATCCGCAGGCGCTGGTGGAAAGCCAGCATGTCGGACGCGGCACGCGGATCTGGGCCTTCGCCCACGTGCTGCCCGGCGCGGTCATCGGCGACGACTGCAACATTTGTGATCACACGTTCATCGAGAACGACGTGGTGATCGGCAACCGCGTCACCATCAAGTGCGGCGTGCAGGTCTGGGACGGCCTGCGCATCGAAGACGATGTGTTTGTTGGGCCGAACGCGACCTTCACCAACGACCCCACGCCGCGCAGCGGACAACACCTGCGCGAATACCCCGCTACCTACATCCGGCGCGGTGCCTCCATTGGCGCGAACGCCACCATCCTGCCTGGCATATCCATTGGACAGAACGCGATGGTGGGTGCCGGTGCGGTGGTGACCCGCTCTGTGCCGCCGCACGCAGTTGTGGTGGGCAACCCGGCCCGCATCGTGCGCTACGCCGGCAGTCACGGCAGCGATTTGGTCGAGCGGGGTTGTGCGCGTCCCCAGGCGGGCACCGGTCCGCCCGGCATCGAACCGCTAGGGGTGCGCGGTGCGGCCATCCACCGCACTGTCGTGATCAAAGACATGCGGGGCAACCTGCTCGCCCGCGAGGTCGAGCGGGGCTTGCCCTTCGTGCCCAAGCGCTGTTTCTCGGTGTTCGCGGTACCGAGCAAGGAAGTGCGCGGCGCGCATGCCCACCGGACACTTGAGCAGCTGCTCACCTGCCTGATCGGCTCGGTTTCTGTGGTCGTGGACGACGCGGTCAACCGCCAAGAGGTCGTACTCGACTCACCCGAGTTGGCCTTGTACGTGCCGCCCATGGTCTGGGCCACCCAGTACAAGTACACCGCAGATGCGGTTCTGCTGGTCTTCGCGTCGGATCTGTACAAGGCCGACGACTATATCCGCGACTACGATCAATTCCTCGCAGAGCGACGCGCTCTCGACGCGCGCCAGGGTTGACCGGTCTTCTGGGACCATAAGGCAAACCGTGCGACCAGGAAAGGCTGGTCCGAAAGGAGTGAGGGAATGCGATGATCTCATGAAATTCGGTACGTCGTCCAGCTGGTGCGAAACCCGCCCGGCGAAGGGAGAGTCGCCCCAGCCGGAAGCTACGCGATTCGGCCGCCGCGCACTAGGCGCCGGGATCGAATGGCAAACCCCAGCCAGGTCAAGACGCCCAGCCAGGCCGCAGCGGTGATGAAGAAACCCACCCAGAACACGCCGGGCGAGAAGCGAGTTTCGATGCGATGGAAGCCCGCCTGGACCTGTAGCGCTCGCAGACCGCCGGCCACTTCGAGCATGGGAACCGTGGGGCCGCGATCGATACTTGCCTTCCAGCCGGGGAAGTGCATCTCATTGAAGACCAACGTGGTGGGCCCGGTCAGGTCAACCGAATAGCCAACTCGGTCGGGTTGGTAGTGGCTGATGACGAAGTTCACTGGCCTCGCTTGCTGCCGGAAGGCCAGCCCGGCCGTCGGAATGTCCGCGGGAGATGGACCGACGTTGGGGAAACCCACAACCCGTTTGCCCTCGACGAGGAATGGGCGAAACCCCGCGGCCAGCAACCCGTCGAGCCGCTTGAGCCGAAACCCCCCGTACGACGGCAGGTAGAACTTCTTGTTGAGAAAGGCATCGTTGCTCGACGGCTCGTCGATTGTCGCGCTATCCAAACGCGGCACCCCCGCGTTCGCCACGTCGAAGGTACGGACGTGAATGCTCTCGGCCGCGTCGATCCCGACTTCCTGCGGAATCCGAGCGTAGAAGGGCGCATCCACCGAGGCGTGCACGCCCGCATCGATCGCGACCACCACGAGCAGACACGCCACCAACACGGCCGGCCGAGGGCCTCGCGCCAGGCAGACCAAGGCTAGCCCCACCACGAGAAGCTCGCCCAACGTCGCGCCGGAGAACTGCTTCGCGAAGAGAATCGCGTCCGTGCCTGGGAAGATTGCGTTCCTAAGCCACAGCAGCCCGGCGATAAGGATCACGGCCAGACCCAGCAGAACCCGGGTGAGGCGCCGGCGCGCCTCGGCGTCGTCGCGAACCGCGAGCAGTCCACCGCCAGCGAGCAGGCTGCCGGCCAACACCGCCACCGCGCGGCTGTCTCCCGCGGGAAACCGAGAAAGGTTGAAGATGGGAAAGGTGTCGTGCAAGGCCACGCGGAAGGAAGAGCCGCTGCCCAGGGTCATCAGCAGCGCCGCCACCAGGCCGATGCCCAAGGCAGCCGTGCGCCGATCGGGCCGATGCAGGCATGCCAAGAGGGCAAGGGCAAAGGCCAGGATTCCGAAGTAAAGCCCACGCATCGACATGTCGGCGGGCGCGCCGTCGGGTACTAGCGTGGTGGAAGCGCCAAACACGAGATGGAGCAAGTCCGGAAGAATCAGGCTCTGGGCGAGCGCATCGTCGGCATTCAAGGGCGTGCCACGGGCGAACACCTCCAGATGGGTTGCGATGGGCAGCCAATACCCGGCCGACAAGAGCACCGCCGTCCCTAGGGCCAGCGCGAGCCCCCCGACAAACCGCCGACGAGCGGCCCCATCAGCGCATTCAGTGGCCAGCAGCCACGCGGCCCACGCGCCGAACCACAGCGGGCTGGTCAGCACGACGCCCGGGTACCCGGTCACGACCAGCAAGGCAAGCACTATCCCGAGCAGCGGCCGCGCGTACCGGACGCCTTGCGCAACCCGCTCGGTGGCCCAGAACACCCACGGAAAAATAGAGAAGACATTGATGAAATCCATGTGCTCGGCGTTGCACAGGCGCGCGCTGGTGAAGTTGTAGGCAATCGCCGCAAGCAGGGCCGCCCAGCGGTTCTTCCACAGCGAATACGCCATCGCATAGAGACCAAACGAGCCGGCCAATAGGGTCAGCATGAGCTGTTGCTGCGCCACCAGGAAGTCATAGCCGCCGAACAGCGAGACCAGCCATGTCACGGGCGACCAGAGCTCATTCTGCGGATTGACGAAGAACGGCGTGCCGGCGTGACCGTAGGGGAACCAGATGGGAAGGGAACCGGCGCGTAGCGCGTCGCTGACAAAGACCAAGAAGCGCGCGTACGAAGTGGGGAAGTCCCAGGGAATGACCCGCTCAGGGATGCCGTCGGTGCCGCGCAGGTTGCGCGCGAGCACCGCTACGTGCAGGAAGGTGAGCACCGCCAGGGGCGCAAGATGGTGCCACAGCGGGATGCGCCCGGCGAGACGATGCACGCGCTCTTTCCAGGGACTCACGTTGTTCTCCGGGGGCGCGCGACCCAGACCCCGCCCCGATCGCGTCCGCGCGCCGGGGCAGAAGCCCGCAATGCCAGCGACGGCGTCCCGAAGTCGAACGAAGTGTGATGAACGCGTTTCACGAGAAGGAACATGCTCCTAGAAGCCGGCTTGTTCGTCGGGAACATAGCCGGCCTTGCGCTGCGCTTCAAGTTTGGGTGTTTGAAGCGGCGGCCTCGGCCTCGGGGGCCTTGGTCGGCCTTGCCTCGATCTGCCGCAGTGAAAGGCCGATGGCCAGCAAGACGAGGGGAAAGACTTGAACCAGCAGACGTTCCATGGACGTCGCGAGCTGCCACTTCAACTCGTACGGGGTCATGAGGTAGGCGAAGTAGTAGCCCACGCAAAGAGAAAGGCCGACGGACCAGACAAAGGACACGGAAGTCTTCTTGAGCAGCTTCTCGTCGACTCCCACAAGCAACAAGAAGAGAAGGCCGCAGAACAGTGGCCAACGGCTTGCAGGCTTGCCGGCCACGGCGGAAAGCGTCTTGGGGTCGCTGATGTTGTCCACCAAGGACGTGAGAATGGCCTCGTGGCGGGAAGGCTCAATTAGTCTGGAGAACGTTCCTGCGGTTTGCGCCTCGATCAACTCGTTTCTGGGGGCGAAGGCCTTGTGAAAGCCGAGCGGCACGAGAAACAAGCCTGCGGCCGCAATGAACACCAGGCCCTTCTTGAATTCTTGCCTCAGCCTTCGACGAAGTAGCAGTTGAAGAAACCACATGACCAAGAAGACCAGCAAGAAGAGAAGGCCTTCGTTCTTGGTCAGGGCGGCACACCCGGCGCTGAACCCGGCGAGCGCATAGAGCCCGCGGTGCGGGATGTTGGTGTTGAGGAGGACGTCTATGGTTTCGGCGTGGATGAGCAATACCGTGGTGAGCAGAAAGAAGAATCCAACTGGGATGTCGGCATATTGCAAGAAGGTCGAGCCGAGGAAAAGGGGTGAGACCAGCAGGACCCCCATGGCAAGAACGCCCATCATCATCGATCGAAACAACCTCAGCGCGGCGAACAGGAGCACGGGCACCACCAGGGAAAACAGCAGCGACACAAAGATGGGAGGCAGGATCGAACGGGTCCCGCCCATCCAAACCCAGGCCTGAGCGATGAACGCGGATGTCAGGAAGGGGTAGTCACGATGCGTGTGAACCAGCACCTCGTCGTAAATGCCCCGCCACTGGCCGGTCACGGGGGCCGCCAGGAATTTCGCATGCAGGTTCCAAATGGCGACGGCGTCCCAGCCTCCAGTGGGGAATCTCAGAATCAGGAAGGCGATGGTCAAGCCCGAGAGTGCCAGGAGAAACAGAGCCAAGATCGACCACCGTCGGGAGGATGGAGTCACGGCGGGACGGCTTTGCGGAACGACCCGGCGTCGCCGGTTGAAGAAGACCACGGTGACAATCAACAGCCCAAGAACGACGAGCTCGACAAGAACGAACCACCTCGAGGCGCGATTCACGACAATCAGCCAAAGGAAAAACAGAGCGGAAGTCGCCCCCACGCCGATGGTCAGGCCGGTCACGCCCTTGAGAAGGGTCTCGGGCAGGGAGCCTTTGCCCTTGGGCCAACAGAGCGCAACCAACAAGAAGCCCAAGCCAAACGATGCAACGAACGAGAGCAAGGCGGCAACGGGCGGCATCACCTGACCTTTCGGTAGATCTTGATGGAACGAGCCCAATCGGTCGCCCGCGGAAATCCGGTGACCAAAGTGTACGCCGGATCTGTCCTGAAGACGTCCTTGGTGGCGGTGGTGTAGTCCGACATTACGATGTCGTGCCTTGAATAGTTCAGATCGAGCAGCACGGGGGCCAGGAAGCAACGGGCGTTCACGATGCGGGCGTTGTCGCCGTCGGTGGCGTACCCCACCGCTCGGTAGGCTTTCAGCGCCCCCTGGAGCAAGAAGGCGTCCTTCTCACCGGGAGAAACCTCGAAAACAGCGGACTTCAGCAACGCCCTTTTCGAGAATGGCTCAAGCGCGTATCGATAGAAAGTTGAGACGACCGCAAATACGAGTAGCGCGGCATATAGCCAGGCCGTCACCGTTCGAAAGGAAGATCCCAGGTCCGTGTTTTCGTGGTTGTCTGCCAAGAGGAAGGCCCTCTTCTCGACTACTCTTAACACATACCCCATTTCTCCCGAAAGAACCGTGGGGCCGTGGTCGGATGGCCTTGCCGGCTCAATCGTGTCTACAGCGTACCCACCAGGAACTCGTGCACCATTGCTAGATCGTCGAGGGCGAGCCGTCGTTCGAGGTTGTGGTCGCGCCGCACGCGACGAACGTGGTCTGGGGGCAGAGGCCTGTGCACGAAGATGCCGCGCGAGCAAAGCCGCGCCTCCGCCCGAGCTGTCCGCATGATTTCGTCCATGAGAGTGCCGAAATCGTTCTCGCTGAGGTACGAGGATACATCGGCGATCGAGTAGCCGTCGAAGCTGCCGTCGGCGGCGTCGGCGAGCGCCGCGGCAGCCGGCGCCGTCACGATGGTGACCTGCGTCGTCTTGAGGGCCTCGCGGATGCGCTCAAACGAGCCTGGCAGGAGATAGATCGGCATCGCGGGCTCGTAGATGTAGCGGGCGAAGAAGACCAGCTGCAGAAGGTGACTCTCGCGCGCGAGGTGGTTGTAGAGATACCGGTGCATGAGATCGAAGATGCGCCGATGCAGCGGGACCTCGGGGGGCACGAAGCGCCAGAAACCCGGATCGCGCGAGAACAGCTCGAGAAAGGAGCGGCGGCATAGAGTTTCGCCGACAAAGCGCCATGCCCGCGTGTTCCACCCGTCGAGAAAGTGGCGCTGTTTCGTCAGATCGTCGAACTTGAACAACCGCCTGATCCAGAGTGGTCGCACCACGTGCGAGATTCGCGCGACGTGGACAAGAAAACGCTCCAGGCTTCCCTGGAAGAGCACGCCACGCCGCACGAGCTGCGGGTGCGCATCGAAGAAGGCTCCCGCGGCGGCGGACAGGTCTGGCCGCAAGTCATGGTAGACCTTGAGCCGGTCGCGTGCGGGTCGCACTCCCAGAAAAGCTAGGTAGGGCTCGTAGCTGAGCGCCCGCATGGACGCAATCTTGAGCTCAAGCAAGTAGTTCTGAGCCGGGTTCACGTCAACCGCCAGAATCTCCCGTGGGCGATCGTGAAGCAGGTTGAGCACGCGTCCTCCGCCGGCGGTGATGCAGAACACGCGTTTTCCGGCGCCCAGGCGCAACGCTCTCAGCTCACTGCGGGAGTCTTCGTTGCATGACGAGTAGCTAATGCGCCCGCTGAATTTCTTCCACGGAATTGCATCGGGCTCGCGTTTGGTCGAGTCGTCTTCTGCGAGGTTCTGTGCGGGGAGCAGTTTTTTCATGAGTTATTGTCGGGATTTTTCTGGGACTCGGCCTGCATGCCGAATTTCTGCATGCGGCGCAAGAGCTGATAGCGACTGATGCCGAGCAGCTTCGCCGCCTCCGTGCGGACGTTGCGGGCGCGGCTCATCGCTTCACGGATCATACGCACCTCCACGTCGACGAGGGAATCGACGCCGGTCACCACTTCGAGTGGCCGGGTGGGCGGCAAAGGTCCCCTGCGGCCGAGGGCGAGCACGCGCTGGGGCAAATGTCGAAGCTCGATGCGCAGTGACTCCGTCAGGATCACGGCGCGTTCGATGATGTTCTTGAGCTCTCGCACATTGCCCGGGTAGGCGTAGCCCGAAAGTGCTTGGTTGACCTCGGTGGAAAATGGCTCGGTGGGCTTGTTCAGGCGCTCACCGTAGAGGATGCGGAAGTGCTCCGCCAAGAGCAAGATGTCGTCCCCGCGTTCACGTAGCGGTGGGATGTGGACCGGGAAGACCGCAAGTCGTTGGAAGAGATCCTGGCGAAAACGGCCCGCCTGCACCAGGGTAGACAGGTCCTGATTGGTGGCGGCGACGACGCGGGCCCTCAGCGGAATCTCGCGACTCGATCCCAGCCGGCGGAAGGTGCGGCTCTCGAGGACGCGGAGCAGCTTACCTTGACCCAGCTCCATATCGCCGATCTCGTCGAGGAAGACCGTGCCATCCCGCGCTTCCTCGAAAGCGCCCGTCTGTAGCTCCTGCGCGCCGGTGAAGGCGCCGCGCTCATGTCCAAAGAGCAGACTCTCCGCAAGATTCTCGGGCAAGGCGAGGCAGTCGACCACGACGAACGGGGAGGCCGCTGGGCGCGACAGGGAATGGACGAATCGACACGCCACTTCCTTGCCCACGCCGGTTTCGCCGGTGAGGAGCAGCGTCGTGTCCCTGGCCGCGGCCACCTTGCTGAGCTCGTCGATGGCGAGGCGCATCGCAGGCGAGCGACCGAGAAGTCCCTGACACTTCGCTTCGGCCGTGCCGTGTGCCTCCTCGCGGAGTTGGGCGCGCTCGCGCAGCTCAAGCACGCGCTCGAGGATCGGGGCGACGCTGGCCTCCTTGACGATGTAGTCCT
>PMCR01000032.1 GCA_003155465.1 Myxococcales bacterium | reverse complement strand
TGATTCTCTTTATCGCACTGCCAGAGACGAAAGACAACATCGATCCGGGGTAGTTCCGTTGGATCGCCTGCCGCGGCGATGTCCGGTTTGCCAGGACGACACGATCATCGGCCACGGACGACGACTTCGCCAAGCCCACGATGACCGGTGCGAACACCTCTGGGTGCGGCGCGGGATCTGTCCACCGTGCAGGAAGACCTTCACGGTCTTGCCCGATTGGCTAGCGCCTTCCGGGCACTACAGCGTGCACTGTCGACAGCAAGCCTGCGAGCGGATCGGCGCCGGTGATTCTGCCGAGCAAGCAGCACCGCACTGCAAAGATCCGACACGCTTGCCCGATCCATCCACCTTGCGCCGATGGGCACAGCGGCGACTGATCAGCGTGTGGTGCTGGGTGAGGGCCGGAGCCCAAGGCGAGCACTTTTTGCGGACACCCACCATCCTTGCCTGGGATCTGGGCGCGCTCTGCCGTATTCTGCCCATCGAGGCAAGAAGTCCGTGAGTCGCCAAGCTCTCGACGAGTTGAAACAGCAGATTCCTCTGCTGGACTATCTACAGGCTCATGATTGGCAGCCGGCCCGGCAACTCAGCCGCGGTCGATTGATGGGGCTGTGTCCACTGCACTCCGATCACAAGCCAAGCTTCCTAGTGGACCCCATCAAGAACCTGTTCTACTGCTACGGCTGTGGCCGCGGCGGCGATGTGATTCGCTTCGCTGAGCTCTATCACCAGGTGAAGTTCGCGCATGCCTTGGCGTTGCTACGCCAATGGCGTGGCTTCGCGCCGTTGTTGCACGAAGCTGCAGGTTTCTATCGCATGCAGTTACACCGCCACGGCGAGGCGGTTGTCTATCTGCACCAACGCGGAGTCCGCTCGCCGGAACTGATCGAGCACATGCGGATCGGCTACGCTCCNNGGCGGTTGCCTGCGAGCATGGCTGATGCAGTTGGGCTACCCACTATCGGCTCTGCGTCAAG
Source organism: Myxococcales bacterium (assembly GCA_003155465.1). The sequence goes on along the minus strand of PMCR01000032.1, from coordinate 2,223 downwards.
CCGGTCTGATTACTACCGTTGGCTACGACGCATACGTGCGTCGCATCGTCTTTCCCCTGGAAGGCAATCTCTATGGCCGCAGCCTCTCGGGTTCAGCTCCACCGCACCGCTTCTTACCGGGAGCTAAGGGGGGCTTGTATTCATGGGAGCAGGTCCGGCGGTACCCAGAAGTGATTCTCGTCGAGGGCCTGTTCGACTACGCCGCGTTGTGGCAGGCCGGTTTTCACAACGTCACCTGCTCGATGGGAAACCATCTCAATGCACACCAGTTTCGGCAACTGTGCGACGCCAAGCGAACCGTCTATCTGACCTTTGATGCCGACACTAACGGTAGCGGGCAACTCGCGGCGCAAGCCCTGTCAGACAGGCTGAGGGAGCAAGGCGTAGCCGCTCTCCGCGTCTCGCTGCCTGATGGCCAGGACCCCAACTCCTTCTTCGCCCAGCGCGGTGACGCGCGACAGTTCCAAGCTCTTCTGGAGGCGGCTCAGCCATGAAGTTCCATGTGATCTACCAGCACACCTCCAGCAACGCACAAAGTCCGGTTCGTGTCGTCGAACAGACCATGGGCCGGGAGATCGGCTGGATCAATCGTTATCTGGACCGCGAGTACGTCCGCCGCCTGGCCGACACCACCCTGCGCATCTATGCGCATGAACTGCTGCACTTTCTTCGCTGGTGGGAGAGTGTTCATCACACCGGCGACATTGCCGAAAACGACCTCTCCGAATCGACGCTGCTGGAGTATGTGCGCTTCCAATCCGGCCAACTACCGCGGCCCTCCGGCTCCACCATCAACCACCGCACCGCCGTCGTCGACCGCGCTCTGCGTAATGAATTTCCCGACGCCCCCTGCCAGATCGCCCGCGGCTTTCATCAAGCCTTTTTGCGGCGTGGGCCGATGGGCCTGGGCCGGCCGCGGGTGGCGATGAGTCGGCTGCGAGTGAAGGCGGCCAGGCGCAACATTGTCCCGTTGTCGGTGGATGAGGTGGCGCGCTTCTGGTCCAGCTTCCGCACTTCGCGTGACTTGGCCATCGTGGGCTTGATGCTCCTGCAAGGGTTACGATCCGCCGAAGTTCTGGGTCTGAATCGGGACGACTTGTTGCTCTCCGAAGCACAGCTCCGCGTTCGCGGCAAAGGCAGCAAACTTCGCTTCCTTCCGCTGGCGCCGGAAACCATTCAACTGCTCGATCACTATCGGCGGCTGGAACGGCCTGATCCCTGCACCGCCGCGCTGTTCGTCTCGCTGAAAGGACGCGCACGCGGAGCACGCATGACACCGGCGGGATTACGTTCCTTGTTCCGCTACCATCGCCAGACCACCGGCGTCACGCTGGCGAACCCACACCGATTCCGACACACCTTTGCTTCCGATATGCTGCGAGCCGGCCTCAGCCTGCCCGCGCTCATGCAGTTGATGGGTCACGCCGACATCCAGACCACGCTGCTTTATGTGCAGGTGACTCCACAAGAGGTCTACCTGCAGTATGCGCGCGCCGTGGCCCAGCACATCCGTCCCCTTCCGGTGACTTCATCGTGAACCGCGCCCGACGCCCTCCGCTCCAACATCCTCTGGCTCCTGTCTTCGACCGCGCTGTCGACTCCCTCAGCGCCGCGCTCAATCCGGACACGACTCGTCACTACCGCGGAACCAGCCGCAACTTCCTGACCTATCTCGGCGCCAATCACCCCGAGGTGAACTCTCTGGACCAACTGCGCCGCGATCCACACATCCTCGGCTGGATGTCTCGCCTGCGCGCGCAATCGCCGCCGCTGGCGACCGCATCCTGCATCAACCTGCTCATCCATCTACGCTGCATCTTCAATGAACTGGCTTGGACGGAACGGCTTCCCGAACTCGCACACCTGATCCGCCGCGAGGACGTTCCGCGTCTCCCCCAAAGGCTCCCACGCCCGCTCACTGCGCAGCAGGACCAACTTTTGCAGCAGGAGTTCCTCCGCCGCAACGATCTGGGCGGCAACGCTATTCTCCTGATTCGTCATACCGGCATGCGCATCGGTGAGTGCGCCGATCTGTCCTGCGATTGTCTCCGCTCCACGGGTCCGAATCAATGGGCGATTCACGTGCCNNTTTCGCTCCCTCGATCCGCTGCCCGCTGACGCGTGGCTCTTGGCCCGCCCGCTCACCAAAGAAGCACTTGTTCGTCAACTCCGCGACTATTTGCACCAGGTGTGTCACTCGCTCGGCCTCTCCACGCGCATCGT
>PMCR01000046.1 GCA_003155465.1 Myxococcales bacterium | reverse complement strand
ACGGCCCGACTTTCCCGTGGTGGCAACCCTGACTGGCCCCGGGAGTGTGGCGGCGTCGATCGTGGACCCGGTCACATTTCTCAAGGAACTGCGGACCCGGCGCGAGGATGCCCACCGCGTGTTGGGCCAGGTCACAGCGGTGCTGGCGGAATACGCGGGCGCGCTGGTCGCGGCTGGCGCAACCGTCATTGCCGTGGGCGATCCGACGGCCACGGTCGAGATTCTGGGCCCACAGCTTTTTCAGGAATACGCCGTCCGCTACCTCAACGACCTCATCGGCGCGATTCACGCCCTGGCCACGCCGGTGATCGTGCACATTTGCGGAAAACTGGGCAGCGGCACGCACCTTCTGCCGGGACTGGCCAGCGACGCCATCAGCGTGGACGCCATGGTCAACCTGAAGGGACTGAAGACCGACGCGCCCGCGCTGGTCACCATGGGCAACCTGAGCACTTACCTTCTTCAATGGGGAGCGCCCGCCCAGATCGCCGAGCGGGCAGTGGAGCTGGTGCGCGACGGGGTGGACATCATCGCGCCTGCCTGCGGGCTGTCCACGTCAACGACCTTGGCCAGCATCACGGCCATGACCCGTGCGGTGAAAGACAGGCCGTCGTGAGTGCCAGGGTGGAAGTCCGCTTCCTTCCCGGGCCGTTCATCGCGGATGTGGAGCCGGGCAGCACGCTGCTGGCAGCGGCCCGCAAGGCCCGCGCTCCACTGGAAGCGCCCTGCGACGGCGCCGGAATCTGCGGCAAGTGTTTGGTGTGGCTTGACCCTGAGGGGTTGACCGCGCTGGAAGCCGGCGTGGAAGTGGGCGGTCGCAATGGCCAGGGCGCGCTGGTTCTGGCCTGCGATGCGCGCGTGCGTGCCGATATTGCGGCGACCATTCCTGATCGCGGCGACAAGAACCTGGCCATTGTGGACCACGGATTGGCCACGGCGCGGTCCCTCGCACCGCATATCGCTGTGGTGCACGCCTCCGACGGGTGCACAGTGTGGGCAGGTCAGGAACTGATCGCCTCGCTGCCGAGCACGGTGGCCAATCTCGGTATTGCCGTGGACATTGGAACCACCACGCTGGTGGTTGCACTGGTGGATCTGGACTCGGGCGACGAACTGGCCGTGGCTTCGGCACTGAATCCGCAGACGGTGTACGGGCACGATGTCTTGTCGCGGATTCACTTCGCGGCTGAGCCAGACGGCCTAGCAACGATGCAGCGGGCACTGGTGAATGGCCTCAATGTGCTCATTGGGCAGGTCTGCCGGCGGGCCGGCGTCGACGCGGGCCACATCCACGAGGCTGTACTGGGCGGCAATACCTGCATGTTGCACATTGCCGCCGCTGTGGATCCAGCGCCGCTGGGGCGCGCGCCCTATCGACCAGCAATTGCGGGGGGCAGCCATTTGCGCGCAGCGGAGCTGGGACTGGGCATCGCGGCGCATGGGCTGGTCTATCTGCCGCCCGTCGTGTCGGGCTTCGTGGGTGCGGACATCACGGCAGGGATCCTGGCCACCGATCTGCATCGATCGCGACAGACAGTCTTGTTGCTCGACATCGGCACCAATGGTGAGATGGTGCTCGCCCACACCGGCGAGCTATGGGCCACGTCCACGGCCGCGGGTCCGGCCTTCGAGGGAGTGAACATCACTTGTGGAATGCGTGCGGCGCCTGGGGCCGTCGATGCCGTGAGAGCAAACGACGGCAGTTGGACGTTGCACACGATCAGCGACGCGCCAGCCATCGGCATCTGTGGCAGCGGACTCATCGATCTGGTGAGCTGCCTGGTCCGCAGTGGCGCCATCGGCAAGAACGGCCGTTTCGAAACGAAAGCAGCGCCCCCGGTGGGAAATTGGGACGAAAGTGGGGGCCGCTGTTTCCTGCGGCTATCGGACGGGGTGGTGCTGACCCAGAAGGATGTTCGTCAGGTGCAGCTGGCCAAGGCCGCGATTCGGGCTGGACTGGACGCGCTTCTTGCAGGGGCGAAAGTGCGCAGACAGGATGTTGAGCGCGTGCTGGTTGCTGGCTCGTTCGGCTATCACTTGCGCCCGGAGAGCCTGGCGGGAAGCGGCCTCTTGCCAGCGCCGCTGGCTGCCAAAGTGGAGGCCGTGGGCAACACATGCAAGGCCGGCGCGGTCACTCTGCTCAGCAACGCCGGCACACGTCGCGAACTGCAGGCTGTGGCCGGGCGGGTGCGCAGCATCGAACTGGCCAACGATGCGGCCTTTGCTCGGCGGTTCGTGGAGCAGATGGCATTTGGAGACGCCTGAACATGACCAAAGCCGAGAAGAAAAATCCCGCGCGCAAGACTTCCGCGCCAAAGCGTGCGCACACCTGCACTGACTGCTTTGCGCTCAACTGCTACCGCCGCGACAAGAAGGCGCCAAACTTTTGTCTGACCGACGAGTCCGGTGCGTCCGAGATCGAGAGCACAACGGCCCTGTATGCCGGGGACGAGAGCGACGGCCAGATCGCGCGCGCGGCAGCGGAAGTCGAGGGCCGCTATTACGGCAAGCTGACTCGCGTCGAAGAAATCGTGGCCTTTGCACGCCGGATCAATGCCCGGCGCATCGGCATTGCGACCTGCATCGGCCTGGTGGAGGAGGCGCGGGTGTTCACCCGCGTGCTGGAAGCCAAGGAGTTAGAGTGGCACAGCGTTCTGTGCAAGGTCGGGTCAGTGGACAAGACCGCCATCGGTATTCCCGACGAATTGAAGATCCTGCGCGGCAGTCACGAGGCCATCTGCAATCCCATTTTGCAAGCCCGGCTGCTCAATGCACAGAAGACCCAATTGAACGTCAT
>PMCR01000068.1 GCA_003155465.1 Myxococcales bacterium | reverse complement strand
CGCTGTTGCAGCTCGCGCAAGGGCCGGCCACGAAACCGGTCCACCTCGTCGATGAGGACGTGCAGCCAGGGCTGATCGCGCTCGTCGAGAAAGCTGGGCAGGATGCGGCCACGGTCGAGCCGCGCGGGAATGGCGGCCTCAGGCAGCAAGGGCGTTCCTCCGCCGGCGGGCTTGCTGGACTTCCCCGGTGGCACGCACCACCAACTCGTATACCAGGGCCCGCTTGCCCGGCCGTGGACGCAATACGCGACCGACCCTTTGCACATGTTCGCGCTCGCCCTTGCTGCCGGCCACAACAATGCCGACCTCAGCGTCGGGCACGTCCAGGCCTTCATTGAGCACCTGGGCCGAGACCAGGGCGCGCAGTTTGCCTTCCTTGAAGAGGTTCAAGGCGCGTTCGCGCTCTTTGCGACCGATGTGGCAGGTGAGCGGCATGATGAGGTGCTCACGGCTGACGGCATAGGCAGTGGCATTGTCCGCGGTGAACACGATCACGCGGGCGTCGCCGTGGCGGGCGAGCAGGTTGGCCAGCATCTGGCGCTTGGCCTGGGGAAAAGCCAGCAGGCGCCGCGAGCGCTGCCAGGCCGCCAGGGCACGGCGACCTTCATCGCTTCTTGCCGCAGCTCGGGCGAATTCCTGCCAATTGGCGTCTGGATCTACAGCGCGAAAGCGGCGCAGGACTTCGTGAAAAATCGCCATCAGCGCCTCATAGTCGGAACGTTCAGCCGGGGTCAAATCCAGGTGCAACACCACGCTGTCAAAGGGGGCGAGAAATTCGCCAATCAGATCGTCGACACGCAGCTCGAAGACGGTAGGACCGACCAGCTCGGTCAGGCGCGCGGCAGTCTGACCCGTGGGCGGGGTGGCCGTTAATCCGAGGCGCCAAGGTGCGATGCTCATGTCCAAAGCTTCGTCGCGCATGCCAGCCCCGAAATGGTGCGCTTCGTCGACAATCAGGAGCTGAAACCGGTTGCCGAGTTGGCGCATCTGCCGCCAGCCGCTTTCAAAGGTGGCCACGGTGATGGGCTCGATTTGGTGCTCGCCATCGCCAAGCCGGCCGGGCGCAAACCCCGTGCATTCCTGGATTGCGCGCGCCCACTGGTCGAGCAGTACGCGGGTGGGCACCAGGCAGAGGGCAGGCACACGCAGCCGGGTGATGGCCGCAATCGCCAGACGCGTCTTGCCCGAGCCAGTGGGCAACACCGTCACGCCGCGCCGGTCAGCCATGGCCCACGCGGCCAGCGCCGCCTCCTGGTAGGGGCGCAGATCAGTCGGTCGGAGGGTCGGCAGATCGTCCGCCGGCCCGGGCTTTGCCCGCCATTGGCCTTCTGCCCGGCTATTCCTGCGTCTGCCCGACAATTTAATCTAGCTGTTATCACTTAGCGCTCCGCGCTATGTTGTCTCTGTCAAAGATAAGACTTGCCTTCCTTATCATGGTTGGCTATCGTTGGGATCGAATCGAGGTTCCCGATGACCCAGCAAGAGTCGCCTCCCACAAGACCCAACATCGTAAGCAAGCGCGACCGGAGTCCGAACTACCCGTCGCTCACGTTCACGGAAGCGTTGACCTCCACGAGAAAGATCTGGGATCAGGACAAGAAGCACCCAGTGAGCGTGGATTTGGCTTCTCAGCATCTTGGGTACAAGCAGGCAAACGGCGTCAGTCTGACCATGATCGGCGCCATGAAGAGGTACGGATTGCTCGTTTCCGTCGAGAAGGAGGTGCGAGTATCTGACGACGCCAATACGATCTTCCTCTACCCATCGGGCGCTCCAGAGGCCGCTGCGGTCATCAAACGGCTTGCAATATTGCCATCCCTCTTCAAGGAGGTGCTTGGGAAGTTTCCAGACGGACTACCCTCGGACGCGAATCTGCGCGCTCGACTTCAGGATGAATGGCATTTCGCATCCCCGAAGGCGGCAGACAAGTTCATCGAAGCACTGCGTGAGGCCGTGGCGCTGACGAGTGGAGAAGGGGTTGCCGGTGAGGGGCAAGTCGTGGATAATGGTTCTCAGGTCATCAAAGGAGAACCAATGACGCAGACGCAAGAATCCACGCTAAAGCCGCCACTGGGGGCGGTTATTCAGCCGAAGCCATTTATCCCGCCTGGCCATCTCCCGCCGCTCGGAACTCAGTCCCGGCCATGGAACCTTGGAGGTGGAACGATCATGATGGTCACCATTCCGAACACACTGACGCCAAAGAACATCGAGAAATTGAAGAAGTATGTAGAAGCCCTGGCAAGCGAGGCATCCATCTCGTGGGATGACGATGCCGAGAAGAGCGATCAGGGAGAGGCATAGCCGGAATGAATTTCGCTCCAGAAACTCGAATGGCCGGCGCTTGTGACGTCGGCCATTCAACAAGTCGCGGCGAGGCCACGACCTACCCTGTGACGGATAGGTTGAGGATACCCCGGACGTCGCGCTTTGTCTACGCAGTCGCGGGGGAAAGAGAAGGCAGCCTCATGATGGCAACCGCCAGGTTAGTTTAGCGCCACTCCAAAGGTGGTGAAAACGGCGTCTGGCGGAAGCTGGACGCCGTTTTCCTATTCAGTCTTGGCCGCTCTGATGGCCACGTGGCGAAGCCATGCGGAAAGGCTCAGCCCTTCTGCGAGAGCAGCCGCTTTCCATGCGATCCGCTCTTCCTCAGTGGCTAGAACTTTTAGGACGGATTCCCGACGCTCGCCTTCGGCCTTGCGCCGCACGATGGAACGCTCAGCGTCAGGCTTCGGCCTAGCCGGCTTTCTCGCTGCCATAAGCTAACAGTACCATAACCTGGCCATAAAACAAAGCCATCTTTTCTTCTTGACAACATGGCCATGTTAGGTCCATATTAGGTACATGGACAATCGACAAGAAAAAGGGCTGGTACTGGCGCGAGACAAGCGAATCCATCACATGGCCGGATCGACGTGGGTAGTTCCGTCGCAGACCAATAGCGATGGCGCATACGTCGTCAACACGCAGGCGGAAACCTGCACTTGCCCGGACCACGAAACCCGCCGCGTGAAATGCAAGCATTTGTGGGCCGTGGAACTCTCGCAGACCGTCGAGACTGCCCCTGACGGTTCTCAAGTTGTGACCGAGTC
>PMCR01000036.1 GCA_003155465.1 Myxococcales bacterium | reverse complement strand
GTGGCAGGGCTGGGTGTGCAGCCCAGGGCAAGACCGGCGCATCTCCCAGGTGCTGGCTGCGGTGAGCGGAGGCGTCACGGTGTCGCGGGCCAAAGAGGCGCAGGCCTACGGGCTCGATCGGAGCATGAGGGTCGATCTGACCAAGGACAACTCCTCGGTGTCACAGATCTTGGCCTACGTCAGCCGACTGATCGGGGTGACCCTGCCCGCGGTCTATGTTCCGCCGACGGCGCACGACGAGATCGACCTGGTGATCCTGCTGGAGGGAAAGCAGGTATTTCCGACCTTCGTGCTTGGGCGAGGACTGGTTACGGGCCGGACGGATCGCGAGCTGGCCTTTCGCTTGGCGAAGAAGCTCGTGGGCCTGCGCGCCGACCATTTCTTGCTGTGGCCGCAGGTGGTGCCGACCCCGGGCGAGCTGCGGGTGATCCTGGTGGCGGCGATCAAGTTGCTGCGGCCCGAGTTCGAGTTGCCCGACACGGATATGCTTGCGGTTCGCAAGTATATCGCTTTCCTGCACAAGGCCGTGCCGCAAGCGCAGTGGATATCCATGAATTCGGCGGTTGAGCAATTGGTCGCCGATCCCGCGTCCATCGATCTTGGCGCGTGGGCCGCCGCCGCCGAAGGGAACGCCAACCGGGCTGGGTTGATCGCCTGTGGTGACGTGGTGGCGGCGGCACGCGAGCTGGTGAAAGAAGCGCGCGCGACCGGGACACGACCGGAGGCGGCCATTCTCGACCTCGCGCGCTGGAGCGTGACGACGCAGCACCTCGACTTGCGCGAGCAGCTCGGCCTCGCCCTGGTGGTAGACGCGCGCTCCGCGGATACGGCACCGCTCTCGTTGCGCACAGGGCGGAGGCCGTAGCCCAGCGCAGTCGTCTAGTCTAGCGAAATGAGTGCGCCCTTGTCCTTGCCTTTCGCCTTGCTGAAGGCCATGCGCCCCAGGCAGTGGGTGAAGAACCTGCTCTTGTTCGCCGGCTTTGTGTTCACCGTGAACGAGCGCTGGCACCCGTTCTCGCCAGCCATGTGGACCTACCTGTCGCGGGCGGCGACCGCCTTCGTGCTGTTCTCGCTGGTGTCAAGCGCCGTGTACCTCGCCAACGACGTGATCGACGTGGAGAACGACCGCCAGCACCCCACCAAACGCAACCGCCCCATAGCCTCTGGCGCGCTTCCTGTGTGGCTGGCCGTGCTGGTGGCGGCGCTCCTCGTGCCGGCGTGTCTGCTCGGCGCCTATCTCCTCCAGCCGATCTTTGCCCTGGCGATGGCCGGCTACCTGGTCATGCAGGTGGGCTACATCTTCGTGCTCAAGCAGGTCGTCCTCCTCGACGTGTTTGTTCTGGCCCTGGGCTTCGTCATCCGCGCCGTATCGGGCGGCGTGGTGATCGGCGCCGTGATCTCGCCATGGCTCTACACCGTCACCCTGCTCGGCGCCCTTTTCCTTGCGCTCTGCAAACGCCGCGGCGAGTTGGTGCTGCTCGAAGGCCGCGCGGCCGAGCACCGCAAGATCCTCGAGCACTACACGCCGTCGCTGCTCGACAGCCTGACCAGCATCGTCGCCTCGTCGACAATCATGGCGTACTCGCTCTACACGTTCACCTCGCCCAAGCTGCCGGCCAACAACCTCATGATGCTCACCATCCCGTACGTCATCTTCGGGATGTTCCGCTACGTGTACCTCTCGCACTCGCGAAACGCGGGCGGCAGCCCGGAAGAGGTCTTCCTCAAGGACAAGCCGCTCCTCATCACCATCGGCCTGTGGATCGTCTCCACCGTCCTCATCCTAGGCCTCGGCCGCTGACCGGCCGGGCAGGCGATGGTATGAGACCTACGCACGTTCAGTCGCGCGGCCGACCGCTAGCAGGATGCCGAAGATGATGGCCTCGGGGCGCGGCGGGCAGCCTGGGATGAAGACGTCCACCGGCAGCACCTCGGCCGCGCCGCCGGCGCTGGCGTAGCCACGCCCCACGATACCGCCGGAGGATGCGCAGGCGCCGACCGCGATCACCACCCGAGGCTCGGGGACCGCTGCATAGGTCCGGCGGGCGGCTAGTTCCAGGTTGCGGGTCATGGGCCCGGTGACGATCACTCCGTCGGCGTGGCGAGGCGAGGCCACGAAATCGATGCCCAGGCGCCGGACGTCGTACACGGGATTGAGCAGGGCGGTCAGTTCCCAGTCACAGGCATTGCACGATCCCGAATCGAGGTGGCGCAGTTGTAGTGAGCGCCCCAGAGTGCGCTGGATCTGCTCGGCGACCTGTTCAGCAGGCGGCGGAGCGGGCAGGGCCACGGCCCGGCCGTCGGCATCCGACTCGACCTCCACCACCAGACCTTCGCGCTTGCGCGCGCCTAGTTCCACTTGGCGTCCGAGCGCAATGGCGCCATCCAATGAAGCCTCGGCGCAAAGGCCGCAATACAGGCAGCGAGCGCGATCGATTGCGTAGCGTGACGGCCCGCCGGCAATTGCGCCCGACGGACAGACCGACGGCGGCGGAAGCGTGGCCATTACAGCACCTGGCTGCACGCGCGGCGCGCCCCGGTAGCGGGCGGGCGGCTGTGCTGGCTCATCGGGGTAGC
>PMCR01000309.1 GCA_003155465.1 Myxococcales bacterium | reverse complement strand
ACGATCACCTTCTTCTTCGACATGGCGATGGCGCCCTTGGAAAGGCACACCGTCACGATCATGGGCAGCATCTCGGGCGTCATGCCCACGGCCACGGCCAAGGCGAAGAAGAATGCCTCGTGCCAGTTGTGCTTGGTCAACCCATTGATGACGAAAACCAGGGGCACCATCACCAGCATGAAGCGGATCATGACCCAGGTGAATTGGGACACTCCCTTGTCGAAGCTGGTCTGCACCCGCTGGCCCACCAGGGCCTTGGCTATGCCACCAAGGTAGGTATACCCGCCGGTGCCCACCGCCACGCCGGTCGCCGTGCCACTCTCGACGCTGGTGCCGAGGAAGCAGATGTTTTTCCATTCCAAGGGCGATGCCGGCGGGACGGTTTCGCGCGCGTCGAACTTCTCAACCGGCAGGGATTCGCCGGTGAGGCTGGCCTGGATGATGAACAGGTCCTTGCTCGAAAGCAGCCGAAGGTCAGCCGGAATCATGTCCCCAGCCGACAGACGCACGATGTCGCCCGGCACCAGCTCGGAAAGCGGAACCTCGCGTGCCTGGCCGCCGCGGAGCACAGTGGCGGTGACCCGGATCATGGCCTTCAGCTTGGCCGCCGCGGTGCCCGCCTTTGCCTCCTGGACGAAACGCAACGCCACACCCAAGACCACCATCATGACCATGACGATGGCCGCCCGCAGGTCGCCGGTCAGGGCTGACACCACTGCCAGAAGCGACAACAGGATAACCAGGGGGTTGAGGAGAGCCTTGACCAGCAGGTCGCGATAGCTATGCCCTTCCTCCTGCGCCACGGCGTTCGGCCCGTACTGCTCCAGCCGCCGCTCGGCCTCCTCCTGGGCCAGCCCGGCAGGCGACGAGCCCAACTCGGCCACCAGCTTGTCCGCTTCGCTGCTCGCCGCGCTGGCCAGGTGCTGCGCCAGGCCGCTGGCCACCGCGCTCCGTCCAGGCAAGCCCAACCGTTTGGGCAAGATAGACGGAAGGGAGAAGAGACTTCGCATGGTAGGCGACTTTCCTCTGACGGCCGGCGGGCAGCACCACCCGTCGGCCGCGCAGCGACGGTCTTCAGTATAGCTTTGCCGAGCGGCTGGCAAGGGCTTTGAACCCACAATCTACAGCGGCGATGTCGGGAGTATCCGCGAGCGGCCAGCCGGGCTACACTTCCTTCCTTCCACGCTCTTGGGACACATGGACGGCCATCACCATCACCATCACCTGCCCGGGGGCGCACAGGGACAAGCCCCGGCCGAGGGCGAAAAGCGGTCGGTGGCGTTCTATTCCGTTCTGGCGGCGCTGCTTCTGACCGGCACCAAGGTCCTGGTGGGCCTGTGGACTGGCAGCCTAGGTATCATGGCCGAGGCGATGCACTCGGGCCTGGACCTGGCCGCAGCCCTGGTCACGCTGTGGGCGGTGCGGGTTTCCGGCCGACCGGCCGACGCCGAGCACGCGTACGGCCACGGCAAGATCGAGAATCTTTCGGCGCTCTTCGAGACCCTGCTGCTGCTTGGCACCTGCGCCTGGATCATCTGGGAGGCGGTGCAGCGATTGTTCTTCCACGTCCCTGTTCACGTCGACGCCAACTTGTGGGCTTTCCTGGTCGTGATTCTGTCGATCATCATCGACTACTCCCGATCGCGCGCGCTCATGAGGGTGGCCAAGAAGTTCGAAAGTCAAGCGCTGGAGGCAGACGCCCTGCATTTCGCCACCGACATCTGGTCGTCGCTGGTCGTGCTTGCCGGCTTGCTGGGCGTTTTGGCCGCGCACGACCTGGGCATACTCTGGCTGGCCCAGGCCGATGCCGTCGCAGCGCTAGGCGTGGCGGGCGTCGTGGTCTGGGTCAGCCTGCAACTGGGACGCAAGTCAGTTGACGACTTGTTGGACTCCGTACCCCCTGAGCTGAGCCGACGCATGGAGGCCGCGGCCAAGGTCGCCGGTGTGCGCGAGGTCAGGCACGTGCGCGTGCGCCGCAGCGGGCCCGGCCTCTTCGTCGACCTGTCCCTGGTCCTTGACCCTGGCGAGTCGCTCGAGCGCAGTCACGAGGTCGCCGATCAAGCCGAGGCCGCTATCAAGACACAGTTTCCGCGTGCCGATGTCGTCGTGCACGTGGAGCCGGCCGCAATTTCCTCGGACGACTTGGCAGCGACCGCACGCCGGCTGGCCGCGCGCCATGAATCGAGTGCGCACAGCATCCGCGTGTTTGAGGAAGACGGCCGGCGTACCATGGAACTGAACTTGGAAATGGCGGGGAGCTTGCCCCTCGGCGAGGCCCACCGTCGGGCCTCCGCCCTGGAAAGCGAGCTGAAGGCAACCGTGCCAAACCTGGCCGCGGTGGTGAGCCATATCGAGCCTGCCGGGGAAACCGGCACGGTGGCAAGCGCCGACCCAGCTGATGTCGAACGCATCAGCGCCTCATTGCTGCGTTTTCCCGAGCTTGTGGAACTCGGAATCCAGGCCCACGAGCTGAGCGTCCGGCGGACAGGAAACGGACTGGCGGTTTCGTTTCATTGCACCCTGGCAGCCGCGACGTCAATCAAGGACGCGCACGCCTTCACTGAACGCATCGAGCAGTACCTGCGCGCCCAAATCCCCAACTTGGGACGTGTGACCGTCCACACCGAACCACCCGGGGAACACTAGTTAGACCCCGAACAGGACCGCATCGACGCGCTGGTCGGCCAGGGTTTGGCACACGATGGTTGGTGCGTGGGCTTCCAGCTCGGCCATCCCATGCATGCCGGTGGCCACCGCAACGCATGCGGCGCCGATGGCTCGGGCGGCGGTGATGTCCTTGGGCGTGTCACCGACGACGACCACGCGGCAAGCTTGAAGGGGCAAACCGAGCTCGACCGCTCCCCGCCGCGCACCGGCCGCCAGGATTTCTGGCCGATCGATTGAATCGTCGCCGAACCCGCCAAAGCTGAAGCGATGGTAGATACCCGCGTGGCCTAGCTTGATGCGGGCGCCTTCCCGCAGATTTCCGGTGCCCAGGCCCAGTGCCACATCGGGGCGGGCCTCGGCCAGGTCGAGCGCGCGCATGATGCCGTCGTGAACGCGAATCCCGCCGTGGTTGGCGGCCTCTTCTTGCAGGACGCGCAGATAGAAGGAGAGGGTGTCGTCCATCTCGGCCTGCAGCTCGGCGTCAGACGCGAACCGCTTGTCGAGGGCCAGGAGGCCATCGCGCACAATCGCCTTGTCTGTCATGCCGGCAAATGAGAACGACACGACATCATAACGACCGTGGCGCCGCTCGAACGCACGCTCGATGGCTCGACGTCCAACCCCGCCCGTCGACACCAGGGTTCCGTCGACGTCGAACAGCAATATCGTCGGCATGGCAACGTACTTAGAAACGACCAAAAAGTGAGACCGTCCCCGGACCAAGAGAAATCGTCGGCCGGCTTGGCTCGTCGCGCCCCCAAATCAATATGGCCACTCCCCCCATGACGGCCGCGCTTCCCCCCGCCAACAAGCCCCAGCCGAGGCTCGCGCTGGAGCGCTTGAAAGCGCAGGGCTGCTGGGGCACACAGGTCGGATCGGGCTCACCGTCCACCGCCAGATAGTGGCCCCCGAAACCGAGGATCACCGCCCCGCCTGCGGCAAGGCCCAACCCGAAGAGGGGCCACGGTTGCCGCCAAAAAGATCGGCGAGCCATTGAGGGAGGCGGGACCGCCTTCGCCTCGGCCAGGCCGGTCTGCGCCGGCGTCGCGGAGACAGCCTCGCTGGGCACCGAGACCGTGCCGGCCTGCTCGCGCGCCACGCGCGTCCAGAGTGCGACGGAGCGATCCTTCACCGCGCGGTAGAAATCATTGGCCGAGCAGATCTCGCATTCCTTGGAATCGCTGCCCAGAATGCGCCCCGTCTCACCATCGCGCAGGTCCAGGCGGAAGTTGTACGCCTCGTTGACGTAGCTGCCTTGGATTTCCAGGATGTGGCTCGCCCCGGCCTGCCGACCCAGCTTGGCCAGGCAAGACGGGACATTGCAGTCATCAAGGGCGGTCTTGATCTGGTTCTGCGGCACCACATCCACGCCCAGGGCGCGCAGGGCTCTTTCGGCCGAGGCACGGACCTCCTGCCGGACGTCCCGCGCGCCGCCGGCCATCTCCAACAGCACCACCCGAGGCGCAGCCAAAGCCGAACCGCCGAAAAAGGCAGCGACCAGTGAGAGCAGAATTCCCAGCGGCCCAGTGCGAAGCATGGGCCCCATCTTGGGGATCCGCATGAGGGAGTCAAGTACCCTCCGACTCTGGGGCCTCCCCTCTCCTCTCTGGGCGCTCAGCAAAGGCCGCTGATCCGCCTGACCACGCTCGCCCGGACCAAGAGTCCCCTACGCTGAGATCAACCGCAACTGCCGGGCGTGCGCCGGGGGCGAAACCGCGATGGGGTAGGAGTTGGAGAAGCAACCGTCGCATAACCCGGAATGCTCGTCCGTGCTCCCCACGCAATTGATCGAGGCACGCAAGCCGCCGAGCGACAGGTAGCCCAGGGTGTCCGCGCCCACGAAGCGACAGATCTCCGCTACGCTGTGCGCGCTGGCGATCAACTTGTCACGGTCCGGGGTATCGATACCATAGTGACAAGGCCCCACCGTGGGAGGTGAGCTGATGCGCAAGTGCACCTCACGCGCACCGGCTCCCCGGATCATGCCAATGATCTTGCTGGACGTGGTGCCGCGCACGATGGAATCGTCGACCACGACGACGCGCCTTCCCGCCAGAACCTCGCGCACCGGCGACAGCTTGAGCTTCACGCCGAAGTGGCGGATGGATTCGGATGGCTCGATGAAGGTACGCCCGATGTAGTGCGAACGAATGAG
>PMCR01000162.1 GCA_003155465.1 Myxococcales bacterium | reverse complement strand
CCGTCGCCCGTGCCTTTCGGCAACAAACCCGAGGACGACAAGCTGGGGCTCAAGTTGACGACGGCGCAGTACCTCACCCCGGGGGATACCTCCATCCAGGGAGTGGGCGTGACGCCTGACGTGGAACTGGTCCGAATGCGGGTGGAAAAGAAGAGCGACGAGGCCTGGATCAACCTGCAGAATTCCACGCGACGAAGACAGGAATCAGACTACGAGTGGCACCTGGTGAGCTCGAGCGTCCGCCAAGGCACGAAGCCCGAGGAGGTCGTCCCGTACCTCTATGTGCCGTCAGCCAATGAATTGCGACGCAGGCTGGACCAGGACGAGCTCGAGGCCAACTCGCCCGACGAGGATGAGAACGACAGCGTGGAGCCCGAGGAGGATCACATCGATTTTCCCATCACGCTGGCCCGCGATCTGCTTGCCCAGGCCCGCACACCGCGACGAGAGGACCTGGTGAGTTCGAGCAAGGCGCTCTTCGACAAGGTTCGCGCCGACGAGGACCGGCGGCTTTCGGCCGCGCTGGAGAAGCTGGGGGTCGACTGGAGCGCCGGCCCAGGCAACTCAGGGACGGGCGAGATCCAGGTGACCCTGGCGGCGGCCACCGGCGAGGCCCAGGTGAAGGCGGGCGACACCATCAAGATCCGAGGGATGGCGAAGAACGTGGGCGCCACCACGGTCCACCGGGTGCGCGCGGTGCTGAAGAGTGACAACCCGCTTTTCGACGAAAACGAAATGGTGTTTGGCAAGATCGCCCCGGGCAGCAGCAAGACCTACGACCTGACCGTGAGGGCGTCCAAGAGCAGCCTTACCCGTACCGATGTCATCCGGGCCGACATGTCCGGACAGGGCACGCTCCAGGCCAACAGCCCCGAAATGACTCTCCATATCGAGGGCAAGGCACACCCGCTGTTCGCGTACAGCTACCAGACCATCGACGACGTGGCCGGAAATCGCGATGGCCAGGTGCAGAGGGGTGAGCGGGTGCGCACGCTGGTGAAGGTGAAGAACATCGGACAAGGCGCGGCTCTGCGAACCGAGGCCATCTTGCGCAACGGGGCCGGACAGGAAGGCATTCTGATCAGTGCCGGCCGCTTCGACACCAAGGATCTGGCGCCGGGGGCCAGCCGGACGTTCGCCTTCGTCTACGAGGTCGGGTCGGACTTTCGTGGGGACGAGTACCAGCTTGAGCTGCAGGTGGCCGACACCGTTCTCGGCGAGTCGGTGACCGACAAGATCAAAGTCAAGCTGGCGCCGGCCGGAGCGGCCCCTGCCGCCGAAGACCAGCCCGTCACGATCACGCGTTCCCAGGCTGTATTGCGCGAAGCACCCGCCGACAGCGCGCTGGTCGTGGGTCACGCCCCGATGGGCACCGTGTGGAAGAGCACCGGCCGCATCGGAGCCTTCCGACGGGTGGAGATCGAGGACGGTCGGCCGGCGTTCGTGGCTGCGGCGGATGTGGCGCCGGGCGGTTCGGTCCACGGCAGCTTCATCCCCGAGTGGCAGGTGACCCCGCCCGTCCTCACGGTTACCGCGCCCACGGTGGTGCCGGGCAACACGGTACACCTCAAGGCGACGGCCTCAGACGAAAACGGGGTCAAGGATGTCTACATCCGCGTGTGGAACCGCGACTCCAAGCTGCCACCCAAGAAGGTCTTCTACCTGCCCAACAAGGGAGACAAGTCGCATCTGGCTTTCGAGGCCGATGTGCCGCTGTGGCCGGGCAGCAACCTGGTCCAGATATTCGCCCGTGAGACCAACGAAATCCAGTCGGTGCAGACCGTGGTGGTGCTGGACCGTGGCGCACCCACCGTGGTGCAGAAGACCGGGAGCGCGGCTGGACCGAGCGCGAAGTGAGCCTTCCGTCAGCAACTGGTGGGGGCCCGCGTGAGGGCCGCGAGCCGGTGCTAGTTGGCCTGTTTGCCGACGCGGGTGGTGGGACACAGTTGGTCCCACCCGTAGAATGCGCCCGGGTAGACGTGGAGCTCGACGGGAATACCGGCCTGCAGCAGGCGTTGCGCGTACTCGATGACTCCGTCGCGGAGGACTTCAAGCTCGCCTACCTGAATCAGCGTCGGAGGGAGGCCTCGAATCAAATGCCTGACAGAGGCATCAGTCCTGCAGGTCAGTGACCAACTTGCGGCCGAGAGAAGCGGCTTTGTCCAGCAGCTCCTGGTTGGCCGACGCCGCGTTGGCGGGGCCAGGTCCGGAGAAGCTGAGGACCTCGGCCGCAGGGAAATCCCCAAATCCCGGGAAAGCGGCGGGTGGCGCTCTGGATGAAGTCGCACCGTGCGGCCACAAGGTTGCACTGTTCCCGGTCCTACGATGTTCTATATAACGAGGTGGTGGAAACCCCCGAGATGTCCGAGCCTCTACCCAGCCTATCGCTGCGCCTGGGGGAAGCCCTGACCCGCGAGTTGAACCCACGCCAGGTCGAGGCGGTGACCTATCCGTCGGAGCCGCTGCTGGTGATCGCCGGGGCGGGCTCGGGCAAGACCCGCGTGATTACCTGTCGGTTGGCCCGCTTCATTGCTGAGGGAACCGACCCGCGCCGCATCCTGGCCGTGACCTTCACCAACAAGGCCGCGCGCGAGATGAAGGAACGCGTCGCGCGCCTGCTCGGCCACGAGGGCAGCGACCTGCCGGGCATGTGGTTGGGCACCTTCCACGGCCTGTCGGCGCGGCTTCTGCGCCTGTACGGCGAAGCAGTGGGCATTCGCAAGGATTTCGTGATCTACGACGCCGATGATCAGCGCCGCCTGATGGCGCGCGTGCTCCACGATCTGAACATCTCCGACAAGACGTTTCCCGTGCGGCAGGTGGTGGCCATCATTGACCGCGCGCAAAACCAAGGAATCACCGCGGCCGACTTTGCGGCGCCGGGCCCGCTGGACCAGGTCATCGCCAAGGCCTACCGTACCTACGAGGAACGCCTGGCTGCGAGCAACGCGGTAGATTTCGGTGGTCTGCTTCTATGGGCCTTGCGGTTGGGCAGCCCCGATAGCTCGGTGGCTGCCACGCTGGCCGAGCGGTTCGATCACGTTCTGGTCGACGAGTTCCAGGACACCAACAGCGTGCAATATCGACTGGTGCGGTTCCTCTCGCGGCGCACACGCAGCATCACGGTGGTGGGCGACGAGGATCAGTCCATCTACGGCTGGCGGGGGGCCGACATCCGCAACATCCTCGACTTCGAGCGTGACCATCCCGGCGCCGGCGTCATCAAGCTGGAGCAGAACTACCGCTCGACAAGAAACATCCTGCGGGCGGCGAATGCGGTGATTGCGCCCAACACCCAACGTCGGCCGAAACGGCTCTTCACTGATGCGGTAGACGGAGATCTGGTCGTGGTTTTCGAGGGTGAGACGGAACGCGAGGAAGCCGAGTACGTCGCGTCCACTGTGCAGGCCGGGCTGGACCAAGGAGCGGCGCCGCGGGATTTTGCCGTCTTCTACCGCACCAACGGGCAGTCGCGGGTGTTGGAAGAAGCCCTGCGCACGCACAACCTGCCCTACGTGGTGGTAGGCGGCACGCGCTTCTATGACCGGGCCGAGATCAAGGATCTGGTCGCGTACCTGCGCGTCTTGCAGAATCCCGACGATGCCGTGGGCCTGGCCCGTATCATCAATGTGCCTGCGCGCGGAATCGGCAACACCACCGTGGATCGTCTTTCGGCACTGGCCCGCGACCGTGGCGTCGGGCTGCACACAGCCCTGGAAATCGCCGTGCGGGAAGCCGAGATCTTGGGCCAGGGACCGCGCCACAAGGTGGCCGCCTTCTGCGAGCTGATGCAGTCTTTGCGTGCGGCCAAGGATGCCCTGCCGCCCGCGGCGCTGGCGGAAAAAATCCTGGAAGACTCAGGCTATCGCGATCAGCTCGCGGCCGAGAGTACCGTCGAGGCCGAGGGCCGCCTGGAGAACCTGATGGAGTTGGTGGGGCAGATGCGCGAGTACGAGCGCGAGGCCGAGGAGCCCACTTTGGCTGACTTCCTGGAACGCATCACCCTGGCGTCCGACGTGGACAGCTACGATCCCGAAAAAGGCGCGGTCGCCCTGATGACCGTGCACACGGCCAAGGGCTTGGAGTTTCCCGAGGTGCTGGTGGTCGGCCTGGAAGAGGGCGTGTTTCCCCATCAGCGCAGCATCGATGACGATACGGCGGTCCAGGAGGAGCGCCGCCTCTGCTACGTGGCGGTCACCCGCGCCATGAAGCGTCTTCATCTTTGCCGCGTGCGCTGGCGCCGGCTGTCGGGCCAGCAATTGGGCGGCACGCCCAGCCGCTTTCTGGGTGATCTGCCGGCTGAAGTGATCGACCATGTGATCGCGCCGCGGCCCGCGTACCACGACGAGAAAACCGCTGGTGCGGGCCCCTGGCATGGTCGCTGGAGCCGGGGCGGATCGCCGGGGGCGGCGCGCCAGCCAGCGCCCAGCCGGGCGGCGCCGGTGGCCCAGTCGGGGACCATTACCCGACACTACGAGCCGGGCATGGCGCGCGCAGAGGAGGGCGAGCTGGGCCTACGCGTGGGAGCCAAGCTGAGACACGCAAAGTTCGGGGTGGGCGAGGTGCGCGCCTGGCAGTCGGTGGGCGACGATTTCAAGGTGACCGTCCGCTTCGCCAGCGTGGGCGTCAAGACGGTGATGGCGAAGTTTCTGCAACCACTCTAGCGTCGGTGATCCCACATGGCATACGCAAGAACCAAGCTTGAGACGAACCGACAGATGGTCGAGGCGGCTTTCGTGTGCGATCTGGTGCGCGTGCGCGAGCTGCTGGCCGCAGACGCCGATCCGAACGTGCGCGACGACGAAGGCCGCACGCCGTTGCACCAGGCGGTGCTGGGCAACAGCGTGGGCTTGATCGGGCTACTCTTGGAAGCCAGGGCGGACGTGAACGCGGCTGACGGGCATGGTTGGACGCCGCTGCACTTCGCCGCCCAGGAATACTTGCCTGCGATCGCGCGCCTCCTGCTGGCCAAAGGTGCCAATCCCAACGCACGCGACGATGAAGGCTGCTCCGTCCTGTGGCGCGCGGTTTTTTCGGCCTGCGGTCAATTCGACCTCATCGGTCTGCTGCGCGAGAGCGGCGCCAGGGACGATCTGGCGAACCTCGAAGGCGTGACCCCGCGGGCGCTGGCGGAACGGCTGGGCCTGGCGGTCTTCACCGCGAGCTAGCCCCACCTCCCCCTCGCTCAAGCCGCCTTGGCGCACGCGGCTTCGGTGAAGTTCGCTCTACCGCCGCTTGCGCTTTCGCGTCCGCGCACGCGAATCCGCTTGCTGCTGACGAGACGATCGCGCAGCAACCGGCGCGAGGACTGCGCCCGCCGGGAGAGCCTTCGCGTCTTCGCTGGGTTCCGTGTCACCCGGCGCCGGCACCCATACCGTCTGGCGTGCCAGCATCAACTCTCGAGCGATCAGCACGAAGACGATGAGGGTACCGACCGACATCCAAGTGTACTGCTCGTCCAGCCCATTGGGCATGCTGAAGTTGGTGACGAACGAACTCTGCCTGAGCGAGGCTGGCATCAGACTTTGTAGCCACTTCGGCATGTGATTGATGGGCGCCCACCCCAAGAACTGGGTCAGCGCCGTCAGCCACAGCAGCCACTCGCCCGCACGAGGGACCACCGCGTACAGCAAAGCAGGAATTATGAGAAAGGCGTAGTAGTAGCAAGTCAGTTCAGAGCCAAACGAGATCACGGTTGCCGACAACGCCACCGTCACCCAGGGGTCGACCTTGCGAATGGCCAGGCCGATCAGCACCAGGTAGCAAGCCACCAGCGACAGGTAGAGCGGCAGGCTTTCGTGGAACGCCCGCAAGCGTGCCTCTTTCCAGCGCAGCCACGGATCCACCATGGCCGGCGTGTTCATGCGATTGGCCGCTTCGGCTGGGCGGAAATGGACCACCGTGCGCAACCCCATGTGGTTGGTCAGGGGAGTCTCCGAGTGCTTGGCGGTGTTGCGGAGGAACTCCGGGTAGATGCGCGGGCTGCCGGTTACCGCGAAACTGGCGGGGATCAGCACCGCGACGGCCACCGCGCCACCCATGATCAGGCGCAGGTAGCAGCGATCCCACTCGCGGGTTTTCACGTAGTGGTAGCCGAGCGCAATCAGCGGTGCCGCAAAGAGGAACCCGGGGAAGATGCGCAGGAGCGCGGCGTACGCAATCGCGGCACCCGCCCAGAACGGTCGGTTCTTCTTCATCAAGCACACCCCGACGCCCATCCAGAAGAGCCAGTCCCAGCGCAAGAACGAGCCGCCGATCCAGTACCAGCGTGATGGGAAATTCGTGGCAAACACGATAAGCGCCACGGACACCGTCCGCCAACCGAAAGCCCACCAAAGCAGCCCCGCCATAATCGTGATCAGCACGACGTCGATGGCGTCGAGTAAGAGGATGTCGAGCCGACTGGCTGGCGCCAGATTGGATAGGGCGGTGCCCAAGATAGCCCACACCGGCGTGCCATTGAACCCGTGATCGGTTTGGGCATCGTCCCACCGGCGCGGGTTCTCCAACGTGCGGAAATAGCGCAAATCATTCTTGAATGATTCCCAGCGCGCGTCGGTGAAGTGCTGCTTGCAGCGCTCGGGATGGGCGAGAATGTCGTCGGTCTTCTCCACCACGTTGGTGCGCAGGTTCATCATCTTGCGCAGCTCGACCCGGCGGCGCAGGTTCGGCTCTTCGGAATCGGCGGTGGCCACGCACTCGTACAGGCGTTCGTAGTGCAGCTCTTTGAAGTACTTTGCGCCGATGTAGTAGTGGAAGGTGTCCCAGCCGTGCACGAAGTTGGGGAAGTGCCAGAAGCCGAAGTTGAAGAAGGTCAAGAAGGCCAGCACCCCCATCGTCGCGAGGATGATCCGGCGCAGACGCAGCTTGAAAGCGGCCATGCCCAGACCGACGAGACGGCGCTCCCACCACAGCAGCATTGCGCCCAACATGGCGAAGATCATCTCCCAGCGGGCACTGGCGTCGTTATTGAAGTAGTCGAGATAGGTCTTGGGAGCCGTGGCTGCCGGCGCATCCACGACCTTCATTTGGGGCGGAAATGGCGTGGGCGTCTGGCAGTAGGCCGCGACCTCGGAGACCGAGTAGAAACCATCGCCTTTGCCCTCGCCCACACGCAAGAAGCGCGCGGCCATGCCGCCCACATCAAGGGTGCGCATGCGCAACCCGTGTCCCGTGACTGGGTCAATCTGCCCCATCACCTTGTATTCCTTGCCGTCGAGAGATCCCCAAACGTTGTAGGTGTCGTTGGCGTCGGCCTGTATCGCCAGCGAACGCACGCTGACCACCTGGCCCAGATCCCAGGTCACCGTGGAGGCGCCGGTTTCAAAAAGGGCGGCAAGGGACGCGTCCCACACCGCACCTTCGGTCGCCAGGGTCTCGTCGGTGAGCAGGCTGCGATCGCGCGCGATCTCCTGCCACGCCACCGGCAGCTTGCCGGCCAGCAGATTGCCCGCGGGACAGGCCGGCATGGGCGAGGCGCTTTCTTGCGCCCAAACGTGCGGCTGGGCAAGAGCGGAGAAAACCAGAAGCGGCAGCAAGGGACGAGCAATGCGTGGCATGGTGAAGCAGTCTAGCCCGTTCCGGGGCGAGACAAAACCTGCACGTGTCTCGCAAGGTGGCAGAATGACGCCGCAACTTCCCATGGGTCCTCTCTTCTGCGTCCACGCGCATGCCGGCAGAAAACCCGGCCGGTGTCCCGGTGTGCGCTCGGTCACACGGAGAGCGGCCGCTTGACGCCCTATTCCGTCTTTGCTGACTGGCGCGTGACCATCGGGGCGCAGCTCGGTCGGCCCGCTCTGGTTCTGGTTTGTGCGGCAGCCGGCCTGGCGGTCGTCTTCTCGGCGGTTTCCCTCTGGCTGGAGGCGCGCCGACGACGGGCCATCACGATCTTCCTGCTGCGCCTGCTGGCAGTGGGGAGTTGCCTGTTGGTGACTTTGCAGCCCAGTGTGGAGCTGGGTCAGGTCAACCTTCTGCCCAACCATGTCGCCGTACTGGTGGACGCCTCGCGCTCGATGGGCGTGGCGCCGCCCGACCACGGTGCCTCCCGCGCCCAGCGCGCCGCCCAAATCGTGGCCGACGCTGCGCCCCTGTTCTCGGAATGGGAACGCGCCGGCCACCGGGTCGAGATCTATTCTTTTGGCGAGGCGCTGGCCACGGCCACGCCCGAATCCCTGCACGCGGTGCCGCAGGGCGAAGCCACCCGCATGGGCGAAGCCCTGTCCGAGTTGCGCGGGCGCCTGGCGGGCCGCGACGTGGGAGGCGTTGTCGTGATTTCCGACGGCATCGACACCGGGCGCATTGCCCGCGGGCCGCTCGACGGTGAAACCCGCCGGACGCTGGAAGCCCTGGACGCGCCCGTGCACACCGTGTTGGTCGGGGAAAGCGAGTTGCGCGATCTATCGGTGGCGGCCGTGCTGACCGACGACTTTGCCTTCGTGCGCACGCCCATCAAACTGGAAGCGCTATTGCGCCACAAGGGCTACAGCGATCGCCAGGTCGAGGTCACCCTGGCGCGCGAGGGCCGCCTGCTCGACGCCAAGGCCGTGCTTCTGCGCGGCGAATCGGGTCAGGAGAAGGTCAGCTTCGACTACACCCCGATGGAACCGGGCAACTTCGTCTTCGAGATCAAGACGCCGGTGCTGGCGGGCGAGGCGCTGGAGAGCAACAACAGCCAGTTGTTCACCCTGAAGGTCATTCGTGACCGCGTGCGGGTCTTGCACGTGTGCGGCCGGCCGTC
>PMCR01000104.1 GCA_003155465.1 Myxococcales bacterium | reverse complement strand
ATCTCCTCGTTGCGGCCATCCTGATACCCGTGCGCGGTGTCGAGCAGGAACATGCCACCGTCGAGCGCGGCTTTGACCAGGTTGGGGTTGTCCGCGTTCATCACGCCCATGCTGACCAGCGGCACCTGGATCCCCGTGCGCCCAAGCGTGCGGCGCGCGGGGGCGGTCGGCTTGGGCGGAGGCACGGGCTTCGGTGGCTCGGGCGCCGGGGCGACTGGCGCGGGTGGCTTGCTCTCCGCCGCCACCGTCGCGCAGCCCGCGGCCACGGCCGAAGCCGCGAGCCCGGTCGCACCGATCCTCAAAAAATCCCGTCGTTCGAGTGTGGACTTGCTCATGCGATCACCGGGGGAAAAGTATAGACGGGGTGCGGTGGCGGTGCATGGGGGAGTTCGAGGGCAAACCTTGGATGACCCTTGGGAGAGTTCCTCGGCTTCCCCTACCCGCGTGTGCCCAGCCTGACCGCACTCGCCATCGTCGTCAGGCCTTTGCTGCCTGCAGCGAGGCCAAATATTTCGGCACTTGCTTCCTCGGCTTGCGCATGAGCGCGCTCAGGACCGCAACCGTGGGTGCGCAGAGGCCGGTGCGCTCGGTGAAGCGCGCGTGCAGGTGCTGCCAGATGGCGACTGTGTGGTTTACGTCGGCCAATGAACGATGGAATTGGCGCGCGCTGGGCATGCGCACCTGCATGGCGTCCACCAGCGCGTCCAGTCGGTAGCTGGGCAGGCCCGGCGCCAACCGGCGCGCCAGGCGCATGGTGCAGAGAAATTCGCTCTGGCAACGCAGGCCGGCCCGCGCCAGTTCGGCCTGCAGGAAGGCGCGGTCGAATGAGGCGTTATGCGCCACAATGGGCAGACCGCGCACGAATTGGTGCAATCCCGGCATGATCTCTTCGGGCCGCGGCTGCCCCCCCAACATCTCATTGGTGATTCCGGTCAGCGATGTAATGAAGGGCGGCAGGGGAAATCCCGGGTGCATGAGTCGGCAGAAGGTGTCGACCGGCTGGTCGTCGACCATCAGCGTGGCGGCCACCTCGATAATGCGATCGCGGCCGGGCAATAGGCCCGTGGTTTCAAAGTCCAGCACCACCAGCTCGCGCGTGGTGGCCGCGGTCATCCGACGCCAACTTCGCGCAGGCGTGTTCCGAGGTGCGTGATGTGCCAGTCGAGATGCCGGTAGTAGTCGCGCACCAGGAATTCCAGTGTTTTTTCCTTGCCATCCGCCATCCAGACGTGGCCGAGGCAGGCCGGATCCAGATTGCGTACCAGGTGCAGGATGAATGCGTTGTAGTGCCTGAGCAATCCGAGCAGCTGCGCCCAGGCCAGGCCCTCCGGCTTTTCCGTCGCGACCCAGGGCTCCGGCTCGTAGGGGGGAAAGTCCAGTCGCACCGTGCGCTGCAACCGGGTGAAACGCTGGTGGTTGTTGCTGGCCGAGTCGATGAGGTGGCAGGCGATCTGCTTCACGCTCCAGTCGCCCGGCCGCGGCTGCAGGCCCACCACAGCCTCGGGCGCGGATTCAAACAGCGCTAGCAGGCGGGACAAAGTCGCCTCGAAGGCAGGAATTTCAGCGTCAAGCGGGGTCATGGGTGCACAGGCTACCCAGACCCGGATGCGCTGTCCACGATCCCGGTATCAGAACTCTCACTGTCGCTCGCGGAGTATGACGCCCTGATCCCCGACCGACCAGATGTCTGCCGCCTCTGAATATGTCTCTGGCACGACACTCCCGAGAAGGAGATCGTGAAGGTGCGGACGTCGGCCAGCGGCCTGCGCCCCCACATAGAGATCGATCTGGCCGGCCCTGGTAGAAGACTCGACCTCACTGAGCTAGTGGTTAGACTAGGCCAAGATGCCTAGCGATCGCTGAATGCTGCGAGCATGTTCCTCGAAGAGCTGTCAAACACAAATGTGAGCACTGCCGGCCTACTGTGGCGTGCGGTTCAGCCGCGCCACCTCGTAGCCTTGCTCGCGCAGCCGCCCAATGATCCCTTCATAGACGGTGGCGTCCATGGTCGGGGTGCGGCTGAGTATCCACAAGTAGTCGCGGCTGGGATGACCGACGACCGCGTACTCGTAGTTGGCGCCAAGATCGACGATCCAGTAGTCACCCCAGAACGGCCTGAAGAAGCTCACCTCCAGCTTGGCGTTGGTGGTTCGGTCGACAACCCGCGCGCGTCCAAGGGCCGAGTCCTCCTTGCCCGTGAGCGAGCCCTTGCGGCATCGGTTGAGCACAGAGATGTCTCCGTCGCCGCGCATGCCGTAGGTGGCGGTCGTGCCGGTACAGCCAAGCTGGAAACGCTGCGGGAAGCTGGCGATGTCGTACCAGGTTCCCAGGTACCGCTGCAGGTCCACCCGCGGCACAGTCCGCAACTCGGGCAGACCGAGACGCGCGGTTGTGGTCTTTGCACAGCCAGCCATCGCCAGCCAAACCAGCAGCACGGTCGCCAGTCCCATCCAGGTTGCGCTGGCGTTGCGTTTCATCTGGTTCCGTAGTGCCACGCTGGCTGAGAGTCTGTGACAACAGGCTGGAATGTCAATCGCGACCACGGTCCGAGTATTATGAGCTGTTTGGTGTCCCCTCGCTCACTGCCCTTTGTCTTGATAATGTACCCGCAATTATGCGCAAGATCGACTTCACGGAGGATGCTATGCCCATCAGAATTCAAGAGGCCCGAGGCTGCGCTGGTCTGCTGCTGGCCGGCGCAGCGATCTTGCTGCTGGGCTGCGATTCAGCCCCTGGGGGTACGGGTTCAAGCGCCGGGGCGTCCGGTTCAGGCGGTGCCACAGGGACTGGCGGGGCCGCGATTGGGGGCTCGCTCGCCGCGACCGGCGGCACATCGATTGCCGGTGGTTCGTCGGGCGGTGGCGTGACGACTACGGGTGGTGCTGTCGCATCAGGCGGCGTAGTCACTAGCGGGGGCGCGAGTGGCGGCACGGCCGCGACAGACGCCACGACGACAACGGGCGGCGCCGGAACCAGCGGCGGCACCATCGCCTCCGGTGGCGTAGCTTCCAGCGGGGGCGCGAGCGGCGGCACGGCGGTGACCGGGGGCATGCCCGTCGCCGGCACCACAGCGACCGGCGGTGCGACCGCAAATGCTGGCACCATTGCAAGCGGGGGCACCACAGGCGCCGGCGGCACGAAATCGACGGGCGGAACGTCCGTGGGTGGCGCCACGTCAACCGGCGGCAGCAAGGTCACGGGCGGCACGAAGACCACGGGTGGTACCACGGTCTCGGGCGGCGCCACCGGATCGACCGGCTCGCTTCCGGCCTTGACCATCTACATTGCGGGTGACTCCACCGTGTCCACCTATGCCGACACGGCCGCCACCAACGACTGGGCTGGTTGGGGGCAGATGTTGCATGAGATTTTCAACGACAGAGTGACGGTGGACAACCGCGCCGAAGGGGGCCGTACCGCGTACTGGTTCTATCTCGAAGGCTCAGTGGACAAGATTTTATCCACCATCAAACCGGGGGAGTACTTTTTCATCCAGTTTGGCACCAACGATTCGAACAAGGCCGCCAGCTTCACAGTGAATGGCACGACCTACCCGCGCTACGCCGCTGCGGATACGACTTTCAAGACGCAATTGAAGCAATACTATCTGGATCCGACCAAGGCCAAAGGGGCCATCCCGGTCTTGGTGACTCCTCCGCCACGCAATTCAGCGTACTGCAACGGCGCCAATGGCCTGGGTGCCTACGACACGGCCATGATCGAACTGGGCACAGCGGAGAATGTTGCCGTTGTCGATCTAGGCGGCATGACCTTCAGCTATCTCAAGGCGATCTGCCCGAAGCCAACAACCGCCGCGGCCGAAACCTTCTTCAAGAACAACACGGGAACCATTGATGGGACCCACTTCCAGGAGAACGGCGCGCGCAAGATGGCTGGTTTCATCGGGGAAGCGATTCGCACGCTCAATTTGCCGGTGGCCGCGTACTTGCTCTAGATATCTACCCGTTTTTCTGGACGGCGCGCTTGCACGACGTCTATGCTTTCCCAGCATGGCCGGCGTTGCACTTCAAGTGCACGTGGTCTGCGGCCTTTGCACTTGAAGTGCAATCGTCGGTGAGCGGGCAGGGGATCGCGGCGGAATTCTGAGGCGTTTTGGCGCGGGCTGCGGTGGCACGAGACTTGCTAGTGCATCCACGCGCTGGCGGCTGAGGCAAGGTCCACAGCCACCTGCGACCTTGAAAGAGGAGGCCTTGATGACGGGCGAACCATGATCGGCCCGCTGTGATAACCTCACAACGTCAGCTTCTCTGGGAACCAGAAACAGACTGGGAGGATTGAAATGTCCCCATCGTGGCTACGCGTTCTTGGCTTGATGATCGTTTCATCTTGGCTCGCGGCTGGTTGCACCAAGGCGAAGGAGATAGATGTGGGCGGCACATGCCTACTCAACAGTGACTGCACCCAGCCTCTGGTGTGCACCATGGGCAAGTGCCACGACGCCTGCCACGCAACGGGAGACTGCCCGCCAGGACAAAGCTGCATCACTGCTAGCGACCAATCGAAAGTGTGTCAGCTTCCCGCCGAAACGCGTTGCATATACGACAGCGACTGTCAGCCCGGGCTCAAGTGCGCCACGGATCAGCAATGCCGGAATCAGTGCCAGGAAGATGTCGATTGCTCGCCTGGGCAACTCTGCACGACCACGAAAACCTGCGCCGAGCCGAACCAGGTGGATTTGAATAGGAACCTCATCGGGACCGACGCTGGTGTGAATGGGGCCGGTGGAGCCTCGGGCATCGTCGACGCTGCCGCCTGCCTGATCGGAGCCGAAGGCTGTTCCTGTTACGCCAATGATTCGTGCAACGTGGGTCTGACCTGTGCCCTAGGTCTCTGCGGGAATTCGGGTGCTGGAGGGTCCAGCGGCACAGACGGTTCGATCAGGCCCAACCTTGATGCTTCGCCAGTTCTTCCCGCGGACGCGCTGGGGAGCACCGGGGGCGTACCGGACGCCGGTGGCGCCCCACCAACGGGCGGAAAACCGCAAGTATCAGGCATCGGGCACTACCAGATGGAGAACCTGGATCGCGGCGTAGTGGCCGTGAAGGTCGCGGGCGGCGTCTATGTCGGGTGGCGGATGATGGGCTACGAATACGACACCACGATGAGCAACGTTGCGTACAACCTCTACCGGGATGGGGCCAAGGTCGCGACCGTGACCGATAGCACCAATTACCTGGACGCGGGCGGCACCGCCAGCTCGAAGTATACGGTGACCGCGGTGATCAGCGGGACCGAGGGACCGCAGTCTGCTGCGGCTGCGGTCTGGGCGCAGCAGTACCTGAGTATTCCGATTACGCCGCCGACCGGAACGGTGAGGTACAGCGCGAACGATGGGAGCCCAGGGGATCTCGACGGGGATGGCCAGTACGAGATCGTCCTCAAGTGGGATCCGTCGAATTCGAAAGACTCTTCGATAAGCGGCACGACGGACCCTTGCATCATCGATGGGTACACACTGGCTGGAAAGAAACTGTGGAGCATCAATGTGGGCATAAACATCCGCGCCGGGGCGCACGATACGCAATTCTCGGTGTACGATTTCGACGGCGACGGCAAGGCGGAGGTGGCGTTCAAGACCGCGCCAGGCACCAAGGATGGGACGGGCGCCTTCCTGAAGACCGGGCCGGCCGCTGGCGCGGACAACACCAAGGACTACCGAGGTGCTGGAGGTATGGCCTTGGGGGGACCGGAGTGGCTGACCGTGTTCAGCGGCGCGACCGGTGCGGAGCTGGCGACGGTTGACTATCCTGTTCCTTGGGGGCAGGCGATTTGGGGCGACCCGGTCGGCACCATTGGCAACCGGTCGCACCGCTACAACGGCGGGATTGCGTTCGTGAAGGAAGGCGGCGTCGCCACTGGGCGGCCAAGTATCATCCAGCAGCGTGGCTACTACACGCGTCTGACGGTTTCTGCACTGACCTTCCGGGAGGGGGTGCTGGCGAGTAACTGGGTTTTCGACAGCAGCAGCACGCCCGGGGGTAGCGCAGCCGCTGGTCAGGGCAACCACTCATGTATGGCGGCGGATGTGGACAACGACGGTGCGCAGGAGATCATCCCTGGATCATCCACCATCAACAGCGATGGAACCTTCAGGTGCGCGACGGGGATCGGCCATGGCGATGCCCTGCACGTGAGCGAGCTGGTGGTTGGCATGGGGATCTCGGTGTTCATGCCTCACGAGAATGTTGGGGGTCAAGATTGCCATGACGCTTCCACCTGCAAACTCTACTTCAACATGACAGGGGGCGGGGACAACGGGCGTGGGGTTGCCGAGTATGTCGCCGCGACCGACACCACTGCCGCAACCTGTTCGAGTTCGCGAGGTCTAGTAAATTGCGGCACCGGCGCTACCGTTACCTCCAATGCTGGGAGCAACTTCCTCATCTACTGGGACGCCGATGAAATGCGGGAGATCGAAACCGGCGCGTCGATCACCAAGGCTGGCGGCGGGAGCTTGCTGAGCGCGAGCGGCTGCTCGGGGAACAACGACACCAAAGATACCCCGACGCTGACCGCGGACTTGCTGGGCGACTGGCGCGAGGAACTGGTGCTCCGCGAATCGACCAACACGAACCTGCGCGTGTACACAACGACCGACGTGACCAAGCGCCGCATCTACACGCTCATGCACGANNTACAACCAGCCGCCCCACGTGGGATTTCACATCGGCTTCGGCATGGACGCTCCGCCCAAGCCCGACATCATTGTGAAGTAGAGTCGCCATTGTCCCCGAGCTGGAGTGCCATCCGCTGGCCGCCTTTGCACTTGATGTGCACACGGTTGCGGGGGCGTTGCACTTGAGGTGCAATTGCAGGTGAGCGGGTAGGGGAATGCTGGCGGAAATCGCGACGTCTTGGCGTGGGTTGCGTTGGCGCGAGGTTTGCTAATGTGGTCGTTGGAGGATCAGAATGTCATCATCATCATTGCGTGTTCTAGGCTTGCTCATCTCAGCTTGGCTCGCGGCCAGTTGCGGCGGGTCGGGGAATGACGGCTCGTGCAGGCTCAACAGCGACTGCAAAGGATCCCAGGTGTGTATCATGGGCACCTGCGGCGACGCCTGCCACACGGCGGCGGATTGCCCGGCTGGGCAGAGTTGCGTGACAACCAGTTCGGGACCGGCGTGTCAGCTTCCCGCTGAGACGAACTGCACCCACAGCAGCGATTGCCCGACGCCGCTGGTGTGCGCCCCTGACCTGCGCTGCCGCAACGCCTGTCAGGTGGCCATGGATTGCACCGCCGGGCAAGTGTGCGTGTCTGGGGTCTGCGCTGACCCGGACCAGCTCGACGCCAACGGGCAGCTACCGTAGATCCATCAGTGCAGGAGATTGACTTTCTTCACTCACCGATCGTCTTTCGAGCCGAACACCACGGTCACGCTCATGCGGCCGAGCCCGGCTGCCAGCTTGGCCCTGGCGACCTTGGCAGCAGCGCAGGCCGCCAGGGGTTCGTCGCCGAGCGAGCTTAGTTCCATGCGCGATTCTTCGACCGAGCCATCAGGGCCGATCTTGATGCCGAGGACCAGCGTGCCTCGCAGACTGGGTCGCATCTCCAGGGCCTTTCGGTAGCAGGGCAGAAGCAGGGGGCCAAGCTCCGCGCTGGCCCTGGCCAGGATGTCTGGCACGTCCCCGCCGGTGGCGCTGCGTGGACGCCTGACCACAACCTGCGGCTTGGTCACCGGCGCATCCAGGTCAGTGCCCGGGCTGTTGTCACCCTGGGCCAGGCGCGAGCCGTCAGGGGCAAGCAGGGACACTGCTTCCAGTTCAATCTCCATCTTGACCACGCTGCCGCCGCTGATCCACAGGCAAGCCTGCTGGCGCATCTTTGAGTAGGTGGGGCGGAACATCACGCGCAAGAACAGCTTTCCTGCGGCGCGCTCCACCAAGACGTGGTCGGCAGCCTCGGGCGCCAGGCGAAAGCCGATGACACCGGTTTCCAGGTTGGTCAGAAGCTCGGCGTTTTCGGCCAATCTGAAACCCCGGCTCGTGTCGAGCACCAGCCGACGCTCGACCAGCTCGTAGTTGGCCAGGGCGAAGCCCTGGGCTGGCACGATAGCCACGTAGCGCCTGCGCTCAGCATCCTGGCGGCGGCGGGTATGCGCCTCGCGCTCTTGCGCCTGGGCCACGGCGTTTCCCGGAAAAGCCATCGAGTTCTCGTCGCGCAGGGACTCGCACAAGCGGGCCAGTCCCAGATCGCCTTCGACTGCGAAGGCGCCAGCCGTGCCGGTGTCGCGGGGCGCGGCTGGCGAGGGCAACTGGCTGGGCGATGGCTGGGACGCGACCGGCGGAGGCAACGGGGCCGTCTCCGCCGGCTGGGTCGAGGCGCAAGAAAACGCCGTAGTCAGACCAACCAGCGCAACGCAACGCAAGTAGGGCATGTAACGACTCTACCTGAGATGCGGCCGCTTGGGACTATCGCCAGCTCAGGAAATGAAAAAGCCAGTTGACCAGCGTGATGGCGCTCGATGACAGCAGCAGCGCGCGAATGCTCTTGAGTTCGAACGAAGGAAGCAGCTTGTCGGCCAACCAGAGCAGCACGGTGTTCACGATGTACGTGGTGAACAGCAGCAACAGCCCCAGCGTCAGGATGGTGGGGACCACCAGCAGCAGTCGAAGCAGCCACCCGAGCGACCAGTTGAGCAGGCTGAACACGACCGCCACGGCGACAGCCGCCGGGGGATTTTTCAGCCACACCCCGGAGGTCACCCGGCTTAGGGCCAGCACGGTCAAGGCCAGGACACCAACATGAAGAACGATATGCATGTTCGAATCATACCTCGTCCAAGGGAATATTCTCTGCGTCCTCTGTGCCCGCTGTGGTGAAAACGGCCAACTCCTCCCTTCTTGTCTTCCTCGAAGCGCCGTGGCAGGAACGTTTCTTCAGGGTCGCATGCACGAAACCTCGGTCGCTCAGCGCATGGTGGACACGGCCATCGAAGTTGCTGACCAAAACGGCGGCGGGCGGGTCGTGGGCATGCGCCTCTTGCT
>PMCR01000564.1 GCA_003155465.1 Myxococcales bacterium | reverse complement strand
TGGAACTCTGACGATGGTTACGATTTTCTCAGCGACGAATCTCCGGTCCTCATCGAGAACTCCTGGGCCTTCGGCGCTGGGTATTTTAATTATGGTGCCGGCAAGGCAGGAAACGGCAACGGCTTCAAGATCGGAAGCAGCAAGACCGGCATCAGGCATACCGTCAGAAACTGCGTTGCCTGGGGAAATAAGGCGAACGGATTTTACGCCAACCACTCATCGGGTGGGAACACCTGGTACAACAACACGTCGTTCAAGAATGGAACCCAGTACAACATGCTGGCGAGTACTTGGAGTGAACCCAACGGCGGTGGCACCAGAACGGACGGCGTTACCTTGTCGGGGGACAAGGCGCACATACTGAGGAACAACATCGGCTTTCCCAACGACAACCAGTACGTTAACGGGTACGGGGTTGACACGAAATCCAACACATGGGATCTGAATATCGTCCCGGCAGACAAGGATTTCCTCAGCGTGACCGATCCGAGCTTGACGGCCAAGGATGTGACAGTGGAGACCATCGCCGGCGCGCTGGGCCCCCGCCAGGCAGACGGCAGTTTGCCCAATGTGGACTTCCTGAAACTGGCTGCCGGCAGCGCCATGATCGACAAGGGTACGGATGTCCAACTTCCATTCGTGGGAGCTGCTCCGGACTTGGGCGCCTATGAATTTGGAGCTACCGGAGCCGGGGGAACATCGGGAACCGGCGGTACCACGGGAGCCAGCGGTCCCACGGGGACCGGGGGCAGAACCGGAACTGGCGGCACGGCAGTCGGCGGAGCACCGGGAACCGGCGGGAGGGCCGGAAGCGGAGGGACTGCGGCGGTCGGGGGAGCACCGGGAACCGGCGGTACGGCAGCGACCGGCGGGATGACTGGAGGCAGCGGAACGGGTGGCGTGGCTGACACTGGGGGCGCCGTCGCAAACGGGGGCAGCGCTGTGGAAACTGGCGGCACTGTGGAGACTGGCGGAACAAACGGAACCGGCGGAGTCTCTGCAAGCGGCGGCGCACCTCGCACGAGCAGTCCGGTCGAGGCTGGGGGCAGTGCAGCCGCCGGCGGAATTTCGGGAACGGATGCAACGGGTGGCACGACGGCCGCGACCGCTACGACAGTGGCAAGCAGCGGATCCTCCTGTCGCATCGCCGGGGCCCGGGCAAGTGGCTTCCCCGGTCTTGCGCTGTTCGCGCTCTTCATGGTCGCCCTTCGGCTCCGGAAAAGGCGCTAGGTGACCGAGGTCGAACTCGACCGTGGCTGGGAGAAGCTGGCGAGCCGCCTCGCGCAAGAAGAGCGCCAGGAGCCGCATCCCCGTTTTCCATGGGGCAAGTGGGCCCTGGCAGGGACGGTCGTTCTCGTGCTCGGCATCGTGGCCTATCGCCTGCCGCTTGCTCCGGCGGACAGACCCCTGCACTACATCGTGGAGGGCGCGACCATGGAGGCGGCTGAGACCATCACCGCCGCGTCGGCCGCGCGCGTGCTCTTTTCCGACGAGTCATGCCTGGGGATTGAACCCTCGGCCAAGATCAAGGTTCTGGGCACCGACGCGCACGGCGCTCGGGTGGCCGTCACCGATGGCTTCATCGAGGTGTCGGTCGAGCCGCGCGAGCACGCTTCCTGGCGCTTCGAGGCCGGTCCATTTTCGATTTTGGTGAAGGGCACGACCTTCCGTGTTGGCTTCGAGGCCGCGAAGGGCCGCTTGGATCTGCATATGAAGACCGGCGTGGTCGAGGTGCGGGGGCCACTCCGGGATGGCGTCTTGACCGTGCGTGGAGGCGAGTCGGTGGAACTGTTCGCAGGCCCGGGGCGCGAGGCGCCCATCGCCGCTTCTGCCCAAGTCACTGCGACTTTGCCACTTCCGGCGCCGCTGGAAATCCGGCCAGCCAGCCGGATCGCGGCGAAGCACACCGCCCATGGCGACCCGGGCCGGCTTGCGATGCACGATGGGGCAGGCCATTCGGTCCCCTGGCCAGATTTGATCGCAAAGGGGGACTTTCCCGCCATCGTGCAAGATGCGGAAAGACGGGGTCTTGATGTCACCCTGGCTCGCGGCTCGGCCCTGGATCTCATTACCCTGGCGGATGCGGCCCGCTACACCCGGAAGTTCGAAATGGCCCGCCAGGCCTTGCTGGCCCTGCGTGCGCGTTTCGCTGGCAGCGATCGCGCGAAGGATGCCGCCTTTTTTCTGGGCCGCCTGGCCGAAGTCGGGCCCGCGTCGTCCGACGCCGCCTTGACTTGGTACGATACCTACCTTGCGGAAGCAGGCCGGGGACCTTATGCCTCCGAGGCGTTCGGACGAGAACTGACCTTGCTTGCGCGCCTGGACCGGGAAAGGGCCTGCAAGGCTGCACGGACTTACCTGCAGCGGTTTCCCCAGGGTGATCAGGCCGAACTCGCTCGCTCAATTGCAAAATCGCCCGTCGAGTGATGGCAGCCGCCTTCTTCGGCTACGGACGGGCCGGCCCGGCTCACCTGCGCGAAGATGTCCCCCTGTCCCTCGACAGATCAGCGGGGCGAGCCTCGTTCGACCCCCTGCGACACCGGGGCTTACGAATCGCAACTGTGACCTCCGGTCTGCAAAGAGGCAGCCGCAAGTCCACCCGGGCTGCTACACTCAGCGACCAATGGCAGGCTCGCACGCCGGGCGCCACGAGGCGCCGTTCCAGATCGCCCAGGTCGACGGGGCAGACGCCAGCGATCTTTTCGTGCACGCGATTCCCGCGCCGGCCGCCAAGGGCGAACGAGCCCAGTTTCAGTCTATGGCGACAAACGCCTTGCAGGGTCTGCGTGCCCTGGGGGCCGTTCCCGCGGACGTGGCGTCCGGGTGGGTCTACCTGCGGGCGCAACCTTCCTGGTGCGTGCACCACGAGTTGGCGGCGGCGTGGAACCAACCCGACGCCGAACGGTTGCCGTTGTCTTTTCTGATCCAGCCGCCGGCCGCCGGCCGCTGCTTCTGCGAGATGCAGGTTCACGCTTCGCGGCCTCGCTCCGACCGTTGCAGTGTGGTGTGGAAGGGATCTCTGCCCGGGCCGGTCTGCACCACGGTGTTGCGCGCCGACGCCCGCCATCTGCGCATGCTGTCGCTGGTGCCGCGCTCGGGTGTCGGCGGAACCAGCGCGCTGGCCGACATGGCCTACGAGATGTTCGCCTTTGCGTCGCATGCGCTCACCGATCGCGGCTTGTCTATCCACGATGTGGTGCGGACCTGGATCTACCTGCGGGACATCGATCGCGACTACACGGCATTCAACCAAGGCCGCCGGCGATTCCTTCAAGCCGCGGGTATGATCCGCTTTCCCGCCAGCACCGGGATAGGGGCCGCCCTTGCTGATTCCAGCAGCCCTCTGGCCATGGACCTGTAC
The DNA here is from genome assembly GCA_003155465.1 of Myxococcales bacterium. Next base: position 6,887 of record PMCR01000564.1, on the reverse strand, counting down.
GCCGTGGGCAGCGCTGGCCAAGCCACCATCGAAGCGATGAACCCCGCGCCCATGGGCGAGGCAAGCGACTATGGCTCGTTCTTCGCGCGCGGAGCTCTTCTGCGCGAGTCCGGGCAGGAACTCGCGTTTCTGTCCGGAACCGCCAGCATCGATCAGCAGGGTCGTATCGTGGCCCCTGGCGATGCCAAGGGCCAGTTGCGTTGTATGCTTGCCAATGCGGCCGGCGTGCTGGGGCAGGCCGGGCTAGGATTGGCGGATGCCCTCAGCGTGACCGCCTACCTCAAGCAGGCGCGGTTGCTGCCGGAGTTCCGCAGGGCTGCGCAGGCCGCGGGCCTGCCCACATCCGTGCCCACCGCGATCGTGGTCGCGGACATCTGCCGGCCCGAATGGATGTGCGAGATCGAGTTGGTTGCCGGCCGTTCTGCTACGGCGTACAGCAGGCAGTAGTCGCGTTGCCCTTGGGAGTGCAGGCGCCGATGGCGGTCGCCTTGCCGGTTAATGTGCAATCACTGACGGTGGGGGTCGAGGCCGTGAAACTCAGGGACGCCACGCCCGCGGGAAACGTCTGGCAGGGGGAGGGAACTGCGATCGGAGCGGCGATTCCGCCACACGTTGGCTTGGAATACAGGTCGAGTTCTTGGGCGCCACACGACACGTGCGGGGTACAGATGCAGGTGGATGTGGTGCAGTCACGGGTGTCGCCGTAATCGTTGCTGTCGTAGTAGCTTCGTTTGACTGTATAGCCGGTGCTGGGGCAGCTCTGGTCGCCGCTGGCGAAGATGCAAGCCTGGGGAAGGAACGGAGGTTGCGGCTTGGGCCAGCAGACATAGCCCGGGTCGCAGCCCAGGCCTCCTTTTGCGTTGGTCTGGCAGAGGTGACCCGTGTTCCAGATGGGAGCCTGGCGATTCGGCGTCCCGCCGGTGGGCGTGCAGGAACCGCCGCCGGCTGCGCCGGCCCTGGTGAAGTACCTCGTGGGTTTTGCCAGAAGGTCGACGCATTGGGAAGGTCTTACCGGCCCGGCCTTGCCACCGGTACACCCGAGACCGACGTCCGTCGTGGACCAGAACTGGGGGTCGCCGCAGGAGCCGGCGGCGGGATCGCCGCACTTGCAGTCCCCGCACGACATTGCGCATTGAGGTGTCGCGTACACCGGTTGCCCGGGTGCCCCGGCAGGGTAGTCTGTCGGGTAGAGCGGGTCGCATGGCGGGGACGGGCCGGGTCCGTCATAGACCTCCCCGGGCCCGGCGAAACTGCTCGGCAACTGGGGCACGCACGTATAGCCTGCGTTCACGCAGGCCGGATCAGCGCAATCGACCTTGCCATTGCCATCGTCATCTATGCCGTTCATACAGTCTTCGGGCGGCACGCAGGTTCCGCTGGGGGAACAGACGTAGCCCAAGGCGCAGTCGGAGAGTACGGTGCAGGCTTTTTTGCAGCCGCTGGCATTGCAGTTGTATGGCGCACAAGCTGTGTTGGGGGACGGGCTGCAGGTCCCGGACCCGCTGCAGGTGGAGGAAGAGAAAGTGGCGCTGTTGGGATCACAAATGCCTGCCTGACACGGGAGCCCGGCCGCGTACCTCTGGCAGGCGCCGCTGCCATCACACAGGCCGTTCGTTCCGCAACTCGCCAGACCCCGGTCCGGGCAGCGGTTCTGGGGGTCGGCTTTGCCCGCTTTGACCGCCGAACAGGTTCCGACCAAGCCGTCCACCGCGCAGGACATACACAAGCCTTGGCAAGGGCCGCCACAGCACACCCCCTGCTCACAGAAGTTCGAGGTGCACTCGGAAAGCAGGGTGCAGATCTGGCCGTTGCTCTTCTTGCCGCATGACCCGTTTGTACACTGGCCAGGTGGTTTACATTCCGGGCCGCCGGCCGAGCAGCTTGTGTAGCAGCTGCTGGTGGTCGTGTTGCACACATAGGGAGCGCAATCCAGCACCTGACCTGCGGCGCAGACGCCATGGCCGTCGCACAAGCCTGGCCGAGTGTGTCTCGCGGATCCTGCCGGACAGGTCTCGGCCGAGCATTCGGCGCCGCTTGGGTAGAGCATGCACCCACCCGCGCCGTCGCACTTGCCGTTCCGGCCGCAGGTTTGCGCGCCGTCATCCGGGCAGTCGCCATCGGAGGAATTGTTGAGCGGAACCAGCGAGCAGATCCCCACACTGCCGGGAACCTTGCACGACATGCAGCTCCCGGAACAGTCGCTGTTGCAGCAGAACCCATCCACGCAGACGCTCGACTGGCATTCGGCCTTCGCGGTGCACGTCGCGCCGTTTGGCTTGCTAGCCGGCACGTCGGGTTCCGGGCCGTCGCTGGAAACCATCCCGTCGCTGGGAGCCATCCCGTCGACGGGTTCCGGCCCGTCGCTGGTGACCAGGCCATCCGCGCCACAGTCACGGGCCGTGTCCGTCAGGGCCGGCGGGACATCGCCCGCGTCCTCAGACACGCCGTCCGCAGACTGCCCGTCGCTGGCGCCATCGGAGGGAGCGCCGCCGTCGCTGTCAAGCGGCGCCGGCTGGGGGGGCTTCTTGGGGTCGAAGACATCGAGCGTGGAAGGATCGACATTCGCATCGGTGCATGCGTGGGCGGCCAAGCAGGTCTGTCCTTCGGGACAGGCCGTCGTCCCCACGCACTCATCGAGCAGGTTGATGCGCAGGAGCCTGGACTCGCCTTGCAGGAAACTGGTGATGGCCGTTCGGGACACGATGACGTTGTTGGCGAGCAGGCCGTCCACCTTCACCGTGACTGTGGTCCCTGTGTTTGACGGTGTCAGAGTCATCCGCCGAGGCAACATGATCTGGTCTGGGCCAGTGCCCAGGCTATACGTCTTGTTGAAGAAGTCGCCGCTGGACGCGGTGGAGATCTTGAGGGACAAGCCGTCCATTTCCGACGGGACCGGGATGTTGGTGCCGATTTCCAGGATGAGCTCGGTGACAGGCTGGGTCTTCTTGCAGGCGGCGCCAAGCGTGGCGAAGCCCAAGAGAAGCAGCAGCGGACAAGCTTGTCGATTGGTCATTAGGGCACCGTAAGCAAAGGGGGATCCATGTTGCCTTTGTAGTGAGTGGCCGACTTGGAGGAGGAGAGAGCGAGAACGGCGACAACCCCGCCGGCCGCAACCGCCGCCCCCACGGCCGTCCAGAACCACCACTTTCGCAGGATGCTGTTCGACGACGCCTCACCTGCCGGAGGGGCCGAAGTCGTGAGATCGGCGCCAGGCGGCGCGAAGTCAGCGCGCGCCAGCACGGGCGGGGCCGCGGTACCGATGGCGGACGGCTGCGTCGGCGGGGCTGGCGGTGCGGCTGCGGGCTCTGGTCCGGCGGTCCCTGGCAGAGGGGCGGCATTCGGCCCAACCGGCGCAGCAACCTGGGCTGGCTGGGCCGCAAAACTCGGCGGAGCCACCCCAGGCGGCGGAGCCTCGCGTGACTTGGCTTGCGCGGCCTGCGCAGCCTCAAGCTCGTCGATGCGCTTCTCCACCTCGGGCAGGTTCGGCGCATCCGGCCGCTCGCGCACGTACTTCTTATAGAAGCTCAGCGCCTCGGCCACGTTGCCCAGCTTCCGGTGGCACTGGGCAATGTTGTAGAGAAAGGTCGCGTCAGGATACAGCCGATAGGCGGCCTTGAACTCAACGATGGCCTGGGGCCACTCGTCCAGGTTGAAATGGATCGTCCCCCGGTCGTAGTGCACCTTGGCTTCTGCCTTCTCTTTCGTCTGGACCGCTGTACCGGGCGCCTTCGTTTGCGCCAGGACGCCCGCCGGGAGAAACAAGGCAGCAGCAATGACGATTCCCGTCACTCGAAAACCCATCCCAAGATGGTACGGTCGGTCCCGAGGAGGTGTCAAACGATGCCTGCTTCCTGGAACTCGGACTAGCGGGAAGCGGCGTAGGTGTGGGTGGCGGTAGTACCCCGAGTGACTACTCCTGTATCGATGGCACATCCTGCGATCCGACCAGGGCCGCAAGGTTGCGCCCCGCCTGGGGATAGTCGGGTCTGTACTGCAGCGCCAGATCATAGTGCCTCCGAGCCTCCTCGATGCGGCCCAGGCGACGCAGGATCGTACCACAGTTGTTGTGGGCTTCCGGATACTCGGGCTTGTATTTCAATGCCTCTTCGTATGCCGCGAGAGCCTGCACCAACTGACCGGTGTTCGCATATGCGTTGCCTATATTGTAATAGGCCACAACATGGTCCGGTTTCAGCGTGATGACTTTCCGGTACTCGCCAATCGCATCCGTCGGCCGTCCCGCCCGTGCCAGTGCCCGTGCGAAATTGTAGTGTGCCTCCGCAGAGTCGGGCTCCAGTTGCGCCGCTGCCTCGAAATGCAGGACGGCCTTCTCAACCTGTCCGATTCTCCAAAATGCATAGCCGAGATTGCTGTGCGCGCCAGCGTCCCGGGGATCGCTGCGCAATGCGGCTTCCAACCGTTCGATCCCCTCGGACACCCTTCCGACAGTTAGTAGGGCGATCCCCAGGTTACGGGCTGCGCCGGAGTCATCCGGCTGCAGCTTCACCGCCATTTCGTACGGTGGGATTGCAGCATCGGCCTGCCCCGCCTGCACCAGCGCATCGCCCTTCCCCTTGAGAGCTTTGACATGGGCCGGGTCCATGCTCAACGCTCGATCGAACTGTTCAATTGCCGCAGATGCCTGACCCATCTTCAAGAGGGCCACGGCCTTGTCATAGTAGGCCGTTATGTAGTCGGGCCTCAATTGCACAGCCCTATCGTAGTTTGCCAGCGCCTCTGACGTTCTTCCTGCTCCGTCTAGGACGTTGCCGAACTCCTTGTAGGCCCGAGCATTCCCCGGACGCTTGCTGATCGTATCGGCCCAGAGGGAAACAGCGCTCTGGTAGACTTCGTTGCGCTCTATGGTCTTCCAGCCCAGCAGCGATGCGACGACAACGGTCACCACAAGCCCAGCATTCTTGTTCGCCTTGGCAAAGAGTCCGACAGCCGCGATGGCAACCACGGGGATCAATGGCAAGTACATGCGATGCTCCGCCATGGTTTGCGTGGTCAACGGAATGACGCTTGAACTGGGCGAAAGAATTCCGAAGAACCAACACCCCGCGAATCCCAGCTTCGGCTGATGAAGCGTGGCGTACGCGGTTGCCCCCAACAGCACCAGAAGCAGGGATGCCTGAGGCCAGACGGCTGCGAAATTCTTGACCACGGCCGTGCCGTAGTCGAATACCAACCCCTGCGGCCAGACGGCCAGGCTGAGGTAGCGAACGATAGCCTGGCACTGGGTCAGGGCATAGGCCCACCACGCCACCCCGAGCCCGAACCCAACGGTTCCGGCCCGATCGTTGTGGGAGTAGATGAGGAAACCCAGCGGGACCCAGGTTGCCGACAGGCCAAGGTACAGCGGCCAACGTTGTGTCAACGATCTCCTGAAGGAACCCGAGAGGAACGCCCTGTCGTAGAGCAACACCATGACCGGCGCGGTGGCCATGACTTCCTTGCTTGCCATTCCAAGCAAACAGGCCGCGATGGCGCACGCGTACCAGAAGGTTCTCCTGGTCGAGTTGAACGAACGGACGACGCCGTAGAGGGTGACCAGATAGAAGAGACCGACGATCAACTCATTGCGCTGGATGGTAGACGTTACCGACTCGGTCAGGAGCGGGTGGACCGTCCAAAGCAGGGCTATCGCAAGCGCAAGGTACCGCGCTTTGCCTTCGAACCGTACTTTCAGCGAGGGCAGCCGCAGTGTGCGCAACACAAGGCTGAAGAGCACGAGCGCAACCGCGACATGAAGCAGGAGATTGACGACATGATATCCCGCGACGTTGGTTCCGCCCAACGCATAGTTGAATGCCAGGGAAAGGTTGACAATTGGTCTTCCGTTCGCCCCGGCGGAGGCCAGCGGCGGAGCCAGGACACGCGTAATTGGCCATAAGTGTCTAATGGATGGATTGTCGACGATCGCCGCGATGTCGTCGAAGACGAAAGGTCCGGAGAAACTATTGTGGTAGGCGGCGAAGGCCGCGGCAATGATGAGAAGAAGACAGACCGGCGCTGCAAGCGGCGACTCGCGCGCAGGAGCCTGTCGATTCGCCATCGGCTACGTCCCCATGCCCGACCGCACGCGTCTGGCCCGGCGGACGGCCAGCATCAAAACGATGAGCGCGAGCGACGACGCCCCACCGCCGCCGCCGCTGTGTGAGCAGCTGCATCCGCCGGCCGCTGCCTGGCTCGGGCCCCCATCGGGCGAAGGGCCGCCCGCGCCTGCGACATTTCCGCCGGTGTCCGCAGCATTTCCGCCCGCGCCCGAGCGGCCGCCCGGACTGGCCTGCCCGCCGTTTCCGGCGCTGCCGCTGTTATCGCCGCTGCCCCCGCTCGTGCCGCCCGCTGCGCTGGTACCGCCGCTGGTCCCGCCCGTGCCGCTGGCTCCGCCGGCGCCACCGCTGCCCCCTGTCCCGGCCGTCCGCGGACCATACACGGGAGGCGTTGCCCCCAGCTCGTAGGCCCCAAGGTCAGGCGCCGCCCCCGAGAAGCCGTCGCTGAGGCCGACCAGGACCAGCCCTTTGTCGATGGCGGCGCTCCCCGCGGCCAGCCGCAGATCCACCACCGGCTTGGGGGGATAGGGGTTGGCGGGAAACGGCACGGTGTCGGCGAACACGCTCATGTCGACCTGCACCGCGTGGGCCTCGGTGGTGTTGGCCTTCAAAGTCGCCAGGCTGGTGAACCGGGTGGCGCCGATTTTCCCTGCGAAGGTGTTGGTCCCGATCGACCCGAGTCCGTCGTAGTCGAAGGAGCAGGTGGCGTCGGCGTCGACCAGGTCGAGGACGTTCCCGCTGCCGTTGCCGTAGCCGCCGTAGGTTCCGCCGCCCATGCCGCCGATGAAGAGGTTGTTGCGGAAGTACGCCCGGCTCCAGGTCGCGCCCGCG
>PMCR01000593.1 GCA_003155465.1 Myxococcales bacterium | reverse complement strand
GTGAAGGATTTGGGCAGCCTGTCCCTGCTCGACATGCTGCCGGCTGACAACGAGGTCGGTACCTGGGCGCGCGCGGGTGATGCCCAATTGATCACTGACGAGACAGGGCTCTACAATCGCATCGATGGCGCCGCGCCCAAGTACATTGATCGCGGCTGGGTCAGCAGCGTGTTCGTCGAATACCGCCAGGGGGCCCGCAGCATCCAGGTGAAGATCTCCGACATGGGCAGCGATGCAGGCTCCCAGGCCATCTACAACTTCGCTCTGCCACCCTCGCGCCAGGTCATCAGCGGACATGAGAAACTCGGCGACGCGGTGCTGGACATGGGGCTGCAAACCGCCTACGCCACCTACGCCTATCTTGGCCGCTTCTACATTGAGCTCAACATCAGCGAGAAGGACGACGCCGCGCGCACATCGATTGAGCTGTTCACCAACGAGATCTTCAACCGCAAGACCCAGGCCGGGGCCAACCAGGGCGACGAGTTCAAGCAATGGATGGTGGCCGCACGGGCGGCCACCTCGCCGATCAAGGGAATGGAAATCGGGGCGCGGGTGGTGGAGTTGCAAGACCTCAGCGCCGGGGCGTTGGACCCCGCCACACAGAGGCCCAAGCCCGCGCGCGGGCTTGTGACCGGGGTGGCCGATGCCCGCTATCAGCGGCCCATGGGTCAGGGCGGATTGCTGACGGGGTACGGGGAATTCGCGGGTTCGGATCGGCAGGACCCCGGCGCTCCCAACGGTTGGGCGGGCATGGGCTTTCTGCGTTTGTCCCACCCCATGTTGGAGGGAACGCTATCGGGCCGCAAGGAATCGCAAGGGTTTACGCCGCTGGGGTCCGACACCACGCGCTTCGGAAAGTTAGACGACGAGTTGCGCGTGAGCGCGACCGGCTATCCCCTGGCCTGGTTGCCGACCACGCTCTTCTTCACCCGCCAACGATCCTGGGTGGAGGATCCTAACGGGAACCTTACCGCAAGCGTGGGCGTGATCCAACACGCCCTGGGGCGGCTTCAGCTCAACAAGAAGGGGCTGCCCATGACGAGTCTGCAGGTGGGCAGCACGATTCTCCAGAATCCCAATTTCACCACCAATCGCCTGCAGGCGGTTGGCCAGACGGACTATGACCTGGCACAGATTCTCGGCTTCACCCACATCAAACGCTTCAGCGTGCGCGGGCTTTACAGCTTCTCGCAGGCGGAGACCGACAAGAACGGCACCTTTGCCTATGCGGATCGGGTCCAGCTCTCGCGCCTGGAGGGGAAGCTGGCGCCTACCGACACGGAATCCATCTATGCCCTGTTTCGTTCGCGTCTGCTGGACCGACAGTCCACCTCGGGCGGAAGCTTCGACCGCAGCCTTCTGCACTGGGAGCTGTACGCAGGCGCGCAGAGCACGATCATACCCGGCATCGTACCCAAGGTGAACTACACAGCCACGTACGACGACAACCGCATCGCCACCCCGGGCGCCGGCACGTCGACCAGCACGAGCACGTCGACCGGCACAGACACAGGCACGTCGACGGGTACGGGCACGGGAGCGACCGGTGGGACTCCAGTCTTGGCGCCGCCTTCGCTGGGACCGAGTGTCTCGGCGGTGACCCCGCCCGGGCCGGGATTCGTCGTCGCGACGGCGCCGCCCACGCGCGCGGTCAAGGCCAGCGTAGGCGGCGCGTTCGGGATCTTCCCGGGGCAGTGGTGGAAGGTGCTGGCACCGGCGGCGATCGAGCCGCAACTGTCCATCGCTGACACCGAGACCACGGTCGACCGAACCAAGACCGAGTACGACCGAGTCTATCGTTTTGACAACCGCGCGGTGTGGGCCGGCGGGGGCAAGTGGGAGTTGGAACTGTATCAACTGTATCAGGTCTCGGTGACCCAAGCCGACCACCACGAGAACGCCGGGCAGACCCAGATCCGGAATCGCATCGTGTACCGGCCGATCTACACCTCTCCCATCACGTTGCGCCTGAATTACCAGGACACGCGCTCGCTCAACGATCCCGGTCTCGGGGCGCCGGCAGGTTCTTGGGCCGATCAGGTCATCTACGAAAGCATCCTAGAGTGGCTCATGCGCTGGAACCGGGTGCTCACCACGCGCGGGCGGATGACCTTCAGCATCGCGGATACCTCGAATTTCGCCAACAAAGATCCCAACACCCTCGCGGTAACCTTCTACAACAACAAGCAGTACAAGGCCGGCCCGGAGCTCGAGTTGCGCTTCTTCCCGCTGAAGGAGGCGGCGGCGCTCTATCTCTATCAACGCGATGGCGTGTTTCGCCTGTTCGGTCATGGCGATGGCGCGACCGATGGGCTCAGCTACTACATTGCAACCGGTGGCATCTGGCGTGTGGGCGATCAGATCTACCTCGATTGGGGGGTCCAATACGACAACCTCACCTGCCTCTCCCAGTCCACCACGGGATCGGCCTGTACCCCGGTGTCGCGCATCACACCGCGGCTGTACCTGACGGTGAATCTCTAGCCTGCCTTCGGGCTTGAACCCAGGTCGCTCGACAATGCGCGGCCAAAGTGGTACTTCTGCGTCACCATGGAGAGGCGAGCGCTGATCACGGGGATCACCGGGCAGGACGGATCGTACCTGGCGGAATTTTTGCTGGCCCAAGGCTACCAGGTGCACGGCCTGGTCAGACGTGTCGCCTTGCACGACCCCGAACGCCATCTGTCACGCCTGGCGCACATCCGCGACCGCCTGGTGCTGCATGCCGGATCGCTGGAAAGCTCGACCAGCCTGCAGCAGGTGGTGGACGGGGTTCGTCCCGACGAGTGCTATCACCTGGCTGCCCACAGCTTCGTCAACACGTCGTTCGAGGACGATCTGCCCACCCTGGGGTCCGACATCAGCGGTACGCACTACCTACTGGCCGCGCTGACCGGGAAGTCGCCAGCCTGCCGGTTCTATTTCGCGGGGACCAGCGAGATGTTCGGCAATGCCGACGAGTCGCCCCAGCGGGAAACCAGCCGCTTCTTGCCTCGCTCGACCTACGGGATCAACAAGGTGGCGGGCTACCACCTGACCCGCAATTACCGCGAACGCTTCGGTCTGCACGCCAGCACCGGCATCCTCTACAACCACGAATCGCCTCGCCGCGGGAACGAGTTCGTCACGCGCCGGATCGCGGTGGGGGTGGCGCAGATTCTGGCGGGACGGCAGGAACGGCTGGCGCTCGGAAATCTGGATGCGCGGCGCGACTGGGGGCACGCCCGCGACTACGTGCGGGCCATGTGGCTTATGCTGCAGCAGAAGACGCCGGACGACTACGTGGTCGCCACCGGGGAAAGCCACACCGTGCGCGAGTTCGCGCAGCTGGCTTTCGCGGCGGCCGGTCTCGACCACCGCGAACATGTCTTCATCGATCCCGAGCTGTGCCGGCGCACTGAGGACAAGCCGCTGGTGGGGGATCCACGCAAGGCGCGCGAGCGGTTGGGCTGGCATCACCAGGTGGACTTCGCGCAGCTCGTGCGGGAGATGGTGATGGCCGAGTGCGACGCCCTGGGGCTCGCCTTGCCCCTGAAAACGCCGGCTATCCCCGCAGCGTCGGTCGTCGGGAATGATGCGGAGAAATCGATGTAGGGTTGCCGGGGTTCTTCCGTCAAAGTCGGGGAACGCTGGGTTTGCGACCTCGGGCCACACATCCTGACCATAATCCTATCGTTCGCAGGCACGCGGTTGGCGAAGGTCGCGCAAGGAGAGCACGGACACTAGCGTTGTCCGTCCCGGTCCTTCGCCGGGCGGTCATGGTTGCTTGTGGGCGGGGCGCGTGTGACAACGACCTCGTAGACATTGGAGGGCGCGGGGGACTTCGGGTTGCTCCAGAAGCCGCACTTGGTCCGTCCCGGCGCCAGGCCCACCAGGCGCAGATGATCGCCGCCGTCCTCGACGCGCACCACCGAAGTGTCGTCGCACACCAGTCCCACGATGATGAAACCGAGGTGCAGCTGGTAGGCCTCGCCGACTTTGATGCGGATCTGCGGAAAGGCCTCGCCTTCCGCCCGCGCCGGCAACCCGGCAGCCATGAAGCCTGCCAGGAAAACCATGCACAGCCAGAGGCGCATGGCCATCATGATAGCAGCAACACGGAGAACCGATTCCGCAATCTCACGCGGTCCGGCAGCCGGTTCGGTGCTCTAGTCAGAAGCGTGGGAGTGAGCGAAGATGTCCGGATGGAATCGAGTGCCGCCAAGCCGTGCCCGTCTTGTTCACGAATCCACACCGTGGAGTACCTCCATCGCGTCATTTTGGCGAGCGGCCGAGTGGATCGGGCAAGGGCTTCGTGACAACGCTCGACACTTGTCGCGCGTGGTTCGGACGGGCGCGCAGCTACGCCAGCTTCGCGCGCGGTATGCGAGCCTACCTGGCGCAGCCCATGACAGCGCCAGCCGCGCGGGCGCTGATCCAGCGACGGCTCGCCGAACGCGAGCACAACTTCCTCGCCCTCGCCCGCAGCGCCATCTACCCCCATCCGCGCAGCCCGTACTGCAAGCTGCTCGCTCTGGCCGGTTGCCAGTACGGCGATCTGGAAAGACTGGTGCGCGCCGACGGACTGGACACCACGCTCCGCCACCTGTACCGAGAGGGTGTCTACGTTTCGCTAGACGAGTTCAAAGGCCGTCGCCCGGCCGTGCGCGGCAGTCAGACCGTCACATTCGACGTGTGTGACTTCGACAATCCTACCCGAGCGGGCGACATCACCTTGATGAGTGGCGGCTCGCGTAGCGTCGGTACGCGCACCATTTACGATTTCGACTTCATGGCCGCGGCTTTGGTGCCCAGCGTACTCAGTCGCTGCGACGCTTGGGATCTGCTGCGATTCCCGGTAGGCCTGTGGTTTCCCATCATGCCCGGTTGCGGACCGATCTACCTCTTGCTCTTCGCCAAGATGGGGAAGCCGCCGCTGCGCTGGTTCTCGCAGACCGACAACCGGCAGGTGAAGCCGTCGCTAAAGAGCCGCGTGGGCACTGCGGCCATCGTCCGGATGGGCCGTCTGCTGGGTCAGTCCTGGCCGGCGCCGGAACACACGCCAATCGGCGAGGCTGGCCGGGTGGTTGACTGGATGGCGTCGATAATCCGCGAACACGGTGGCTGCGTGCTCGAAACCTACGTCAGCACGGCGGCCCGTGTGTGTCAGGCGGCGCGCGAGCGCGGCGTCGACCTGCGCGGCGCCGCTTTCGCGGTCACCGGCGAGCCTTTGAGCCGGGCCAAGCGCGCCGAGATGGAAGCTGCGGGCGCCCGGGTGTTCCCCAACTACGCCTTCAGCGAGGGCGGCGCGGCGGGTGCCGGCTGCCCACGCTTCGTCGAGCCGGACGAGGTCCACCTGCGCAGCGACATGTTCGCGCTCATCCAACAGCCGCGCGAAGTGCCCCACGCGCAGGTTTCCGTCGACGCGTTCTACTTCACCGCTCTCTTGCCCCAGGCGCCCAAGATTCTGCTCAACTTCGAATCGGGCGACTACGGCGTGATCAACCGGCGCAACTGCGGCTGTCAATTCCAGGCAATGGGCTTTCACGATCACATCCACACCATACGCGCCTTCGACAAGCTGACCAGCGAGGGTATGACCTTCGTCGGAACTGACATGTTGCGATTGATCGAGGAGGTGCTGCCGCGCGAGTTCGGCGGGATCTCAACCGACTATCAGATGGTCGAGGAAGAGGATGATCGCGGGCGCACGATCGTGTCCATCGTGGTCAACCCGGCACTGGGTTCGGTGGACGAGGCTCGCCTGATTCAAGTCGTGATGGCGCAGATCGGGCGCGAGAAAGACTACCATCGCATGATGGCGGAAGTGTGGGGGCAGGCGGGCACTCTGCGGGTCCGTCGTGCCGCGCCCTACACCACGGCACGTGGAAAACTGCTGCCGCTCCACATCCAAGAACCGCGCTGAGCAACTTGCAGAACTGCTGAGACGCATTGCCGAGCATCGTAGCATCGGACTAGGCCCCCTTGACGCAAGACGCGGTCGCGAAAGGGCTTGGACTGGCTGCAAAGCTGGCAGAGGATTGTGCGGGAAGAGTCGTTGGGGAGATGATCATGCCCGAGGCAGAAACCACACCGCCAAGTCCGAAATTGCCGGCGCCGACGCG
>PMCR01000315.1 GCA_003155465.1 Myxococcales bacterium | reverse complement strand
GTGCGGGTCTGCGCCATGAACTGCACTGAACGGGCGAGCGTCAGGGTCTTGCCTTGCTGTCCCGAAACTCATGGCCGAAGCTCAAGCGGCCTCACGGTGGTAGTAGTTGAGGAGGCCCCGAGGCGTGAACGACCACTATGGCTACTACGGCATCACCGGCAACGGTGCGGCCGTCGGGCACTTCTCCCAGGAGGTCACGAACGCCTGGCACAAGTGGCTGGGTGGCCGTTCACAGAAGGCCCGCCTTATATGGGCGCGCTTCCTTGCACTGCTCGCCCGATACCCGCTTCCCCCGCCGCGGGTCGTGCAAAGCATCTACACCCGGACAGCGAACCCCTGACTCGAAGAGCCGGATGCGGTCACTCTGCACGTCCGGACCTGCGGGGGCCCTGGGGGAGAAATCCCCCGGGGCTGCCCGAGCTCTCACCTTCCGCCCAGAATCGCCCCCCGTCGGCGCCTGGATGACAGGCTAGCGAGGGACAGGGTGAGTATGGCCCACAAACGGTCGAGCCGAGCCCGGCGGCCGGATCCGTCTGCCGGCTCCCGGATCCGGACCCGGTTCCGGATTCGGATCCGGCGCCTTCTCGATTACGGCTTGGTGCCGAACTTGAAGACGGTATGGCCTGTGTAGGTCTTGCCGGCGTCGAGAACGGTCGAGGGGAAGCTCGGCTGGTTGGGCGAGTCCGGGAAGTGACTGGGCTCCATCGCGAAACCCGTGTACCGCTGGTACAGGACCCCACCCTTGCCCAGGTCGCGCGGGGACTGGCCGGCGAGGTTGTTGCCAGAAAAGAGCTGTATGCCCGGCTCGGTCGACCAGACCTCCAGGGTGCGGCCCGAGACCGGCTCGTACGCCCTGGCGGCGAAGGTCAGGCTTCCGCCATCGGCCGACTTGTCGAGCACGTAGTGGTTGTCGTAGCCGCCGGCGACGCCCGCGGTGCCTCCACCGGCCACGAGGTTCAGCAGCGGGTAGTTGGTCTGGTAGTCCTGCCGGAAGGTCTTGCCCACGCGGAAGTCCATCGGCGCGTTCTCAGCGAGGGTGAGATCCAGCAGCGTGCCCGTCGGGAGGAGGCTGGCGTTGAAGTCGAGTACCTTGCTCGCGTTCACCGTGAACTGGTGATCGAGGATGGAGCTTCCCGGGGTGTTGCTCAGGTTGAAGAATGGGTGGCTGGTGAAGTTGATGACCGTCTTCTTGTCCGTGGTTCCACTGTAGTCAACGTTAAGCTCGTTCCCGTCCGTGACCGTGTAGACCACCTTGATTGAAAGGGTGCCGGGGAAGCCCTTGGTGCCGGGGGTCGTCGCCGTGACCAGAGAGGCATCCTCTGCGTCCTGGAAGACCAGGCTCATCTGCAGGCTGGAACTCGACAACTGGACGGCGTCGAACACGCGCACGCGCGAACTCATCGGTCCGCCGTGGAGCGTGTTGTTCCTGGGGGCAGGAGTGGACTCGTTGATGGGAACCAGATAGGTGACACCGTCCAGGGTGAACGTGCCGCCCCCGATCCGGTTGGCGTAGCGTCCTACGAACGCACCCATCGACGCCTGGCCACCCAGTACGCCGTCGATGGTGTCGTAGCCGAGCACCACGTCGCCAAATACGCCGTCCTTGTCCGGGACGACAATCTGCTCGATCTTGGCGCCGTAGTTAGTGATCTTGGCGAACATTCCTTTGCTGTTTGCAATCGTGTAGAGGTCGACATTCTTGCCGTCGACGACCTTCTGGAAATTCTCACGCTTGAGTTCCGCGTAGGGCAGAGTCGATCCGTCCCCCTGGCCGGAATCTGGCTGGCTGGTATCCGCCTGGTTCGCGTCAACCTGGTTCGCGTCAGCCTGGCTGGCATCCGGCTGGGTGGCGTCCGGCTGGGCAACGTCAGGCTGGGTGACATCCGGCTGGGCAACGTCCGGCTGGGCAGCGTCAGGCTGAGTGACATCCGGCTGGGCAACGTCCGGCTGCTTGGTGTCCGCCTGCCTGGTGTCCGGCTGGCTGGCGTCCGAGGGCTTATTGTCCGAGGAGCAACCGATGAGCGTAGCCGCAACCGCGCAGAAAACGATGAGCCCCGACGATTTCATTGGAAACCTCCTGTTAGGTTAGGAATAGCCGAAGGTCAGCTCCGGCTCGCACCATGGCGCGACTTCGGTTGTCTGGCCGAGATTCCCCAGAAAGTCAAGCGGTGCTACTGCTGACCGCTGATCGCTCGTGTCCACGCGATCATCGCGATGACAAATTGGAGCGTCGCCGGGAGCATCGGCATCACCATGCCGGTTCACGCGTGCCGTTTTCAAGCTGTGTATCTCCGCGAATTAGTGCCAGAATTTCCGCGACGACTTTCCGGACACAAAGGGTGTCGGCAGAGCAGACGGGATTCAACCAGCCTCCGCATGTCGGCTTTCACATCGGCAACAACATGGCCGATCCGCCAAAGCCCGACATCTACCTGAGGTAGCCTGATTCATCGACGTGAACGCCTACCTGACGGGGCGAATGCTTGCCGGATAGACTCCACCTCGTCGGGGTAGCAGCCCAGGCGACGCGCGATCTCCGCCGGGCTCGCGCGCGAAATCACACGGCCCGCGACGGGCTCCACGACGTCCGCGCGGATGGCGCGGCCCCCAAACACCGGAAATCCCATGGCCGCGTAGGTCCCGTCGCTCACCTCGGCGCTGGGCAGGAACGACACCGCGTCGGCTCGCGGTTGTTGCAGCCGGCATCCCATCGCGGCCTGGCAAAGCAGAGTCCGCTCGCGCAGCGCCTCGGGTCGCAGCAGCCTGACTGAAAACGCCACGTGTCGGCCCAGGCGCACGCCGGCGCGGCCAAGCGCGCTGCGGTCGCGCGCTTCCAAATCCCGCACCTGCTCGTCCGCGTGGCCGACCAGGACGGTGCCCAGCCCCTGTTCAAGCTGATAACAGAGACCGCGCCCCGCCGGTCCCAGGCCGGCCAATCGTTCGTCCCGCAAAGGCGCCAGCAGTTGCGCCACCCAATCGCGGGTCCAGGCCACGAGCCGGCGATGCAGGCGCAGGCGCTGGCCGGCACCCAGATCGTCCACCAGCAGCGTGATCTCGGGCCGCAGAAGATCCCCGCCCGCTGCCAGCCGCGCCAGCACCCGATCGCCGTCCAAGATACGACCCGCGTCGTCGAGGCGAAAGCGATCGTGGGCGGCATCCACCAACCCGTCGATCCAACGCGGGATCGCCGCGCTCTGGTCTAGGGTTTCGTGACTCGTATCCTCCAGCACAGCCGCGCGCAGTTGCTGGCCCAGCGATCCATCGCGCCGGGCCCGAGAACGCGTGCGCCGGGAGGTCGGATCCACGAAGCGCAGCACCAGTTTGTCGTGCAAGGCATCGCTCAATCGATCCTCGATGGCGCGCGCCCGTTCCTGCCATGCCCGGGCGTCATCCACCCAACGCGTGTGGTGTGTGATGTACGTCCAGGTTCGAATGAAGGCCATGCGCGCCAGCAAGGTGTCGATGTCACCCTGCGGGTCGTCCAGATGGTCGACATGCTGTCGGATCCAGTCGTCGGCCAATCGATGACGCGGCCCCCTCAGTTGCAAGAACACCGCGCGCAGAAGCTGAAAATGATCATCGAGTTGCAGCTGGCGATAGTCAGGAATCTGGCAGACCTCCCACAGCAGGGCGACACTTTCGGCATCGCGCGCACGGACCGTCACCTCGCTGTCTTGGCCCAGGCGCAAGAGGGCGCGCGAGTCCTCGGCCTGGTCCTGAAGTTCCAGGCAAGCGGCAAACGGTCGCTGGCGCAGGGATGCCGCAAGCGCGTCGAGCGAGCTGGTGTCGAGATCGCGGCTACGCCAAAGGATGCTCTTTTGCACCGGGAAGCGATGGTCCTCGATGGCGCGGGTCACGGCGGCCGGCAGGGGTGGCAACGGCGCCAGGGTGGCAAAACGACCGTCGTTGTGGTGCCGGCCGGCCCGCCCCGCGATCTGCGCCAGCTCGGC
>PMCR01000085.1 GCA_003155465.1 Myxococcales bacterium | reverse complement strand
TGGATTTCTGGCTGTCAAGGCGCCAGTTCCTCATCGGGGCTGACCGCCATGCTACGGGTCGAAGGGGCGCAGGTGAGGGCCGGCCACATCACTGACGCGCCGGAGGATCAAGCGACAGCCGAGGTCAGTGGCCTCAACGGNNNGTGGTTGAACAAGGCAGCAGCGGCAATCCAGTGGTGCCCGTCACTTTCCGTGGCGTGACCCAGGAAGGCCGCCTGGGGCCATCAATCATTCTCAACTTGACCCTGCTCAGCAGCGAGCCCTCCGGTTCTTTGGTCATCTCGCTGCACTGGGAGGCTCCCGTGGATTTCGATCTGCGTGTGCTGGCGCCATCGCCCGATGGCACTGGCACGGCTGAGATCTGGTCCAAGCACGCGAGCAACCTGCCGCCTGACACGGGCTCTGCGTTGCCAGCCGACCAACAGGGTGCGGTCGGAAGCCTGGATTTCGACAGCAATGCCGACTGCAACATTGACGGCCGCGACCAGGAAAACGTGGTGTGGCAAGGCCTGCCGCCGGCAGGCCACTATGTGGTTCGCGTTGACGCCTTCTCTCTGTGCGGCCAGGTTTCGGCGGAGTGGGAAGCCCTGGCCACCTACACTGGCCTGCTTCTGACCAAGACGGACGGAAACCCGGCCGATGTCTTCGGTATCGCGACCGATGCGGCCACCCGCGGCGACCATGGCGCCGGGGCAGGAGCGCGCGCGTTTGAATTCGACCTCCAGTTCCAGCCGCAGTAGGTATCGGATGAAGCCGTTGTTTGCCTCGGTCGTCGCCACGCTGCTGGCTGCCGCGACCTTCCCCGCTGTTTGGGCCCAACCCGCGGCCCAGTCGGGCAGCGAGCACGGCTTGAAGCCGCCCAAGTTGCTGAGGTTCGTGGAAGCGGTGTACCCGCCGGAGCGGCAGGCAGCCGGCACCACGGCCAAGGTTCTCCTGTCGATTGAAATCAACGCCGAGGGCCGAGTGGAGAATATCGAGGTGGTGCAGTCGGCCGCTCCTGATTTTGACACCGCGGCCCTGGCGGCCACGCGCCAGTTTGAATTTGAGCCAGCCCGCATGGACGGCGTGCCCACTCCCGTCAAGATTCAGTACGCCTACCGTTTCCAGATTAAGGAGGTGATGGTTTCGCTGGGCCCGCAGATCAATTTCGAGGGCGTGGTGCTTTACCGTGGCAAGAGGGCTCCGGTGGAACACGTCAGGGTGCGCGTGGTGGACGCAGGCGTGGACGCGATCACCGATGAAACCGGCGCCTTTGCCTTCACGGATCTGCCCCCTGGGCCTCACGTGGTTGAGCTTTCCGCAAAGCAGTTGGTCACAGTCAGGACGGAGGAGATCATCACCAAGGGCAAGAAGAAGATGGTCAAATACCAGGTGGAGGAGAAGGAGGCGGACGTGGACGAGGAGAGCGTGGTCCGCGCCCCGCGCATCAAGAAGGAAGTGGTAGAGACGCAGGTGCGAGCCGAGGAAGCGCGCCGAGTGCCCGGGACACAGGGTGACACACTCAAGGTGGTACAGAACCTGCCCGGCGTGGCCCGCTCGGCCTTTGGTTCGGGGGCCCTAGTGGTGTGGGGCTCGGCGCCGCAAGAGACGCGGGTCAACGTGGAAGGGGTCGAAATACCTGCCCTCTATCACGTGGGCGGAATGCGCTCGACAGTGAATGCCGACCTGGTCAAGTCAATCAACCTGTCCCCTGGATCCTACGGCGCCGAATACGGCCGCGGCCTGGGCGGTCTAGTGCGGATCGATTTGCGCGAGCTGCCGCGCGAGGGTTTGCATGGCTACGCGGCGGCCGACGTGGTGGATGCTTCGGCCATGCTGTCGGCCGCACTTACCCCCAGCCTACGCCTGGCAGTGGCGGGCCGATTTGGCTACCTCGACCGCACGCTCAAGGCGGCGGTGTCACGCGAGGTGGGTGACTATTTCCCCATACCCCGCTACGACGACTACCAGGCGCGCGCGACCTTGGCTCTGCGAAAGGACGAAGACCTCAGCGCCACGTACCTCGCTTCCGACGACTATCTGCGCCGCACCATCCCTTCGGCTGATCCATGGAAGGTGCGCACGCAGGACACGACCTTGCAGGCGCAACGGCTCATTTTGCGCTACACACGATTGCTGCCCGATGGATCGAGCGTGGTCTTTGCGCCATCGTTCGGATGGGATGCCAATGGCTCGGCCGCGCACTTCGGCAGCACGCCGGTTACCCTGAATGTGGATGCCTGGCAGTACGCGCTGCTCGCCTCCTATCGCCGTCGCGTGTCGACGGTCGCCACGCTTTCACTTGGGGTCGACGTGCAAGGCCGCAGTTCCTCGTTGCGCCGTTTCGGCTCTATCAACCAGCCGCCGCGCGAGGGCGACGTAACGGTTTTCGGACAACCCCCAGGTACTGACGTGAATTCCGATGCGTGGCAGATCAACCTGCTCAGCGCCGCCACCTACGCCTTCTGCGAGATCACCCTGGGAAGGTTTACCGTGACACCCGGACTACGCTTAGAGCCCACCCTGATTGACGGGAATCTGCGCCGGCCCCAAACTGAGGGCGTGCCCAACGTCGGGTACACCCGTCTGGACACGCCCCACAATCCCCTGCCTTGGAGCAACAACGCTTGGTGGCTGGTGCGCCGGCTTCCCAATCCGCGTTTGTCCGTCGACTATCGCGCCACCCACCGGCTGACCCTTATCGTAGGCGGCGGGGTGTATGGCCAGCCACCCCAGCCTGA
>PMCR01000550.1 GCA_003155465.1 Myxococcales bacterium | reverse complement strand
TGACCCGGTACATGGTCGAGTTGCTCACGATCATCATCACGATGTCGCACACGTTGTCGAGGCCCAGGCGAACCACGGCATCGCGCACCCCGACGATGGGAACCCGGGGGGCGAACATGGCGGAGTTGGCCACTGACACCAACTGACCGCTGATGAAGGGATCCTTGCTGACCGCCTTCTCGACCCGGCCTGCGTCGGTGTAGGCAAGCTGGCACAGCTCGAGCACCTGCGCCGCGACGTCGGGCAAGCTGCGCTGGATCGCCTTGCTGTCGGTTACGGCCCGCAGGGCGATGTCCTCGATCTTGTGCGTGAGGATACCCGGCTCGAAGGTTTCGATGGACGGTTCCCTCGGATGGTCCGGGTGAGAATGGGCCACATTCATGTACGAACCCACCTAAGCGTTCCCATCGCCATGATCTGTATTTCGGCGCAATAGCATCGAGTCTTTAGCTACGGCGTGTCGGAAAATTCGGCTCCGCCGGGCAGGTCGGACCGCGCATTCCAGTTTCGCGCCCCGCCACCATCCTGACACCGAAACCTGGCCGCGTCAGTGGCCTGACACGCAGAACCCCGCGGGATCATTGCCGCTCGACAGGCACGCCGCTTGCTGAACCACCTGCTGGAGAATCGCAATGGCACAGACTGAAGAACCAGCCCCGGCGGTAGTGGCAGCCCCACGCTTGAGCGCAAACAAGTTGCTTCCCATCATCCTGGTGGTGAACGTCGCGATGATGGGCGCGGTGCTGTTCATGGTGATGAGAAAGCCCGCGGCTTCTGCCCCTGCCAGCGTTGAGGCGCCAGCGCCCAGCGAACACGGCGAGGCGGCAAGCGGCGGGCGTGGCCCAGGACCCGGGCCTGTCCTCAAGCTAGAAAATTTCGTCATCCAGCTTCGTGGGGTCGACCAGGACAGGTATGTACGCGTGGCCTTCGACGTGGAGGTCACCGGCGACGCCGACAAGGAGATCGTACAGGCGCGTCTGCCGCAGATCCGCGACTCGGTCATCACCTACTTTTCCGATCGAACCCTCGACGAGCTACGCGGCAGCGAAGGTATCGAACGGACCAAGACCGCCCTGCTGAAACGCCTGGACGAGATCGTACCAGGCCACCGCGTCCGCGCTCTGTACATCACCGACTTCATCATCCAGTAGTCCAAAGGTCCCCTCCATGGCATCTCCCCTCGACCCCACAGAAATCGAAGCCCTGATGCAGGCGATCCAGGAGGGTCAGGTTCCTCCCGACGGCGCCGCGCCTGATGCCAAGGGGCCGGTGGTGCCCTACGACCTGACCAGCCAGGACCGCATCATTCGCGGCCAGATGCCCACCCTGGATTCCATCAACGACCGCATCGCCTCACTCTTCGGCCGCACCCTGTCCGGGCGCACCCGCTTGGAATTGCGGGTGACGGCCGCGCCCGCCAGCTTGATGAAGTTCGCCGACATCAACAGTTTTCTCAACGGTCAAAACGCCATCGGCGTGATGAGCCTGGGCGCCGGACACGGGATGGCGCTGGTCATTGTCGAGGGACCGCTGGCCCAGTCGCTGCTGGCCGCGTCGCTCGGCGATCGCAAGGCCAAGTCCGAACCCGGCGCTACGCGGTCCGAGCTGACCCACGTGGAGAAGGTCGTGCTGCGCAATGTGCTCAGCATGTTGGCTGATGCGATGGCCACATCGTGGGAGGGCGTGCTGTCGTTCAAGCCGCAGGTCCTGCGCTTCGAGTCCGATCCGCGCATGGCCGCCATTGCCACACCCAGCGACGTGGCCATTCTGTGTGCCTTCGAGATCACTGGCCCGGCCGACGGCCGCCTGATGCTGGCCATCCCCTACGCTGCGGTGGAGGCGGCCAAGAAGCTGCTGAGTTCGCCGCCCCGCCTGGGTGGGCAGCGTGACGTACGCTTCGGACACGCGCTGGCTCATGAACTGGAACTGGTGGAGGTCGAGTTGCGGGTCGAGATGGGTCGCTACCATCTGCGTCTGAGTGACCTGCTCGGCCTGAAGGTCGGCGACGTGGTCACGCTCAACACCAGCGAGGGCTCGCCGCTACCGGTGCTGGTGCAGGAGCGCCCCAAGATGACCGCCTTGCCCAAGGTGGTCGGGGGCGGAATGGCTGTCGAGGTCTTGAAGTCCGTCGTGCAGGGAGCCGCCACCAACCGGCCCGCGCGCACGGCCCCCCACAGTTTCACCCAGGCAGCCGCGTAGCGACCAGGAGCAAAAGGAAACCATGGCCGAGGAAAATCTCAACACCCCCGATTCCGGAGCACAAGGAAGGCGCCTCGATCTGTTGCTCGACGTGCCGCTCGATCTTTCGGTGGAGCTGGGGCGGGCGCGCATGTCGATCCAGGACCTGCTCAACCTGAGCCCCGGTTCGGTGATCGAGCTGGACAAGATCGCGGGCGAGGCTCTCGACATCCTTATCAATGGCCGTTTGGTGGCGCGCGGTGAGGCCGTGGTGGTCAATGACAAGTTCGGCATTCGCATCACCGACATCGTCAGTCCATCGGAACGAATCGCACGCCTACGCTAAGGAGGACGCCTGATGTTGACCCAACTGGCCTTGCTTCCACTTGCCGCCATCACCGTCACGGGTGTTACCAGCGAGGCCCAAGACAACAGCGTGATCATCGAAGTCGCCACCTCGGAGCCGATCCCTGCTCGCGCGGCCAGGCCCATGACCGGCGAGAGCCTGCTTTACATTTTCGTCGACGGCACCACCCCAGAGCGTGCGTCTTTCGAAAACGGCGACCGCCCCATCGTGGCCCGCACCCGCTCGCGCTACACCAAGCTCGAGGTTCCGCTCGAACCCGGCGTGCACTGCCGCGAGCCTGCAGCCGTCGAAACCCTGCCGTCAGGGCTTCGCGTGCAGTTTTCTTGCGACTCGAACGCCGTTGCCGCCGTGACCGCCCAAGGACGCAAGAGCCCGACCGCTGAGGGTCGCCGCATAGACAAGCCCGCCAGCCACACCGCCTCACAGGAGTTGCTCCAGGCCGCGCTGGCTCTGCCCGCAGAGATGCCTTTCGCGGCCAAGACGGAACCCGAAGAAGACGAGAATCGAGCAGCCCTCGCCGGGGACCAGCCGAATGAAAGACTCGCGGCCACCGCCCTGCCCGCACTGGAAGGCAAGCCGGCGGCACCCGCCGCCACCGCACCGGTGCTTGCCGGAACCGCGCAACCCCTTGGGCACGATGCCCAGGCCCCGGGGATAGCGCCTTTGACAACCGAGCCTGCTGCCGCGGCGACAGCCGCTCCCAGCCCCTTGGCCCCGGCTCACAGCGCCTCCGCTCCCGTGGCCGCGGTCGCCGGCGGCGGCCGCTCCGGTTCATGGTCGGTCCTGGCCGTCGTCATGCTGGTGGGGGTGGCCGGCGGCGTGTTGGCGCTTACCCGCCGGCGCACGCGACGCCAGGGTATGATCCAAATTCTGGAAACCGCCGCCATCGGACCCAAGCGGACACTGCTAGTGGCACGGGTGAACGGCCGGACCATGGTGCTGGGGGCCAGCGAGGCGGGAATCGCTCTCTTGGCGTCGCTGGAAGGGACTGTCGAGATTCCCGTCGCGGCCGTGATGGGAAACCTGCCCGCTGTACGGGAATACTCCGACGAGCCTGCCCCGGCTTTGGCGGCCGAGGCCGCACCCGAGCCCGAGGGCGAGATGGGCGTACTCAGACGATTGTTTAGCCCGCGGCCCAAGGACTCCTCGGCGCGTGACGCGGCCGCCTTCCGTGAGTTGCTGGATGAAAGCTACGAGGATCAGGAGTTGCGCAGCAAGCTGGCCCAGGGACTTTCGGGCAAGGTCTCATGAGCGGCCCGACCACCACCCAGCTTCTCTCCAAAGCCGTCGGAGCCGGCAGCGAGATGGCCCTGGCCAGTGGGGGCTCCTCGGCCATCAAGATCTTCCTCATCCTGACCGCGCTGTCGTTCGGCACGGCCTTGGTCCTTTCGGTCACCTCATTCACCCGCATCGTGATCGTGCTCTCTTTCCTGCGCCAGGCGCTTGGCACGCCGCAACTGCCGCCCAACCAGGTTCTGATCGGACTGTCGCTCTTCCTCTCGCTGTTCATCATGGCGCCCACCGTCCGGCGGGTGCACGAGCAGGCCGTGCAACCGCTCCTGGACGACAAGATCTCCATTGGCGAGGCCCTGCAGCGAGCCGAGGGGCCGCTTAGCGATTGGATGCTGAAGCAGACGCGCGAGGAAGACCTGCGCCTGCTCTTCGAAGTTTCGGCCGCGCCACGACCGGCGCGCAGTGAGTCGGTACCCTTCACCGTGCTGGTGCCGGCCTTCATGGTGTCCGAGCTGGGCACCGCCTTTCGCATGGGCCTCTACATCTTCATACCCATGCTGCTGATTGATCTCCTGGTGGCGATCATTCTGATGTCACTCGGCATGATGATGGTGCCGCCGACCATGGTTGCGCTGCCGCTCAAGCTGGGGGTGTTTCTCCTCGCTGGCGGCTGGCATCTGGTGGTCTCCTCGCTGATTCGGAGCTTCTGATGACGATGGACCTGCCTTCCGCCTTGTTGCGCGAGGGTTTCGCCATGCTGGCCACAGTGGGTGGGCCTTTCGTGGGCGCGTTGCTGGTGGTGGGCCTGGTGGTCGGGCTGCTGCAGGCCGCGACCCAAATCAACGATCCGGCCGTGGGTTTCTTGCCGCGCGTGACGACCGCCGTTCTCGTCGCCTGGTTCGCCGGTGGCTGGGCGGTCGAGCACATGGCGCAGTTCTTGGCCGGCGCCCTGCAGCGGATGTCGCAGCACATGTGAAGCAACCATGACGTTCACCTACTTGCCCATGGCCGCCGCCTTCCTTTTGGTGGTGATCCGTTGCGCGGGCCTATTCGCCGTGGTGCCTCTTTTCGGCCTGCCGGCCATTCCAGCCCGGGTGCGCATGGCCGCGGCCGTGGCGGTGTCGGTAGCGGCGTTCTTGGGGGCAGGCGCGCCGTCCTTTGCCCCCTGGGATCACGCCGACCGTTTCATCATCGCCGCCCTGGCCGAGGCCCTGCTTGGCCTTTGCGCCGGTCTGGCCGCGCGTCTGGTTCTCGACGCCGCCGCCGCGGCCGGATCAGCCATCGGCATGTCGATGGGAATCAGTGTCGCCGCCACCTACGATCCGATCCACGGTTCCGAGTCTCCGGCGGTGTCGCAAGTTCTCTCCCTCCTGGCGCTGGCCTTCGCCGTCGCAGGCGGAATCCACCGTGAAGCGGTGGCGTGGCTGTGCCGATCCGTGGTCGAGATGCCGCCCGGCTCGCCCATCTCGGTCAGCGATCTGGCGGCCCGTGTGGTGGGCCAGGCTGCGGGCTCCATCGCTCTGGCCATACGCCTCGCTTTCCCCGTTCTCACCGCGGTGACCATCGGACATCTGTCGGTCGGCCTGCTCAACCGCACGGTACCGCAACTCGGCATCTCCAACATCGGATTCTCCGTGGCACTGCTGGCGGGCGCCGGGGCGCTTTACCTGGCCGCGCCGCCTGCCGCTCTGATGGCGGCCGAAGCCGCGCGCTCGGCCCTGGCCGGCCAATGAGGGACTGGCGCCATGTCCGACACCCGCAGGGAAGACCAGACCGAACAAGCCAGCCACCGACGGCTCCAGCAGGCGTGGGAAGAAGGCAACCTTCCGATCAGCCGAGACGTGGCCCTGTGGGCAGCGCTTCTGGTCGGGCTGGGCGCGCTGATCACACTGGGGCCCGCGCTGCGCGATGCCCTGGTGAGGCTGGTGTGGGCCTCGGCCGATGGCATGGCCCTTGCCACACCTGGACACCTCATCCCCTTCTTGTCGCGACCTCTGTTGATCACCCTGGCAGTGGTGGCTTCCGTGGCCCTGGGCGCAACGGTCGCTCTGGCTGCGCAGACCCGCTTGGGTACCTGGGGCCACCTGGCCCTGCCCGATCTCTCGCGGGTTTTTGGCGGCGGGCGGCTGGGCCGGCTTTTCCGCAAGGAGATGCTGGTCGATCTGTTGTTCACCGCCGTCAAGGTCGTGACCCTGGTGTACGCGCTGTGGAGCGCCTTCCACGACGACTTTCTGACGCTGCCCCGCATGCTGCAACAGTCATCGGCTACGCAACTCAAGTCCGCCTTTGCGCCTCTCGCCCACGGATTCGTCAGGATCTTGGCGGCCCTTGGTCTGCTTGCCGGCCTGGACCTTGCACTCACCCGCTATCGCTACCACCAGCGCATGAAGATGACCAAGGAAGAGGCCAAGCGTGATTTTCGCGAAGAAGAGGGCGATCCCATGATCCGCTCGCGGCGCCGCCGACGCCACCACGAGCTGGCCAAAGGCCACGCCCGGGTGGAGGTGCCGCGCGCCGATGCCCTGGTGGTCAACCCGACCCACGTGGCAGTGGCTATCCGCTACCGGCCCGGCGAGGACGCGGCGCCGCGCGTGACTGCCAAGGGCAAGGGTCGCTTGGCCGAGATCATGCGCGAGCTGGCCCGCGAGCACGGCATCCCCATCATCGAGGACGTTGCCCTCGCCCGTCTGCTCTATCGTCGGGTGAAAGTGGGACGCTCGGTGCCGGCGGAAACCTACCGCGCGGTGGCCGCGATCCTAGCCTTCGTCTATCGGGTGCTGGGTCGTAGTGGTGCCGCCCGAATTCGGGCCGCCCGAGGCGCCGCATGAGTGCTGCTGCCCCTACCCCCGCCGCCGGTTCTGCCCAGCGCAGCGATCTTTTGCTCGCGCTCGCCGTGCTGGGTGTCGTCGCCCTCCTACTTCTGCCCTTGCCGCCGTTTGCGCTGGATGGCCTGCTGGCCATCAGCATCGGCATTTCGTTGCTGGTGTTGCTCGTCGCTCTCGGCGTGGCTCGTCCGCTCGACTTCTCGGTCTTTCCCAGCCTGCTGCTCATCGTGACCCTGTTCCGGCTGGGGCTCAACGTGGCCACCACCCGACTCATCCTCTTGCAGGGTTCGGAGGGCACGGGGGCCGCAGGACACATCATCCAGGCCTTCGGTCAGTTCACCGTGGGCGGCAGCCTCATCGTGGGCGCGGTGGTCTTTCTCATTCTCCTGGTGGTGAACTTCGTGGTCATTACCCGCGGTTCCGGCCGCGTGGCCGAGGTCGCCGCCCGTTTCACCTTGGACGCCTTGCCCGGCAAGCAGATGTCCATCGATGCCGATCTGGCCGCTGGGGTCATCGACGACCGCGAAGCGCGCACCCGCCGGACAAACCTGGAACGCGAGATCGAGTTCTTCGGCGCCATGGATGGCGCCAGCAAGTTCGTGCGCGGTGATGCGATCGCCGGTCTCATCATCACCCTCATCAACATCGTGGGCGGCCTGCTGGCCGGCCTGGCGCGCGACCACATGTCGCTATCCGCTGCGGTCGAGACCTATACCATCCTGACCATCGGCGATGGTCTGGTCAGCCAGATGCCGGCGCTGCTGGTGTCCACCGCCGCCGGCATCACCGTCACCCGCGCCAGCTCGGGCTCACACCTGGGCACGGAAATGGGCCAGCAAATCTTCGGTCACCGACGCACGCTCCTGCACGCAGCTGGCGTGCTCTTGGTGCTGGGGCTGCTGCCCGGCATGCCTCTATTCGCTTTCGGCGCTCTGGCCGGCGGGGCCTTCCTGCTCTCCCGCCGTCGCGTCACCCCGCCCGCCACCGCGGCGCAGGCTCAGCAGGCCGCGGCGCAGGCTCAGGCCGGCGCGGCCGAGAAGCTAGGCGACCTCATTGGGCTCGACACCTTGGAACTGGAAGTGGGACACGGGCTGCTGCGGCTCATCGACCTGGACAAGGGCGGCGAGCTGCCCGGCCGGGTCACCAACCTGCGCCGGCAAATGGCCGGGGATCTCGGCGTGATCATTCCCGCGGTTCACCTGCGGGACAACCTGCGTCTCGATGGCAACGAGTACCGCATCAAGTTGCGCGGCGTGGATCTGGCCAGCGGGGTGGCCTATGCCGACCGACTCATGGTCCTGGACCAGTCAGGCAAAGCGCCGCAGTTGCCCAACCTCGACGGTATTGCGGCCAAGGAGCCGGCCTTCAGCTTGCCGGCCTTGTGGGTGTTGCCCGGCGATCGCGCGCGCGCCGAGACTTCCGGGCTGACCGTGGTGGACGCCGCATCGGTCATCACCACCCACCTGTCCGAGGTACTGCGCCACAACGCGCACGAGCTGGTGGGCCGGCAAGAGATCCAGGAACTGCTCGCCCATTGCGGGAAAGAGGCACCCAAGCTGGTCGAAGACGTGGTGCCCAACACTCTGACCCTCGGTGAAGTGGTGCGGGTGGTGCGCGGTGTATTGCGTGAGGGGTTGTCGATTCGCGACTTCCGCAGCGTACTCGAAGCAGTGGGCGATGCAGCCCCGCGCAGCAAGGACACGGCGTTCCTGGTCGAGCAGGTTCGCCGGCGCTTCGCCCGCCAGATCACGTCACGCCTGTCCGACGCCAAGGGCACCGTACACGCCCTGACCTTGGATCGAGCCGCCGAGGAAGGCCTGCGCAAGGCGCTGGGCCAAACCGACGGCGAGGCGGCCCTGGCGCTGGAACTGGCCACGGCGAAACGGTTCATCAGCACCCTGGAGGCACATGCGTCGGGCCTGGCCGCAGGCGGCCACCCCACCGTACTCATCGCCCCGCCCGATTTGCGCCGGCCGCTTTACGAGTTTGCGTCGCGCTTCGTGCCCGACCTGTGGGTGATCACGGCCCGCGAATTGGTGCCCGGCACGCAGGTCGAGCCGGTCGGCACGCTGGATCTGTCACCCGCTCCTTGGAGCAAGGCCGCATGAGGAGAGAAATACGATGAACGCCATTGTCAGGACCTTCCGTGGCTCCGATCCACGCACCGCACTTGACGCCGTCCGCTCGGCGCTGGGCGAGGAAGCCATCATCCTCAAGACCCGCGAGGTGGGCGGCTTCTTTGGCCGGAAGGAGATCGAGATCACCGCCACCCACGCAGGCGACAGCGAGCCCGGCTTCAAGGGCCGATCGCTCGATCTGGAAAGTGAGGTCTCGGCCTTGCGTCGTATCGTCGAGCAACTGCGCGCCGAGGTGCGGTCCAGCAAGGCTGAGCCGCGCACCCCGGGCGGGCGAACCGGTGATGCACTGTCAACGGCCGCGGCAGCGATCGTGCGCCGCCTGTTGGAACGGGGAGCTGAGCCAGCCATTGCCGACGAACTCGTGCGCGCGGCGGTTCGCGTGGCCGCCGGCCATGGCGAACGCGAAATTGTGGAATCACTGCGCGAGGGGCTTCGCCGTCGCCTGGCCCCGGCCCTGCCGCCGTGGCAGGGCGAAGGCCGGCGGGTGATCGCCTTGGTGGGTCCGCCCGGCGTGGGCAAGACCACCACCATCGCGAAGATCGCGGCGCGTGCGCTGCTGGAAACCAAGCTGAAGGTGGCCCTGGTGACAGTCGACACCTATCGCATCGGGGCCGGGGAACAAATCAGCCGCTATGGAGAAATCATGGGCGTGCCCACCCACCTCGCGCGCGATCAGGCTGGCCTGCGCGAAGCGATGGCCGCCGTGCCGGAGGCGCAACTGGTTCTCATCGATACCGCCGGACGATCGGATCCCGCGGCGTTGGAGGCGCAGGCCCACCTGCTGAAAGCGGTACCCGAAGCGGAACAGCACCTGGTGCTGTCGGCTGCGCAGGGTGGCCGCGAACTGCGCGCCGTGGTCCACCGATTCAAATCGCGCGGCGTGTGCCGACTCATTCTCACCAAGCTGGACGAGGCCGACGGTCCCGCGGGCATCCTGTCGGTGGCGACCGAGTTGACTTGCCCGGTCTCCTGCGTGACCAACGGCCAGCGCGTGCCCGACGACCTGCATCCGGCCACGGGACCGCTGCTGGTCGAGCTTGTGCTGGGGAAGGAAGCCTAGCCATGGACCAGGCTGACAATCTTCGCCTTCGCATCGTCTCGCGCACGCCCGAGTCCGCGCTGACTCCCGCGCCCGAGACCGCGCGTGAGCCCCTGCGGGTCATCGCGGTCACCAGCGGCAAGGGTGGCGTGGGCAAGACCAACATATCGGCCAACTTGGCCGCGCTGGCCGCGCGCGCGGGCAAGCGCGTGTTGATCCTGGACGCGGATCTCGGGCTGGCCAACGTCGACATTCTCTTCGGGGTCAAACCCATGCGCCACATCGGCGATCTGCTGCAGCCGGGGGTATCCGCCGCTGACGTGTTGATCCAGGCGGCGCCGAATATTCACATC
Organism: Myxococcales bacterium; assembly: GCA_003155465.1. The sequence continues at coordinate 1,300 of PMCR01000550.1, read as the reverse complement.
TTGCCTGCCGGGTCGGGCGTGCAGCGCCTGACTGAACTCGACCGCAAGGACAAGCTGCGCCTGGTGGCCGCGCTCGACTCGCTGGAAGACCGTTTCGACCTGGTGATCATCGATTCCGGCGCCGGCATCGGGGACAACGTGCTCTTCTTCGTGGGCGCGGCCCAAGAAGTAGTGCTGGTGTTGAGCCCCGAGCCCACCTCTCTGGTGGATGCCTACGCCGTGGTCAAGGTGCTGTCGCAGCAGGCGGGCATTCGCAACTTCGCCGTCGTGATCAATCCCGTGGTGGACGAAATGCCGGCGCGGGACATGTTCCAGAAACTCTCCGCCGTCACCGGCCGGTTTCTCACCGCGAAGCTGCGCCACCTGGGCTATGTGCCGCGCGACGAAAACGTGCATCGGGCGGTGATGGCGCAGAGGCCGGTCGTCGATCTCTTTCCCATGGCACCCGCCAGCCGCGCCATCGTGGACGTGGCCAAGCGCCTGTTCAGCGAGCCGGCTCCCCAGATCTTGGAAGGCGGGATGAAGGTCATGTGGCAGCGCTTGATGCGAGAGACGGAAGTCCCGCGCTAGGACGGTCACCATGCATAGGGCAATCGCCAGCTACACAAACGGGGCCCCAGCGGCGGTCCTCGACGACGCCACCGTGCTCGAACAGTACGGCTCCTTGGTGGAGCGCACGGCCCGGCGGCTCATCTCGCGCACTGGTCTGCGCAGTGCCTACGACGACCTGTGGTCCGCCGGGGCCATCGGCCTTATCGAGGCGGGACGGCGTTTCGATCCGACCCGCGGCGCATCCTTCGCGACCTTCGCCGAACATCGCGTGCGCGGCGCCATGCTGGATGAGCTGCGCAGGCTGGACCACCTGCCGCGACGACTGCGCAACCGCACCGACGATCTGGTCAAGACGCGCAAGAAGCTGGCGGGCAGCCTGGGCCGCGAGGCGACAGTGGAGGAGGTGGCGACCGATCTGGGCGTGGACGTCGAAGAAGCGAGTGACATGGCCGCCTTGTTGGAGCCGCCCCTGCCGCTCGAATCCATCCTGCCCACCCTGGCAGGAGGCGAGGCCACCGACGCGGCTGTGCTGCGCGCCGAGGCGGTGCGTCGCCTTACCGAGGCCATCGAGAAGCTTCCCGAACGCCTGCGCCTGGTGCTGTCGTTGCANNTTGCACGGCGAGGCCATCGGACAGTTGCGCAAGCTGATGGCCGATTCGTGATGGTCGGGTGAGCCCCGCACGACCCCGCGCCGAGGGATGACGCCCACCCAGAGCCTGGGTAGCGCCTAGCACTACTGATTGAAATT
>PMCR01000136.1 GCA_003155465.1 Myxococcales bacterium | reverse complement strand
AAAGTCCTCTCGGGGCAGCAGGAAACGAGTTGGTCGAATCCTCAGGGAGACATTGACTATTACGTCACAACGACCGGCAAACATCCCGCAATTCTCGGCGGCGATTATCTATACCCGAGTGGGACGACGTCGCGCGCACAGGCCTATTGGGGCGCCGGTGGAATCACCATGATGCGATATCACATGGGGGCTCCGCCCCAATCCGACACCTACGCCAACTCGAAGTCGAGCGTAGCCAACTTTGACAACCTGACCAAGTCAGGCACGACGCAAAACACCTCGCTCAATTCGAAGCTCGACTACCTCGCGGGTGAGCTCAAGACACTACAGAGCGCCAACGTGCCCGTACTCATGGTCATCTATCACGAGGTCGACAAGTATGCTTGGTTCTGGTGGTCCAAGGGTAACGGCACTCAGTTCAAAGCCCTGTGGAACTACACGATCAACTACGTCAATCAGACCAAGGGCGTGCACAACGTCCTCTGGGTCATGGGCTATGGTCACGACGGGGCCATGGCCGACTACTGGGTGGGTAAGAGCGCCGCTGATCTCGGCGGCATAGACGAATACGACTCTAGCGGTCAGCCGTTTGCGAGCTACTACTCCGGGACAAAGGCCGTTGTGGGATCAACCATCCCCATCCCTCTGCACGAGACCGGGACCCTTCCGCAACCTTCATCCATGTTCCCTTCCACCGCGCCCTGGCTACTTTGGAATGTCTGGGCGCTGTACGAAAACACGGCTCAAGGCGGCGTCACCTACAATACCGCGAACACCATCAAGACCGCGTATGCCGACAGCCACACAGTTACTCGCGAGACCCTCCCGANNTCCAGCTCGTATTCCTTGCCGTAACCGCGTTCGGTCGGATGGGTGGGCGGGTTGACGAACATGTGTCGGTGGACGTCACGAGTCCAATCCGAGTCCGGGTATTCCTCTTCCATCTTGAGCGCCTCAGCACGCGCTTCCTCACGGCGCTCCAGGTTCAGGAGCGCCCTCACGATATCCGAAGCACGCTCGGGGGCATCTGGGCTGTGTTTGAATCGCTGATTCCCTTCCCTTGCGAGTTTCAGGGTTAAGGCGGGATTCGTGGCGCCCAACTCGCGAAGCTGGGCCATGATCTCGGCCTCGGTATGCTCAGCGGCCCGCGCCGCCTTCTTGGCCGGCGGCAAAGGAATTTCCCTGGCGGCTGGCTTGGCGTCCACTTGCGCAGGGACGATGCTCGGAACGGGGGCCGCCAGTTTGGGCGGCGCCAGCGCCTCTGAGGTCGATTCGGCCACCTGAGGCGGGGTCGGCTCTTCCCCGCGCAGAGCGAAAATGCCCGCCGCGACACCCACGACGGCAATTCCAATCAGAATGGCCAGTCTTCTTGAACGCATTGGACGATTACTTTGCCACCATCTGGACCATCGGGGTAGGTCATCCGCAGGCTCTCTGATCTCAGGGCTTCGCTATACGGTAGAGCGCGCCATCTGTGCCCGTCCCCGGTGTGAGCCAATACACCGATGAGTCCTGCACGCGCAGATCCTTGCTTCCCGCGCCGACCGCGGAGGTGATCACGGTTGGACCGACCCAAGGACAACCCAATACCTGGCAAACCTCTGATGGCACACCCACAGCGGCAGCACTCCCACAGCGGAAATTGGGCCCGCCTCCCCAACAGGAAGCGTTCCGCAAGCTCGCTGCGACAACTCGTCGCGGCGTTCGCGGGTGAATTGGCCCTGAAAAATCACCTGGCAAGGGTCTTTCTTGAGCCAAAAAACGCGTAAGGTGCAACTATAAGTAGAAAGCACATGAAGTTACACCGACTCGCGCTGGGATTTCTTCTTCTGAGCGCCTGCGAACCCGCAGGAAGCACCCCAGGCGACACGGACGGCGCCTCGGGCGGAGCCACGACAAATGGCGGAACCACGGCAGCCTCGGGCGGAAGCACGGCGCACGGGGGAAGCTCGACCGCCTCGGGCGGAAGCGCGGCGCACGGGGGAAGCTCGACCGCCTCGGGCGGGAGCACGGCGCACGGGGGAAGCTCGACCGCCTCAGGCGGGAGCACGGCGAGTGGTGGAAGCTCGACCGCCTCAGGCGGAAGCAGCGCTAGCAGCAGCACGGCCGCCTCGGGTGGGGCGAGCGGCGGAGCCGGAACTAGCGGCTCAGCAGGTGCTACTGCCACAGCCGGCACCACAAGTTCTGGTGGTTCCAGCAGCAGAGGAGGAGCGAGCGGGGGCAGCACGAACATTGGCGGTTCCAGCAGCAGAGGGGGAAACACGATCACGGGAGGNNGTCCACCAGCCCCGGGGGATCCGGCGGCCCTACTGCTGTCTGCAGCTTCGCCAGCGGGCTGAACGTGGCCTGGGTCAACTTCGCCAATGACGTCCCCAACCCGAACCTGGCCACGTTCAATACCATTTTCAAGAACACCTACAATGCTGGTGGGCGCGTCATCCGTTGGTGGTTCCACACCAACGGAACTGTGACCCCTGGCTACGATTCGAGCGGCAAGGCCCAGAAGATTCCCCAGACCCACATCGACGGCGTAAAGGCCATCCTCAATGCCGCGGCTACCAACAAAGTGGCCATCAACCTCAGCCTGTGGTCGTTCGACATGCTCCAGGGCAGCGAGAACATCTCGGGGACGACGATGGCAGCCAACAAAGCCCTGCTAGAGAACGACACGAACCGCCAAGCCTATGTCGACAACTACCTCACTCCGCTCGTCACCGCGCTCAAAGGCACTCCCGGCTTGTACTCGTACGAAATCTTCAATGAGCCGGAAGGCATGGGGCCGAGCGGTTGGGCAACCGGGGGCAGGACCACGGAAGCGTACATCCAAAAGACCGTGAACTGGTTGGCCGCGGCCATCCACACGGCCGATTCGACGGCGCTCGTCACCAATGGCGCCCAGACCTTCGACTACTGTTCGGGCGTGAGTGGAAAGAACAACTACTACTCGGATTCGGCTTTGCGCGGCCTAAACGGTGCGAAACAGAACGGAACCCTCGATTTCTACGAGGTCCATTACTACACGTCGAACGGCGCCTCCAATTCCTGTTTCACGTACCCGGCCTCACACTGGGCATTGGACAAGAAGCTCGTGAT
>PMCR01000209.1 GCA_003155465.1 Myxococcales bacterium | reverse complement strand
GTCCGTCAGTTGGTGCAGGCCCACGCGTACTGGCGTCGGCGAGGATTGAAGGTGGATCTTGTGATCTGGAACGAGGATCATTCCGGCTACCGGCAGGTCCTGCATGATCAGATCATGGGGCTCATCGCTGCGGCCGGTGAGAGCAACGTCACCGATCGGCCGGGCGGCATTTTCGTGCGGCCGGCTGACCAAATCGCCGACGAGGATCGCATCCTGGTGCAGACCGTTGCGCGCGTGGTTGTGACTGATGCTCGCGGAGATCTGGCCAGCCAGATCGACCAGCGTAGCCAAGTGGAACGCGTCTACCCACCGCCGCTGCCGGTCAGCTTCGGGCGTGTCGAATCCGCCGCGTCTTCCGCCCACACCGTGGGACCGCGCCCCGATCTGATCTTNNGCCTACACCTGGGCCGAGAACGCGCGCGAATTCCGCTTGACCCCCTGGGAGAACGACCCGGTCAGCGACGGTTGTGGGGAAGCCTTGTACCTGCGCGACGAAGAAAGCGGCCAATTCTGGTCCCCGACCTCGCTGCCCTGTCCGGGCTCACCCGACCATCCCACCGTCGCCCGGCACGGCTTTGGCTATAGCGTTTTCGAGCACAGCGAGGGCGGCATTCACAGCGAGCTGTGGATCTACGTGGACGCGAATGCGCCGGTTAAGTTCTTGGTGCTCAAGCTGCGCAATGACTCGGGCCGACCCCGCCGGCTGTCGGCGACGGCGTACGTGGAATGGGTTCTGGGAGACCAACGCGCAAAATCGGCCCCATACGTGGTCACCAATACTGACCCCGGCACCGGTGCGCTCTTCGCGTGCAACCCCTACAGCACGGAATTCGCCGACCGGGTCGCGTTTCTCGACGCTGACGACATGACCGGGACGGTGACCGGCGACCGAGCCGAGTTTGTCGGCCGCAACGGGACGTTACAACGCCCGGCCGCCATGGGCCGGACTCGACTTTCCAACAGGCTGGGGGCCACGCTCGATCCCTGCGCCGCCATCCAGGTTCCTTTCGACCTGTTCGCGGGGCAAGAGCGTGAGATCACCTTCCGGCTCGGCGCGGGGCGAAGCATCGAAGACGCAGCCAACCTGGTACACCGTCACCGTGGCACGGCCATGGCTCGCGGCGCGCTGGAGGCCGTTTGGCAATACTGGAATCACACCCTGGGCGCGGTGCAGGTGGAGACCCCGGATCCGGCCCTCGATGTTCTGACCAACGGTTGGCTCCTTTACCAAACACTGGCGTGCCGCATGTGGGCGCGCAGCGGATGCTACCAGTCGGGCGGCGCTTTCGGTTTTCGCGATCAATTGCAGGACGCAATGGCGCTTATTCATTGCGAGCCACGCCTGTTACGCGAGCAATTACTCCTGTGCGCGGCCCACCAGTTCCGCGAGGGCGACGTGCAGCACTGGTGGCACCCGCCGTCGGGCCGCGGCGTGCGCACCCGCTGTTCGGACGACTATCTCTGGCTGCCACTCGGCGCCTGTCGCTACACGCTCGGCACCGGGGACACAGGGGTGCTGGACGACGTCATCCCCTTCCTCGAAGGCCGTCCGGTCGGTGCGGAGGAGGACTCGTACTACGACCTGCCCCGCCGCTCCGCAGAAAGTGACACCCTGTACGCGCATTGCACGCGCGCCATCTTGCACGGACTCCGCTTTGGCGCCCACGGCCTGCCGCTTATCGGGTCGGGCGACTGGAACGACGGCATGAATTGCGTAGGGGTGCAGGGCAAGGGCGAGAGCGTCTGGCTGGGATTCTTCCTCTATCACGTGCTTGAACGCTTCGCCGAGCTGGCGCGCCGGCATGGTGATCCGCTTTTCGCCGAACGCTGCCAGAGCGAGGCGGCACAACTGCGGCGCAACATCGAAGCGGGCGGCTGGGACGGCCAGTGGTACCGGCGCGCCTACTTTGACGATGGTGCACCCCTGGGCTCCGTCAGCAGCCCTGAGTGCCAGATCGATTCCATCGCGCAAAGCTGGTCGGTGCTGTCCCGAGCCGGCGATCCCGAGCGGTCACGCCTGGCCATGGATGCGGTGGACAAGCGACTGGTTCGCCGCGACCATGCGCTGATCCAATTGCTGGATCCGCCGTTTGATAAGTCGGAGCTGGATCCCGGCTACATCAAGGGCTACGTCCCCGGCGTGCGCGAGAACGGAGGCCAGTACACCCACGCCGCGGTTTGGGCGGCTATGGCCTTCGCAGCTCTAGGTGACGCCCGGCGCGCGTGGGAGTTGCTGGCCATGATCAACCCCGTGAACCACGCCAAGTCGCCCGAGGCGACACAAGTCTACAAGGTGGAACCGTATGTGGTCGCGGCCGACGTCTACGCGGTCGCGCCGCACATGGGCCGCGGTGGATGGACGTGGTACACAGGCTCTGCCGGCTGGCTATACCGGCTGATTGTTGAATCCCTGTTGGGACTAATGCTGGACGTCGACAAGCTGCACATCGTCCCTTGCCTGCCCGCGAACTGGCAAGCTTTCACAGTCCACTACCGGCACCGCGAAACCGTCTATCACATCAAGGCCGTACGCACAGCCACTGCCGCTGATGGCGTGACCGTGACTGTGGACGGCGTCCAACAACAGGGCCCGGTCATCCCCCTGGCCGACGACCGGCGCGAGCACAACGTAGAGGTGGGCATCGGCCAGCAGGCATAGCGGCCGGGTTCAATCAAGGTGATCCACTCCGACGACGAAAACTGGGTGATTCGCTATTTGGTCGTGGACACCGGATCATGGTTGACGGGACGCCTGGTCCTGCTCTCCCCCCATGCCTTTGGGAAATTTAGGATGAGCGTCGAGCGCTCACTCGAAGCGTAGGGCGTCGATGGGGTTCATACGTGCGGCCTTGCGGGCAGGATAGAAACCAAATACCACCCCGATCGCCATGGAGATCCCAAAGGCGACGAAGATCCACAGGGGCGACAGCACGAACGGCCATCCCATGGTGGAGGCAAGCGCCAGGGCTCCTCCGATCCCGGATGCGATTCCGATCAGACCTCCGGCCGCTGAAAGGACCATGGCCTCGACGAGAAACTGCAGCAGCACTTTGTTCTCGCTTGCGCCGATGGCCAGGCGGATTCCGATTTCGCGCGTCCGTTCGGTGACNNCTTCTCCTGGGTGGCGGCGAGATCCGCCAGGTTGCGTACCGTGAAATCGTCGAGCTGACCGTCCAGCTGGCGGTGCTGCTGACGAAGAATGCCGATCACCTGGGTCTGCGCGTGTGAGACCTCGTCGGGCGAGATGGCGGAGACCAGGATGCTGCCGAC
>PMCR01000415.1 GCA_003155465.1 Myxococcales bacterium | reverse complement strand
ATGGATCGACTACACATTCGACGTCCAGGAAGAGCTTGAGTAGCATCACCTGTCCTTCGAGGAACCCCACGATTGCTTCTTCGTGAACCACGGCATTGCCGTTGAGGAGGCCGGTGGCCACGATGTCCACGGTGCCCGTGTTGTCGGTGGTTTCGATCAGGGCTGTGCGAACGGGCAAGGTGTAGCCGCCGACAAGCGAGTAGGGCATGTGCTGGGTCTTGCCGTCACCGGCTGGTTAATGGTTAATAGCCGCCAGAGAGTGGGCGCGCAAAGAAGGCGTCCGACGCTGCTGACGGCGCAAACAGCACAGCGCTCTGCAAGCGGTGCTGTGAAGCAGCGGGGCATGGACGCAGCGCGATCAGGCGCGCTCGAACAGGCGCATGCCGGACTGGGCCTCGAACGCCTTCACCAGTAAGCGGGCGCGGGCGTCCAGGAACGACTTGAAGCCTCGCTTGATGCCGCGGTCCCAGACTCCCTCGCCGTCGACTGACGGGATTAGGTGGCTCCTGAGTGCGAGGGCCAGCGCTCTCCGGCTTCTCGGCACGGTCCCGAGGTAGTAGCGAGGTGCCCGTTGCCCGACGCTCTGGTTCTCTCGCGCGACCAGGTAGCAGATGTTCAGGATGCAGTTGAACCGGTCGGGCCCGATCCCGTGACGCAAAAGCAGAGCCCGCGGGAAGACGTGGTGCTTGTCGCTCCGGTTGCTGCGCGTGGAGATCTCGCCGAGCGGGATTTCGGCTCCGTCCTCGAGGTACCTCGGCCGCTTCAGGCGGAGCAGACAGAAGAAGGCGTTGCTGAGGGGCCCGGGCCGGCCGTACTCGGTCGTGCGCAGGATATGGAGTGGAACCCGGAGTTTGATCGCGACCTGGGCCTGGGGGTTCGCGGCGAGGCGCTCGGCGAACGATGCGTCGGCGAGGATGTTGGTCCGGTGGCCCCTACCGCTGTACCGGGCGCCGACGGCGGTCGCCCAGAACCACTTCTGGAGCCGCCGCTTGGCAGCCCTTGAGGGCCGGGCGTTCCGGTTGTGGAGGAAGAACAGCGCCAGCGTCGTGATCATCGGCTCCGATGGCAGGAACCCGAGGTTCGCCACGCCGAACTCGTAGACGAGGTAGTCGACGGCTTGGCCGAAGGACTCGCGGAGTACGGGCCAGATGCGCTCGAATCGAGCTCGCTCGCGCCTGTCCTTCTCCAACTTAGAGATCATCGCATCGATGGCCCGCTCGCCGACATCCCTGCCGCCCATCGCGAGTGCGATCGTCTGTAGGATGGTTTCGGGTGAGATGCGATCAAAGCCATGCCCAAGGCGCGACTGGGCATCCCGCACGAGACCCCGCATGTTGAACTTCGACGCGCGCGCGAACGCACGATCGGCCGCGCCGATGCGTATCCCGAGCGAGTTGATGCGCACGAACGTCTCTCTGACCTCAGCGAGATCGTTGGTCTCGCAGAAGACCATGAGCGCCTGGTAGTTCAGGATGCGGTTGCGGCACTCTGCGATTCGGCCGAGAGCCCGAACCCTGTGGTTGCGGATTCGGTGCCGCCAGCTGCTCGACAGCATGTCCACTACTGGCACGAGGCGGTCCGCCATTTCGCCGAGCAGCCGCTTACGGTAGACGAACGGCGAGTCGCAGTTGGGGGTGTACGGGTCGAAGAAGATGCGGCCGAAGTGGACCTCTTTGCGGTCGGCGTTCAGCACGGACGCGGCCTCGCCCCGCATGATGTGCCACAGTACAGACAGGCGCTGCTGGCCATCCACGAGGAAGTAGACGTCGCGGTTGGCGGCGTTGAACGGAGGAAGGATGTGCAGGTGCTTCCGAAGCTGACCTTCGTTCCGTCGGTTGGTCTTCCAGATCAGAATCGTCCCGATCGGGTAGTTCCGGTAGATGCTGTCGAGCAGGTCGCAGGCCTTTCGGGCGCTCCAGACGAACTCGCGTTGAAGCTCTGGCACCGCGAAGACACCGCGCTCCACCAGCGTCTTCAGCTTCTTCAGCCGGAAGGCGTTCGTATAGATCCGTTCCATCGAGTGGAGCTAGCCTCTGGACTTGGGTTGGGGCGGCTCCCGATGAGCGAAGGCATCGGCAACTTGTCGGCAGGTCTTCGTTCGCTCACTCATTGCCACCCTCCTTGTGCCTCAGTAGTACTGCTTCACATACCCGTACGCGCGTTCGAACAGTTCGACGTCCTGGTGAAGCTGGTACTTAAGCAGGGTCTTTCGCAGGGCCTTCTTCACCTCGCGCTCGCCAGCGCTCGTCTGCTGCCAGCCGGGGAAGCGAACGTGTCGCACGATCTCGTCGATATCCGCGACGACCCGCTCGACCACCACCGGGGTCTTGTCGTTCTTTACCTGCTGGAACAGTTCGGTCAGAGCCGCCTTGCCGAGATCCTCGTCCTGCTCCGGGGGCAGTTCGCGTTCGGCGGCGACCACGTCGCGCGCCAGTGCCAGTAGCTGCTTCAAGAACTCGACGCTGTGGAGCAGACCGCGCTCGTGTCGCTCCTTGAGCGCCTCCAGGCGCTCAGACAGTGACTTGTAAATGGGCGAACCCATGTGTTTTCGCAACCGGGCGGTGAGCTTGATCTCGATCTCCTTCGCCTTCTTGGTCGGGTCGGCCGATATCACCGCTGCCAGCAGGTCAGCGTCCAGGACCAGCGTGTCCAGGTCATCGCGCACGGCCTCGACGTGGACGTTGCGGTGTATCAGCTCAATCGTCTTGGCGCCCAGCGCCTGCCAGATCAGCTTGCCGGTGCCGCTGGTGGGCTGCACAGAGGTGTAGACCTGGGTTAGCCATTTGTAGTCAGTCTCGAAAGGCTGGATGACAGGATCCGGGGAGATGGCCTCCCACAGCTGCCCCAGAACGCAGTATTCCGCCGCGAACCGGTCGCGGGCGTCGTTGTTGGGCAGGCAATCCTGGGCCGCCATCAGCCCCTCGTAGCCAGTCTGGCTGCGGTCCACGCCCGGGAAGAAAGCCAGGCACTTCTGCATGGCCTCGGGCAACTGGTCCTTGATGCGGGCCAGGTTGCTCGCCAGGCCGCGCAGACTCTGCTCGTCGAACTCCAGCGCTCTGGCCACGTCGTCGAAGACGCCCAGGTAGTCGACGATGAGTCCGTGTGTCTTCTTGTCGCCGAAAGGCCGGTTCGTGCGGCAGATGGCCTGGACCAGGGTGTGGTCGCGCAGGGGCTTGTCCAGGTACATGGCCTGCAAAACCGGGGCATCGAAGCCGGTCAGCAGCTTGGCCGTGACCACCAGCAGCTGCAGCGGATCCGCGGGATCGCGGAAACGGTCGAGCAGCCGCTCCTCCTCGTCCCGACCGCGGTCGTATGGCTTGAAGCGCTCGTCGCTACCGCTCGCCGAGATGACCACCTCGCTGGCCTCGGGTGGCAAGAACTGGTCCAGGGCGGCCTTGTAAAGCAGGCAACACTCCTGGTCGAAGGTGACGACCATGCCCTTGAACCCGTTGGGCGCGACTTTCGCCTGGAAGTGCCCGGCTATGTCTGCGCAGATCTTCCGCACGCGCTCCGGCACCTTGACAAGCACCGCCATCTTGGACGCGGCCTTGGCCAGGTTGTCTTTGTCGAGATCGGACAGATTGCCGGTGAGTTGGCCGTAGGCCTGATCGATGGCGGCCTTGTCGATGTGCATGTCCACCAGGCGTGGCTCGAAATGCAGCGGCAGCGTGGCGCCGTCGCGAATGGATTCCTCGATGCCGTACCGGCTCATGTAGCCGCGCGTATCCTCCTCGGCGCCAAAGGCCCAGAAGGTGTTGCGGTCGCGCCGGTTGATGGGCGTGCCGGTCAGGCCGAACAGGAATGCGTTCGGGAGCGCGGCGCGCATCTTGAGCCCCAGATCGCCCTCCTGGGTGCGGTGGGCCTCGTCCACCATCACAACGATGTTGCCACGGTCGTTCAGGATCCCACCGGCCTCGCCGAACTTGAAGATGGTCGTGATGATGATCTTGCGCGCATCTTGCTGCAGCAGGCGCTGCAGGTCGGCCCGGGTTTCGGCCTTGACCAGGTTGGGCACGTCAGACGCGTGGAAGGTCGAGCTGATCTGCACATCGAGATCGATACGGTCGACCACGATCAGCACCGTCGGATTGCCCAGTGCAGGCAGCAAGCGCAGTTTCTGGGCCGCGAAGACCATCAGCAGGGACTTGCCCGAGCCCTGAAAGTGCCAGATGAGGCCCTTCTTCGGCCGCCCGGCCAACACCCGCTGCACGACCAGGTTGGCGCCCTGGTACTGCTGGTAGCGTGAGACCACCTTGATCCGTCGCTTCTTCTTGTCGGTAGCGTAAAGCGTGAAGTGGGCCAGGATGTCCAGCAACACCGCCGGGCGCAGCAGCCCGTCCACCGCGAACTTGACCCCGGCCAGAGTGCCCGGCGCGGCCTCGTCGTCACCGCGCCATGGACCCCAGATGTCCACCGGTGCGCGGACGGCACCGTATTTCAGTTCCTTGCCTTCGGTACCCACGCTGAACACGTTGGCGACGAACAGCTCAGGAACGTCGCGCTCGTACTCGTCGTGGATGTCCAGCGCGCCGTCCAGCCAGCTCACCGATGGGCGCACCGGCGTCTTGGCCTCGATCACCACCAAAGGCAGCCCGTTCACCAGCAGCACCAGGTCGGCGCGACGTTCGGCAGGACCGGCGCGGAAGGTGAACTGCTGGGTGACGACGTAGTGGTTGTTCTCCAGATCCTCGAGATCGATCAGCCGGACCGTCGTGTGCTGGTTGTCCTGCCCAAAGGGCATCGAGCGATCGCCGCGCATCCACGCGGTCAGCTCCTCGTTGGCTTTGATGAGCCCGTCGGAGCGCACCGCCAGTACGATGGCGCGCAGCTTGTAGAGCACCTCGTCCGCGCGCTCGGGGTCAGCAGCTATCTCGGGGTTCAGGCGGATGAGAGCCTCGCGCAGCCAGGACTCGACGAAGACCTCCTGCGGCTGGCGAGGAATGTTGGCGGCGGAAAGGTAGTGCCAGCCGAGACCGCTGATCTTGCCGGCCCGCCGGGCGAAGCCAGGGCCGGCTGCGGTGTGGTGGGTGACGCCGCCGCAAAGCAGGTCACGGACCAAGTTCTCGACGGTGGAGGCTTCGGTAAAGGTCATGTCAGACCCCGCTCCAGGCTGGAAGTCACAAGGGCCACAGCAAACGTGCCATCCGCGGCGGAGCGGGCGTCGCGAATCGCATCCACAGTACTCTCCAGAACTTGAAGCACGTCCACGATTCGCTCCTGTTCCGCGAGGGATGGCACGGGAACAGCGATAGCCTCGCAGTTCTCTTTGTTGAGGAACGGCACCAATGTTTCAGTGGCGCGCGACAACATCTGTCCCTTCTGAGCTTTGAGGGCATATAGGAGATACTCTGGGAGCAGACAGTCCGTCGGTACAAATGCGTGCATCTGTTGATTGAAACTTAAGGTCGTTTCGCACAGGGCGACGACGCCCAGAGATCGCACGCATGCCATCAAAACAGCACCTGCATCGACGGTGGCTGCCCCAACCTCGTTGAGCGCAGCGCGGCTTACTCTCCGGGCGTCGATGTCAGCAGCGATGCGGCTCGAATTGATGTCGGGGACAGTCAGCCAAGGTATGTCACCGTCGAATCGACGAGGCTTGGCCCTGGCAGGGACTACACATCGTGCCACTTCGCCCAATCTCGCTAGACGAGCGTCACGGGGGAACGGTAAACCATCACCGAAAGCAAGTCGGAGCGGATCTCCGTCGCGAACAGCCAGCGTTCGAAGAAGGGCGGTGTTGAGCATCGCAAGCGCCGAGGCTTCGAGAGCGACCAGTGCGCCATGCCGCGTGTCCAAAGAGGAGAGGAGATCCTGGATGCGAGCTTGTTCAGAAATGGGAGGTAGCGAGAATTCGTATCCAGCAAGGCTGGACCAGCTCGTACGAGGCGACAGCGAGCCGGCCGATGTCCCAACGGCGTATTCAAGGAACCCATTGGTGCGGCAAACGAATGGAAGCAGATCGGGCAAGAGCATCCGCGGGTCCTTCGTCTCGAAGACGTAGATGTCACCCGAGCAGACACCGTCGAAATCCGCGACCGCCACCTTGCGCTGGTAGGCGCGTCGCTTGCCAAAGAGCACGTGTCCTGGTCGAAAGCGTGTCGTGAACGTAGTGCCCGTTGAGACATCACCCCACGAATGGATGCGCATGTCGTCCGGTTCGATGTGCTCAAGCCCGACGTAGCGTCTGATCCCTTCTGCGCCGGGATCGTTGCTGCGCTCGCCGCAGAGCTGTACAACCTCCCCGAACTTCACGCGCTGCCAGCCCGGCTTCAGCTTAGCCATTGGCTGCCTCTGGTTTGTCGTCGGCGACCAGCCCATCGAGCATGTCGACCACTGAGTCCATCTCCAGCCAGAACTTCCGCCCCGATGCCTCCCAAGCGGTCCAGGCCTGTGCGAGCGTCTGCTTCTTGCCACCCGCTGCGCTTCCCGCGCTCACCACGGTCCTCTTCACGTAGAGCGGAATCGACAGGCTCCAGCCCTGCGCTGCGATTTCGGCTGGCGTCGCCACCTTGGCGAACCCCTTCTCATCCTCAAACTTCGCATACGCGGCTTCGATACGTTTTTGGTGCTCGGGCTTCAGTGCGCTCATCGCCCGCTCCCGCGTGACCTCGTCCACGGCGTCGATGAACAGCACCTTCCCGCGCCGAGCGGGCCGCTTGCGGGTGCAGCAGATGACCACGCACGCCTCCATGGGCGAGTTGTAGAAAAGGTTGGGCCCCAGCCCGAGCACGCACTCAACCAGGTCGGCTTCGATCAGCTTGCGCCGCATGTCGGCCTCCTCCTTGCGGAAGAGAACCCCGTGCGGGAATAGGATCGCGCACCGGCCGGTCTTCGGGTCCAGGCTCTTCAAGATGTGCTGAAAGAAGGCGTAGTCGGCGCGCCCTTGCGGCGGTGTGCCCAGGAAGTTGCGACCCCACGGGTCCTTCAGCCACGCCTCGCGGTTCCATTGCTTGATCGAGTAGGGCGGATTGGCCAGGACCACGTCGAAGGTGCGCAGCCGGTCGTTGTCGGCAAAGGCGGGCGCGGCCAGGGTATCGCCGCGCACGATCTCCGAGTCCTCCACCCCGTGTAGCACCAGGTTCATGCGTGCAATGGAGGCAGTCATGTGGTTCCGCTCCTGGCCGTAGAGCTTCAAGGTGCGGTGCTCGCCACCCTTGCGCTTCACCTCGGCCAGCGCCGAGATCAGCATGCCACCGGTGCCGCAGGTGGGGTCGTAGATGCGCTCGCCCGGTCTGGGGTCCAGCATCTGCACCATCAGGTGGACCAAGGTGCGGTTTGTGTAGAACTCCTGCGCGGTGTGGCCNNCCGCTGTCGTCGGCGAACTTCTTGATCAGGAACTCATAGCCGTTCCCCAGCTCGTCCTCGGGCACGTTGGCCAACGAGAGGGTGTGACTGGAAAAGTGCTCCAGCAAGTTCTTCAGGGTGACGTCGGGCAGGCGCTCCTTGTTGGTCCACGGCGCGTCGCTGAAGATGCCGTCCAGCCGCCCAGGGTTGGCGGACTCGATCTCGCGAAGGGCAGCCTGCAACGCCCGCCCCACGTCTTTCGCCACCGCGCGCACATCCTTCCAATGCGCCCCCTCCGGAATGACGAAGCGGTCGTTGGCCGTGGCGGCTGCATAGGCGGGGTCTTTCGACTCGGCCAGGGCCGCCGCGTAGTCCTCGTCCCACACGTCGGAGAGGCGCTTGTAGAACAGCAGCGGGAACACGAATTGCTTGTAGTCGCCAGCATCGACCAGGCCGCGCAGAATGACGGCAGCCCCCCACAGGTACGACTCGAGTTCCTGCTGGGTCATTCTCGTCGCGCTCATCGGAGCCATCCCCCCTCGACCATCACCTGCCGCAAATTGGCCTCAGCCTCGCGACACTTGGTTAGCGCATCCTTGAACGCGGCCACCGCGACAGGCAGCGGCGGGATGTCGGCCCCGATGGGCGGCAGCACGTAGCGCGAGATGTTCAACGTCCAGCCTTCCTTCTCGATCTCGGCGAGGCTGACGACACGCGTTCGGTTCTCGACCTCGGCGAACGACTGGACCCAGCGGAGGATCTCGGTGCTGTGCTCGGGTTCCAGGAAGTTCTGCGCGCGGCCGCGGCGGAATAGCGTCGATGCGTCCGCGACCAGCACCTTGCCCTTGCGTGCGGCGGGCTTCTTCTGTCGCAGCACCAGGATGCAGGCTGCGAGGCCGGTGCCGTAGAACAGGTTCGGCGCGAGCCCGATCACGGCGTCGATGAGGTCGTTCTGCAGGAGGTGCTGCCGGATCGTCCCCTCGATGCCGCCGCGGAAGAGGGCACCCTGGGGCAGAACCACGGCCATGCGCCCGGTGCGGGCGGCCATCGACTTCACCATGTGCTGAACCCAGGCCATGTCGCCGTTGCTGTCGGTGGGCAATCCAGCGACGGCCCGTCCCCATGGATCCTTCTCCCAGATCTCGCGGCCCCACTGTTCCAGCGAGAAAGGCGGGTTGGCGATCACCACGTCAAAGGTGGCGAGGCCGCCGGTACTGGGATCCCTGAATACCGGGTTGCGAAGGGTGTCGCCGCACTCGATGACGAAGTCCTCGAGCCCATGCAGGAAGAGGTTCATGCGGGCCATCGCCGCGGTGGTCAGATTCTTTTCCTGGCCGTGCAAGCGCCCGAAGAACGTGCGCGGGTCGCCGCCGCGATCACGGGCGTGGGCCACGGCGGCCAGGAGCATTCCACCCGTGCCGCAGGCCGGGTCATAGATGTCCTCGCCCCCCTTGGGATCGAGGATATCGACCATCAGGCGAACCACGCTGCGCGGGGTGTAGAACTCGCCCGCCTTCTTGTTGGTTGCGTCGGCGAATTGCTTGATGAGGTATTCGTAGGCGTCGCCCATCACGTCCGAGGCAACGCGACCGTTGCCGATGGCCAGCGCCGAGAAATGCTCGACCAGATCCTTCAGCAACTCGTCAGGCAGCCGGTCCTTGTTCGTCCATTGGGCATCACCGAAGACGCCGTAGAGGTGCTTCTGATTCGCGGCCTCAATGTCGCGCATGGCTTTGGCGAGCTTGGTGCCGACGTTCTTGGTGGCCGCGCGCACGTCGCGCCAGTGACATCCCTCCGGGATCTGGAAACGGTGCTCGTCGGCGAAGTCCTTGCCGTACTCGGCCAGCATCGCCCCGTGTTCTTCGTCCCAGACGTCGCAGATGCGCTTGAAGAAAAGCAGCGGCAAAATGTACGACTTCCAGTCAGAGCGATCGACCGGACTGCCGCGGAGAATATTGGCGGCCTCCCAGAGGTGGGATTCGAGCTCGGAGAGGACAATGGGCGAGAAATCGATCGGTCGTTCGTCTACCAAGGTGGGCTTCGTCGTGGCCGGACGGTCATCAGCCGTCCTTGCCAGCGGCACAGCATTTCTCGTCTTCCGCGAACCGGCACGGTCGTCCCGCCTTGGAGCCGAGATGGCTGGTTGACGTGACGCGCCTATTCGTTTGCTCTTCTGTCGAGCTAGAGCTGGGATTCTGGGCATCGTTGGTCTTCAGACTACGTCGATGTTCTGCGTCACCGCGCAGATTCGGCACGCCTGAACGGTATCACGGCCGCCGGACGCGCAGAAGGGCCGACCCACGGACAGGGCCGACCTGCGGGTCACTTTCACGGCCGACCAGGGCGGTCGCAAGGTTGACGGCGGGCCGGCGGAGCGTGGTGTTCGCCATCGTTACCCTGAAGGGCCGCAGGACGAGTTTCTTTTTAGGTGATAGATCGATCCGCGTGAATGATCCCCACGACCCCGACCGAGATCCGGAGGAACTGGCCGCGCGGTACGTGGATGAGGTTCAGCCCCTCATCCAGTACTGCTACAATTGTCAGCCATACGAAGGAGGCGAAATCGCCGTCTGGGTGTTGGGCGAGCGGACAGATCTCACCGAAGTGTTCGACGGAGCCGGTGTCCCTGAGGAGACAGATCTTCGCGAGGCGTTGGCGTCCCAGCTTCGCTGCATGAACTGTGGCACAGAGGGGTTTGATCTAGGTACCGAGGTCGGCATAAGAGGACAGTGGGAACAAGAACTGGAGGAACGCTTTCGCCGAGCTCGCAAAATGTTTGGAGATCGAATCGAGGATTTCCAGGCATTTCTCGAGCGCACACCTACGCTCGGCATTGCTCATGAGTTGGGCGAACTCATCCTAAGGACGGTATCGGCGGCGAAGTTTCCGGAATGCAAAGCTTCTGGTCGGTTCTTTCGAGCGCGGCTGGCGGATGGTCACTGCGTTTTTGCACCAGAAGACCTAGATGCGCCCCCCGATGGAAAAGCGCCAGACGCGAGATTCAATCATGCGGGCCAGAGCGTCTTGTATCTGGCATCTGCAGAAGAGGTTGCAATCGCCGAGGTCATGGGCGAACGGGAGTCAGCGCTTGTATGGATCCAGCAGTTTGACCTCCAACCGATCTGGCCAATACTTGATCTGCTGGTCGAAGGCGAGCGCATTTCTGAGACTGAAATGCTTCTACTTGCGCTCTTGGAATCCGATGCTTTGGCAAAACCTGGCGGTGCTGCTGGATCTGGCTGGAAACCCGGGTACCTCCTCCCTAGATTCGTTGCGGACTGTGCTCGGAACTCTGGCTATGCCGGACTCCGCTATCCGTCCGTACGGGCCGCCGGTTACAACTTCGTGCTATTCGATCGCAAATCGGTCGAACAGAAGTTGTCCAAGGTCGATTTACCAAAGGTCGTCACCCGGCGCCCTCCACCAGATCCATTTGAGCCCCCGACGCTCTAGCCTTGCGAATATCCAGCCAAAGTCACGGGCGCGCATCGAGTTCGATCTGGGCGATCTCCACTACTCAAGGTCGGCAAGCGACCCTAGCTTCGCTTGAAGGTGGCGCAATGGCTCTCCGCACTGGCTTCGGCGCCATCGGTGGCGCACCAGTGAACGTCTTCGCATGGCTCTTGCGGACACGGTGGAGCTTGCCAGTGACCACCGTGGTGCCGGTCAAGGTCACGTCACGCTCATGCGCTGGCCTTCGTAGCGGCGCTCTACTACGTGTCGCGATCAACCGATTGCTTGTTGATGACAGCGTTGGACTTCAGGAACTTGATTAGGACCTGCTCAACTTGGTGCCGAAGGATGGCGCCCTTGATTTCCACGTAGGCGGCGTGACTCACGATCGGGTATTTGAACCAGAATTTGTCGACATGGTCGGAAACCCGTTTCTTGATGACCTCCGCCTTGCCGACGTACACGGGCCGATCACTGACGTCGTAAAAGACGTACACCCCCGCACATGCGGGGCAGTCCTTCAGTTTATACGGGTCGAAATCTATCAGGTGCCCCAGTCCTTCGATTGCCTGCTCGTCAGCAACCTCATCTTGGATTTCTTCAGGCACTTTGGCTTTCAATGCCTTTTCGAGTCGGCGCCGCGTCACGTCCCGAGGATTGGTGCTGCGGCCGACCTCCAAGTTGTAGATTTGAACATGAGACACGCCAGATTCCTCAGCGAGCTCGTAGCGTGACATGTCAGCGGCCTCTCTGGTCTTGCGCAGCCAATCGCCGAAAATACGGCTTTCGTTGGCCGGAGAATCGCTGTCCCTTGATGCTTCGGAGTCGTTTGGCGGCCGATGCACGGGCACGTTGAACTTGCCAAGCACTTTCTCTAGGAGCCTGAGTTCACGTTCGTCGGGTGCACCCTTCCCCTTCTCCCAATTGCAGATGGTCACCTGCGAAACCTTGAGTTTACCGGCGATTGTCCCCTGCGTGAGCCCCTGCTCAAGACGAACTCGTCGCAGCCTCGATCCAAGATGTGATCCCATGCAGGGGCCTCCTCCTTTGAACGGCCCAGGGTTTTGCCATGGCGAGATATCTTGCGGGCACGTTCAGGGCGTCGATGGTATCGCGAGCCGTCGCCCTCAACAAGGAGTCGGTGTTTGTGCTGGCGATGGTCACGAGCAGAGCGGTGATGCTAGGTGCCGGTGATGCTAGGTACCGGTGATGCTAAGGGCCAAACGCTGGCCAGCCAGGCGTTCCTTCACGGCTTGGGTGACGTCCGCGGCCAGGCCGTCGGCCAATGCGCCGCGGACGCGTTCCGCCACGAAGTCCTCAATGGCTCCCGCGCGTGCGCGGAACACCCCCGGCGACGGCTCGCAGCGGCTCGAACGAATTCCGGTGCTTCCCTCGTTCATGGTGCCAAAAACGCGGCGCGCTCAATCAAGATGATGGTCCAGGCCATTCATTTCGAGTGCACGGCATGCGGGCTCGGCTGGTAGCGGTTGCCGGAGCCAACTTCGCGACCTTGGCATCCCATGTGCAGCTAGCATGCTTTCGGCGCCAATGGGGCGCAGGGAACTGCGGACAAGAGCAACTGGAAAGGGAAGAAATGAAGATGCAGAACGCGGCATGTTGGAGTCGGTTGCGGCACGTCGTACCTGGGGCCATGGCGCTGGCAGGTGCCGCATGGTTCCTCGATGCGGCCCCCGGTTTGGCCAGCGAGGCAGGCTCTACAGGCGGCGAGCCCCTGCCGAAGGAGCGTCAGAGCGAGACCGGCGCCCACCTAAGGCGAGTGGACCGAGCGGAGGACATGATCGCCCTGCTTCACGAGGGTAACCAGATGGAGATCGAGGGCGCCAG
>PMCR01000270.1:210-3093 GCA_003155465.1 Myxococcales bacterium | reverse complement strand
ATCTCGTGAGGCAGGAATACCGAGATCCCCTTGCCAACCACCAATTCGCTCACGTGCAAGGCATCGCCATGGCCGATTCCGGTCGCGCACCTGAAGCTTCCGTCGCTGTTGATGGTCGATGATCCAGGGATGATCTCCTGCGCACCGTCGTTGTCCACGTCCGCCGCCATACATGAGTGGCAACCCTGGCCATAGGCTCCAGTACCGGCGGTGGATCCGCTGTCGTAGACCCAGTTCTTCGCCAACACCCCGTCTCTGAAGGTCAGGGCGGAAACCGTCAGCCGCGTGTAGTACCCACGCTGCTGGATGATGCTCGGCCGCCCGGTGGCCACGCCGTCATCCTTCACGAAGGCAAACCCGCCATTGTAGCGGTGCGATCGGTTCCCGTCGGCGTCGCCCCAGGCAGCCACTGCATCGGCAACGGTCCCGTAGGGCACGGGATAGTCCACGGTATCAAGCTCCGAGCCATCCACGCCGCTGAAAACAGTCAGCCACTCCGGTCCTTCCAAGACCATGCCTCGAGAACTCTTGTAGTCCTTGGCGTTGTCGGCGCCAGCGGCTGGCCCTTTTGCCAGGAAGTTGCCCTTCCCATCCTTGGTGCCGGGCGCGGTCTTGAACGCCACCTCGGCCTTGCCGTCACCGTCGAAGTCATACACGGAGAATTGCGTATCGTGCGCCCCGGCGCGGATGTTTGGACCCACATTGAGGCGCCACAGCTGCGTTCCGTCCATCTTGATTCCGTCAATGTAGACAGGATCTGTGGCGCCGGTCGCTCCGGAATCCTTTGAATTCGACGGGTCCCACTTGAGCACGATGTCGAGCTTGCCGTCGCCATCAAGATCGCCTGTGCTTGCATCGTTCGCGCTGTACGATCCCGACGGGGGTTTGATCGGAATGCTCAGGTATTGCTGCGACCAGGGTTTGACCGCAGGCGACTTCACCCCCTCGGTCCCCTTGATCACGGGGCTGACTGTGTAGCTGGAGCTGGCGGTGCCGGCCGCGTCCAGATAGTTGGTGCTATCGGTCACCGTAGAAACTTTGCTGGCATCCCGGTAGAGGTTGTAGGCAACGTTGCTGGCCGTGGAGTCGTACTCGGTGCCCAACATGCGCCAGCTGACAAAAACGCCGCCTCCAACCTTCACGGCCACTACGCCGCGATCCAGGTTTTCCATCTGGTAGTGGCCATTGCCCGGGGGTGCGGTTTGTCCACCCGCTGCTCCACCCGCCTGGGTGGCCCCACCTGTGTTCTTCGCACCCCCGGAGGCGACTACGCCGCCGGACGCAGAGGTGAGCCCGCCGGTTCTGGTGCCGGTGTCGGTGAACGACATGCCACCCGTCACGGTGGTGCCACCCGGGCTGGCAGTGGTGCCACCCAAGCTGGCGGTGGTGCCGCCCGCGCTGGCGGTGGTGCCGCCCGCGCTGGCGGTGGTGCCACCCGGGCTGGCGGTGGTGCCGCCCGGGCTGGCGGTGGTGCCGCCCGCGCCAGTCGTTTCATTCGATGTTGTGCCGCCCGGCGCCGTCCCAGTGTTTCCGTTTGAGGAATCGCACGCCGGTAGCGACACTCCCGCACTCACAGTGAACACGAATAGCGCAAAGATTCGACCGATCCAGGTTGGCGTCGCGCGTTTGGGTTGCATGCGTTTCTCCCTTGTATCTGGCTCCAGCTCAAGCAGTGGCTTCTGAATCTGCCCGCGGCTCATCCATTTCGCCCGAGGCCATCGACGTCGTCGCCCGAAGGTAGTATTCTGGTTGGCCAATAGGGGGAATGATCTCATGCCGTATATTTGTTTGGATCCCGATTCGTGGAACCAGAAGCCGCTCGTAGGCAGCGGGCAGTGCGTGGAGTTCGTGATAGCGGCGGCCAAGACGCCCGCCTCCTTTCTCTGGAAAGAAGGCACGAAGGTCAAGGGGGACAAAACCATTGCGCGCGGCACCGCCATCGCGACCTTCGAGAAAGGGATCTATCCGAGCCATAGCACCGGCAACCACGCCGCGATCTACCTCGAACAGGACAGCCAAGGGATCTGGGTCTACGATCAATGGGCAGCCAAACCGGACAAGGTGGTGTCGAAACGGCGGATCGGCTTCAGGGGCGGGGTGGGATCGGCGAGCAACGACGGGGACAGGTTCTCCATCATCAAGTAGGTGGACCATGCTCTTGCTCGTGCTCTCAGCGTTGGTTGCCGGCTCTGGCGCGAGCGCCTCTCGCGGGCCCGTCGACGAGACCCTGTGCCCTGCGGAGGTGGTCGTGTCGGAGCGGGTGACGGCGGTTTCCAAGGGGTGGACGGTGGGGTACGGAGAGCCCCATCGAAAGCTCTCAGGCGTGGGCTTCTTCCTCGGATCCCCGGACAAGCTTGCGGCCCTCGTGAACGACGAGGAGCTTCCCGCAAAGGAGGGCTCGGTGGCGGTGTGGCGCTTCCCGGCCGCCAAGGAGGGCTACTGGATCGCTTGCTACTATCGAGGCACTACCACCACGCTTCGAAGACCGCTGCCCACCGGGGTCGGGCTCTGTCGCGTGACCTACGACAAGAAGCTGGGGGGCGGCGAGCCGGTGGAAATGAAGTCCATGTCCTGTGAGCGGTAGCTACAGCTAACCCAACTTCCGCAGTTCGGGGGCTGAAGCCGGTTTTTTCGTGGGGTTGACAGGGGTGAAGTGCGCGGAATCGCGGNNGGGGTCAAGTCGACAATCTGCAACAACGTGACCAACGCCGGCAGTGATATGGGCAGCATGGGGTAGACAATAAAGGCTGAGCCGTGTGGAGACGCAAAGCCACTGCGTCACCACAGTGATTGGTTCTATGGGTTCCACAATAGGGGGAAACGTATGCAACGAGAGCACGTAGTGCACCGTCGAGTAGGTCGCATTCTTGCGTCATTCTTGTA
>PMCR01000270.1:0-192 GCA_003155465.1 Myxococcales bacterium | reverse complement strand
AACACCGGCGGCGTGGCCAACACCGGTGGCGTCCCCAACACCGGCGGCCTTCCTAGCACCGGAGGCAGGGACGGCGGCGGCACCGTGGTCGGCGGAATCCCCGGCTCGGGCGGGGTGCCGAGCACAGGTGGCGTCATGCCTACGGGAGGAAAAGCGGAAGTCTCGGCCACCGGCCACTATCAGATGGAGAAC
>PMCR01000300.1 GCA_003155465.1 Myxococcales bacterium | reverse complement strand
TCATGCGGTTGCTGATCGACCGGGCGCGGGCGTCGAGCGCGCCTCGGAAGATGCCTGGGAAGGCCAGGCCGTTGTTCACGCTGCGGCCGTCGGCGGCAAAGGCCGCGCCTGCCTTGCGCGCGTCCTCGGGCGAAATCTCGGGCCGCGGGTTGGAGAGCGCAAGAATGATCTGCCCCTTGCGGATCATGGCGGGCTTGAGCAGGCCGGCCGCCCCGGTCACGCCGATCACGATGTCCGCGGTCTGCATGACCTCGTCGAGCGACATGGGCGAGCCGCCCGCTTTCTCGAAGATCGCCATTGCGCCCGGGTTGATGTCGGTTCCCACCATGCGCTTCACACCGTGGGCGATGAGCAGCTTCGATATGCCAATGCCGGCAGCGCCCAGCCCCACCACGCCGACGCAGTCGTTGCGCATCGGCCTGCCCACGTACTTGGTCGCATTCAGCAGCGCGGCCAGGGCCACGGTGGCGGTGCCGTGCTGGTCGTCGTGCATGACCGGAATGTCCAGCATCGCGTCCAGGCGGCTCTCGATCTCGAAGCACTCCGGCGCCTTGATGTCCTCCAGCTTGATGGCGCCGAAGGTGGGCGCGATGGTCACCACGGTGCGGATGATCTCTTCGGTGTCCTTGCTGGCCAGCAGGATGGGCACCCCGTTGATGCCGACCAGCGCATCGAACAGGACCGCCTTGCCCTCCATCACCGGCATGCCGGCCACGGGTCCGATGTCGCCCAGGCCCAGGATGGCCGTGCCATTGGTGACAATGGCCACCGTATTTCCGATCGAGGTGTACTCGTACTTGAGATCAGGCGTCTGCTCGATCAGCTTGCACACCTTGGCCACCCCGGGAGTGTAGATCTTGCGCAGGGTGGAAAGTCCGTCGAGCGGAACCCGGCTTTTGACCCGGATCTTGCCACCCCGGTGCATTTCCAGGACCGGGTCGATGATCTCGGAGATGATCACGCCCTGGACTTTTCCGACCTCGGCCAGCACTTCCTGCAGTTGCGCCTCGTCGTCGATGAACAGGGTCAGATCGCGGGTGTTGTACTCGACCCCGTAGGAAACCAGGTGCAGGTCAGTGATGTTGCCGCCGGCATTGCCGACCGCGGTCGCGACCCGACCCAGGTAGCCCGGCTGGTCCAGGATCATGAGGCGGATGGTCTTGACGATCTTGTCGATGCCCTTCTCGATCTGCATCATGCGACTCCTACCGAATCACCTACGGCTCTATGATCGGGTTTGTCTCGCGCACGCGACTTGCATAACAGACAGGCGGGAAGAGGTAAACAGCGGGTTGGCGTGCCGGGATTGGGTGCGCCACCGGACCTTCCTTGACAATTCCTTTCAGCGGCTGTCACGATGCCGGCGAGCCTTGGGATTCCACCTTGATTCTTGCAGGCATCTGCGGGTTCGCGCTCTCAGTCGTTCTTCCGACGGCGGTCACCGGCTTCCATTTGAACGGGGAGCCTGATGGAGGCGGAGACAATGACGCGGGGACCGTGGCCCGAGCGGCCAATCTCGATGCAGGGGTTGGGGATTCGATTGACGCTGGGGAAGCCACCGAGAGTGCCCCGGACTCCTCGCCCGACGCTGAGGCATCCCAGGCGCCCGGCCCGACCGCGTTTCTGCGCGGCCGGGTCGTCGGAATGGGGACTCGCGATCCGATCGAGGGTGCGAGCGTGGTCGCGGACGGGCGGGTCGCCGGGGAGACCAGGTCGGACGGATCTCTTGCGGTGGCTGTCACACCCGGAAAGCATCGCCTTCACATCCAATTTCCAGGATTCGAGCCAGAGGATCTCGTGGTTGAGATGCCCCGGTCGGAGCCCCTGCAGATTTACCTGCGGCCCGCGGAACGAGGGGAACGCTACGAGACCGTCGTGACAGCACGCCCGGGCGGCACCGCCCTGCCACTCTCAGGCGAAGAGGCTGCCGCGACACCCGGATCGGCCGGCGATCCATTCCGCACAATCGAATCGCTTCCCGGCGTCGCCACTCTGATCTGGCCCCTTCCGCTCTACGCGGTTCGGGGCGCGAATCCCGGCAACACCGGCTTTCTACTCGACGGTGTCAAGCTGCCATCCCTGTTTCACCTTGCCCTGGGTCCGTCCGTGATCAATCCACTCCTCATCGATCGGCTCAGCTTCTATCCAGGGAGTTACCCCGTGCAATTCGGACGGTACGTGGGGGGCCTGGTGGCGGCCACGACCAGTTCGCCGCCGGTTGATCGGCCGCGCGCCGTGGTCGAAATCCGGGCACTGGACTCGGGGGCCATCGTGACCTCTCCCCTGCCCGATGGTCGAGGCAGCATCGCCCTGGCTGGACGCTACTCATACACCGGGTATCTGGTCTCTCGACTCTCGTCCCAGTACACGCTCGGCTACTGGGACTACCAGCTTCGCGCCCAGCACACCGCTGGCCCTGGGCGGATCACCATGCTCGCCTTCGGAGCCGCCGATGAACTTCGGCGCAAAGACGAGCCTGGTACGGATGCTGCCACCAGTTTCCACCGTCTTCGTGTTGCCTGGGATGGTGCCCTTGCCGGCGGGCAGTTCGCTGCCAGCGGCGCCATCGGCACCGACCATACTCTCCTCAACCTGCAGGACATCATGGCGACGCCCTTGGCGGTTCGGTCCTATCTGGCCACTCCGCGGGTTCAGTATTCGCGATCCATGGCCCGGGCCCTGGAACTACAGGTCGGGCTGGACGGGGAGGTTCAGAGTTTCGCCCCGCAGTCCCAAGCTGCCGCCACCGAGCTGCAGGACATTGCGCGCCATCGCGAGGCCTATGCGCTCGGTGCGTTTGCAGCCGTGAGCATTCGACCCACGGCTACGTTTCTCGTGACGCCTGGCCTGCGCACCGATGTCTTCTGCGAGCAAGGTCGCGCCGAGCAGGCGATCCAGCCGCGCATCGAGATCGCCTGGCGGGCTGGGCAGGACCTGTGGATCAAGGCTGCCGCTGGTGCTTTCGCCCAGATGCCAAGTCTCCCGGTCTCCGTTCCCGGATTTGAGGGCTTTGGCCTTTCAAGCACGGGCATCCAGAAGACCCGCCAAGGTTCACTGGGCGTCGAGAGTCCGGTGGCAGGTCTATTTTCAGGCAGCGCGACCCTCTTTGTCCAGCGAGGACGTCTCACCGACCTCAAGTCGATCTTTGATTTCGATCCACAGAAGGGCATTCTCGAAATGCGCGAATCGCGCAGCTATGGGATCGAGCTGTTGCTCAGGCGCGATGCCACACATCGCTTCAATGGCTGGATTTCCTATACCCTGTCCCGTTCGGACAGATTGGTGGGCGACTACGGTCCGGTCGTGCCTTCGGATTGGGACCAGCGCCACATCCTCAGTGTTCTGGGAAACTATCGCCTTCCCGGCCAGTGGACCCTCGGCGCGCGTCTTCACTGCAACACCGGCCGTCCCTATCCCGTCCCGGAGCCGAACCAAAGAACTGTAGACTACTACCGATTGGCGCCGTTCCTGCAACTGGACGTTCGCGTGGAGAAGCGATTTGTCCTTGCCAACTTCCTCCTCGACGCCTACCTCGAACTCGACAACGCGACTTTGACCGAGCAGCAGGACCATATCTGGCGCGAAGCCTACGGGCCCTTGCGGCGCGACGGCTTCCGCATCATTCTTCCCTCGCTCGGCATCCGTGCCTGGTTCTGACATGTCTAGGCTCTTCTGCATCCTCGCCCTGCTGGTAGCGACCGGTTGCGAGCTAGAGGGACGCAGGTTGGGCACCCACTTGGCCCCGGGCAGGGATATCTCAAGCCCCAACATCGTCTGGGCGGGCGCACGTCCATTCGTGTCGTTTGACCAGGCAGCCGAAGACCTGCAACTGTACGCCGTTCCTTTTGACGGCACGGGTCCCGCCGTTGCGGTGGGTGACACTTATTCCGGGTCCGCGTGGACGTCCAGCTCCGGCTATGTCGTGGCAGGCGCAGACGGAGACACCAGCATCGCTGTGTTCGATCTCGAATCCGCATCACTCGTCCGAACCGTGACCGGGTCACTCAAGCAGGTACAGGGCGACACCATGCTGTTCCGCCCAGACGGCCCAGCGTCGGTTGACTATTCTCTCGCCCAAGTTCCGAATGGAGACGAACAGGAGGTGGGCGAGATTCTGCAGTCTTGGTTCTCGCCTAGTGCTCGTCTCTACTTCTTGCTCAAGGGGGGCCTTCTGGGCGCCATTGACGAACCCGGGGCGACGCCCAACATGTCGAACCGGTTGGTGGGGGATTTTCTGATCTCCCCTGACGAACGCCTTGCGGTGGTTCGCGACCCTCAAGACAGCCAGAACAGCAAGCCAGATCCCACTGTTTATCGTCTGCTGGAACTGCCTTCTTATCGCGAGCTGATGACGCTGCCGGTTCACGACCGCTTCTGTCGAACCTGTGACTGGCTTGGATTCTCACCTGGCAGTCGTCAGTTCTTCTATGCCGAAAACTCTCAGCAGGATTCCAGTCTGGTCTACCAGTATGAGGTGGAGACAAACCAGGTCCTCCCCATCGCAACCCGACCGGGCCCGCACTCAAACAATCTGCTCTGGAGCCCAACCGGGGATTGGGGCCTTCTGGGCGAGTTCCCCTGCGTGACCGAGCAAGAGGGATGTCGGGCCCTGTACCGCTCCACGCTGCGCATCGGTCCCGAGGTTGCGCCCATATCCACCGGCTTGGCAGGCGCGAAGTTCTCGGCCGATGGCAGCTACCTGCTCTTCGAGGATGCGCTCGATGGAGGCCGCCTGCTTGCGACCAGCACCGGATCGCTTTCGCCCGATCCTTCCGCGGGGGCAGCGGACCTGTCGCCTGCCCGGAGCTTGGTGGACGGCGCGACTTTCGATGCCGCGACCGGAGCCGCGGTTTTCTGGGCCAGGCCCGAAGGCGGCAAGAGCACAGTCAAGCTCGTGGCGTTCGCCGACCGTGCCAATCTCTATGCGGCCACGGCCCCCGATTTTCAAGTCAAGCGTTTGGCCGAAGCTGCAGATACCGTCGCGGTTGGCCGCGGTCTGGTCGTCGCGCTGGTGCGCTTCTCTCCCCAGGATCTGACCGGCGATCTGATGCTCTATGATCTTCGCTCGGGGCAAGAGCGAACCCTGGCGGCACCGGTGTCGTCGTTCTGGGCCACGCCGGCTTGCCCCAGCCCAGGCTCGCCTCCCCTGGACACGAAGTGGCAGTGGTCCCGGGGAGTGGGACCAACCAGGTCAGCGGAGATCGTCGTCCCGCCAGGCTGCGCGGCCGACGCTCCTCTTCTGGTCGCCTTCGCCGTGTGCGGACGAGTGAAATCGGACAAGGACGGGCTGTGGGCCCTGACCCTGCAGCCGTGATTGAGGGACGGCTGGTTTTCTGGTTACGGCGTTCCGCACCAGATCTCGATCGGATACGCGCCAACCGCGATCCGCGCAGCGTCCGGCGAAATCGCGAAGGTCAAGCCGAAGAAGACCCGTCCGGGTCCGAATTGTCCAATGGGTTCACCCTGGGGAAGTCGGTACAGGTGCCACGCATGTTGTGGCCCTGCGGTCAGCAGAGTCTGGCCGTCCGGGGAGAAGGTCAGGCCCCAGACGGCGTTCACTGGGACCTGGGGCGATGGCTGGACGACCGGCTCGGTGGCAATTGTCGCCTCGATGACCAACGACGAACCGGCGATCTGCCAGAGTCTGATCTCGGGATCACCCGCCTCCGGGTAGCACATTTCGACACTGGACGCGCACGAGGCGGCGCTGGCCAACAGGGATCCGTCGGCAGAAAACGCCAGCGCCACGACCCCGCCTCCGTGTGAGGCAGACGCGATCGCCTGTCCGGTCTCCACGTTCCACAGCACGATCGCGGGGTTGGTTCCGCCGGTCGCCAGCACCTTGCCGTCGGGGGAAAACACCAGGACCTGGCCCGAATCCTGCGCGTGCAGGGTGTTCACCACCGTAGCGTCCTTGGCGCTCCTGAGATACACCGTGCCGCCCACGTCGCCGGCAGCGAAGAGCGTTCCCGCGGGAGAGAACGCCACCGCGGTGACTGGCTGATCCTGCTGCAGAACAACTGGAGCCGACCCTCCGGTGGTTCTCCACATCCTGACGATGGCATCCTCGCCCCCGCTTGCGATGGTCTGACCATCCGGGGAAAATACCAAGGATTGCACCGCCACCCCGAGCCCCGGGAACCGCGAGACGATCGCGCCATCTGCGAGACGCCAGAGATAGACGTCGTTTGCATCTGCGGTGGCAAGGAACTGGCCATCGGGGGAAAATGCTGAGGCATAGTTTCCCGGACCGAAGGGAATGATCTTCATGATCGTCCCATCCATCGGATCGCGAATCTCGACCGATGTGCCGCGGGGAAGCAGCAAACCACCGTCGGGAGAGAAGGATATCGCCCCCCAGGGGTCAAGCAAGACGTTGACCACCGCTGCGTCGGATGTCCGGATGATCGACAGGGTGTCGTTGGCCGAGCGGTAGTAGTCTTGGATGGATACCGCGACCAAGTCGCCCCTGGGCGAGAAGACCAACTGGGTTGCCAGGGTTCCGGCCGGAGAGACCGGAAACGGGCCCGCGCGCCGGAGCAGCGTCGCGTCCGAGGTGCGGTAGAAATTGGCGTAGCTATCACAGCCATCGTACCCACAAGCGGAGTCCTTCATGAGTGCAACAAGGACGTCCGCCCCTGGGGAAAAGGTGAGCCCCTCTGCTTGCGCCCCTTGTGTCGCGATGGTTCTCAGCGAACGTCCGGTCGCCGCATCCCAAAGAGAGATCCGGGCCGTGACGAATTGGGTTCCGCCGTCACCCTGCCGACCATCGAGTTCATCGATCGCCAGGAGGTCGCCGCGGTCGGAGAACGCAATGTGGCCGACTCTTCCTCGGGTCGGTTCGATCGCGTGGGTCGTGCGCCGTTCCGCTGCATCCCAGAGCACCACAGAGGCGCCATCGGTGAGCGCGAGCAGACCCGTGGTCGACGCCGCAACCCCTTCCCACGGTTCCCCATTCGGATTGACGTCGAAACTCAGCGTATGGAGGAGGCTGCCGTCTTCGACCCTCCAAACCCCCACCTGGCCCTCATATCCTGTGCCGACCAGCAAAGCGCCGCCGGCAGTGAAGGCCAGCCGCCACCAGTTGGGGTACTCGAGGGAGGAATCATCGAACTTCCTGACCTCGTGCCAGTCATCCGCGCTCAGAAGCCTGAGTTGGGTCCCCGCCACGGCCAACAACGTGCCGTCCGGCGAAAACGCCGTGGCCGACACGAGACCCTGGCCCAGAGTCATGCAGCGCGCGAAATCCGGCGGCCCGATCGGAGCTGCCCCGTCGGGGGCGCCACCAACTTGGGGAACAAAGGCACCGGTGATCCCAGTGCCGCCGTCTTCGATCCCGACGTTCGCATCACCGCCTGCCTTGTGCCCGCCGCACCCGCACAGTGCGAGGGCGGCCGACGCGAGCACGCCGTGAAACGCGGGGCGCTTGCTCATCGTTCCAGGAAATCGGCTTTGTGAGATTCCCACAGAGGGCACCCTCCGAGTATATCCCTTGGCAGCCCGGTGCAGGCCTGGCGGGAGGTCGCCACCCCATGTTTCGTCCGCGGAACGGGTCAGTCTGTCCCTTGGCCTGCCCATCCACAAGAAGCCCCCCATGCATCACCCCCGCTTCTGCACGCCTGTCGCTCTTGCCGCAGGACTCGTCCTGCTTGGCTGTAGGCCCACTCCCTCGGAGAAATATCCTGGGACAAGCGGTGGCTCCGGCGGGACCACCGTGGCGGACACCGGCACGGGCCTGACTGCCGGGACCGTTGCGGGCGGTGGTGCACTTGCCGGTGCGGGGGGCAATGTAGCCAGCGTGGCTGGCCCAGACGCCAGCGCAACCGGCGGAGGCGACGCCACGGTTGGAGACGCCAGCGCAATTGGCGGAAGCGACGCCGCGACCAGTAGCACCAGCAGGCCCGCACTGGCACCGAGCAAGGTGATGACTTGTGAATCTCCAGGGCTAGCTGTGGCAACCCAGCACATTGAGGCGGAATGCGCCTTTGGCGCAACCACAGGAAATTGCAAGGGCACGACCGGAGGACAGCAGGGAACTCAGCTCGAAAATGGAAACGCTGACGTGGGATTCATCGAGGGTGGTGACTTCCTTTACTATTCTGGCGTCGAGATGACCGGCATCACGACGCTGCAGATCCACTATGCCAAGGGGGTCGACGGAGGGAAGATCGAAGTTCGACTGGACAGCGCCACCAGTCAACTCATTGGAACGTGGACCCCTGCCTCGACCGGCGGGTGGGGGACCTGGGCCAACGCGACGGTATCCCTGAACCCGCTCACGGGTACTCATGCCCTCTACCTCGTTGCTGCCGAATCCACCGCGGGCATTGCCAACATCGATTGGTTCGAGCTATCAGCGGGCGCAGCCAGCGCAGCCACGGCAGCCGTGTTCCACTTGAATCAACTGGGCTTTGACACCCTTGGCCCCAAGCATGCCGTGGTCGAAGGACCTGCCACGCTGTCACGGTTCCACGTCGTGGGCAGCGATGGCGTCTCGGTGTGGTGTGGCGATCTCGTGGCCGAGAGCTTCAGCGCATGGGGCAGCGACAAGTCATTCTACTCGGTGGATTTCACCGAACTCACCCGCCCGGGCACCTACCGGTTGCAGGTGGGCAGCTCGGCGTCGGCCAAGTTCGCGGTCGGCGACCATCGACTATTCGCACAGACCCTTCCGGGCGTGCTGGGCTACTTCAAGGCATCCCGCGCCGATGACCCAGATGTGTGGGCCGCTGACGCAAGCGTTCCCTTCTTTGGCAGCGACGCGCGCGCCGACGTGCGCGGTGGCTGGTACGACGCATCCGGGGACATCTCGAAGTACCTCAGCCACTTGAACTACACGAACTTCATGAGTCCGCAGCAGATCCCCCTGGTGGCCTGGGCGCTGGCTTGGGTCTACGACCAGGGGGGCGCAGCCTTGACCGCGCTAGGCAACGCGGCGGCCGTGCAAGCCGAAGCCCTGTGGGGCGCCGACTACCTGCTGCGGGTCCTCGATCCAGTCGGCTATTTCTACATCAACGTCTTCGATCACTGGTCGGGCGATGTCGGCCAAAGAACAATCTGCGCCTTCGTTGGGGACTATGGGGGCGAAACCGCCGACTGGCAGTCGGCCCTGCGCGAGGGCGGCGGAATGAGCATTGCCGCGCTCGCACGCGCGGCCAGATGGAAAGTCGACGGCAGCTTCACCGGCGCCCAGTACCTCGCTGGTGCCGAGAAGGCCTTTGCCTACCTGAACACCAACGGCCAGCTCTATGCGGATGATGGCAAAGAGAACGTCATCGACGACTACACCGGGCTGCTGGCTGCAAGCGAGCTCTACGCCACCACCCAGAACGCCGCCTACCTCGACGCGGCTCGGGCTCGCGCAGCGTCGCTCGTGGGTCGTTTGAGTGCAGAGGGCTATTTCATCGCCGACGGCGCAACCCGTCCTTTCTGGCATGCCTCGGACGCGGGACTTCCCACCGTGGCGCTCGTGCGCTACCTGCAGGTCGAAACCGACGAATCACGCAGAGGCGCCATCAGACGGGCCGTGCAAAAGCACCTCGACTACCTGGTCGGGGTGACTTCCGCGGTGACAAATCCATTCGGTTATGCCAGGCAGCACACCAGTGCGGCGACAGCAGGGTTCTTCATTCCCCACGACAATGAGTCGGGATACTGGTGGCAGGGTGAGAATGCTCGGCTTGGATCCTTGGCAGCCGCGGCCCTGATGGGTGCCGATGCCATTTCCGCCAGCGGAACCCAATACCTCGATCTGCTTCGCTTTGCCGGCTACCAGCTCGATTGGATCCTGGGCAACAATCCCTATGACGTCTGTTTCTTGAATGGGTTCGGCGACAAAAACCCACCGGGATTCTGCGGAGCCAAGTCGCAGAACGGCACCTTGGTCGGAGGGATTGCCAACGGCATTACCGGCCAGGCCACGGATGGCAGCGGCATCCAGTGGCCCAGCGGCACCTCGTGCGGGGACTGGCGCTGGGTCGAACAGTGGCTGCCCCATGCCGCCTGGTACATGGTCGCGATTACCGCATTGGCGCGGTAGTCTTTCACCTGGGAATCAGAACCCGCCTGCTTTCTTTGCAACGGCGAGCAGGCCTGAAATGTGAATGGGTGCGAGCCATCCCCCATTATGCCGATCTGACGTCACGCAAACATCGGTCGCGCACTATAGGCCGTCCTGGACCCAGCAGTGGCCGCCCTGGCCTCGCTTTCCTTCGTCCTGCATCGCCCCGCCTGCCTTACCCGCGTATTGACAGGTAAGGCAGCAGGGCGGATACTCAAGGTATGACAACCTTGACTCTGACTGCCAAACGCCAGGCGACCTTTCCGGCAGAGACCTGCAAGTCCCTCGGCTTGAAACCGGGCGATGCTGTCGAACTTGAAGCCCGCGACGAAGCAGCCGGCCGCGTGTGGGTGTTGCGCCCGCGGCCGGCGCGACCGCGCCGCTGGATCGGTTGCCTCGCCTCCTTCGGCCGGCCGGTTGCCGATCATTCGCTGGCGGCGGTCCGAAACAGCATCGCGGCAGGGAGGAAGCGCAAAGGTGGCGCATGAAGATCGGGCTCGATACGTCAGTGGTCCTCCGTCTTTTGATCGGGCAGCCGGCCGATCAAGCGCAACGTGCGGTGGCATTTCTGGAAGAGACTGCCCGTCGGGGTGACCAGGCGGTGGTTTCCGACCTAGTCGTCGCCGAGAGCTACTTCGCTATGCAATACCATTACGGCGTACCCAAGAAGGAGGCGCTCCTGGCGTTGCGCCACATGTTTGCCGACGGGGAAATTGAGCCGCAGGGCGTGGCGTCCAAGGTGCTGGCCACCGATGGCCTGGCCTCGGCCAAGCCCGGGTTCGTGGACCGCCTGATTCAAGGCGCCTACGTCTCGACCGGCGGCTCGATGGCGACGTTCGAAGGGGCGTCTGGCAAGTTGAAATCCGTCAGGGTGCTGTGAGGAAACGCCCCGCGCACTGCGGGCCGCTCACCTGCACGATGGAGCGTTTGCTCACGTGCTCGCCGCCGCCCGAGATCTAGACGCCGTCGGCAAGGACAACGATCTCCAGCACCTACGCGACGCCTACATTCACTTCTTCATCGCCCCGCTCTGCCGCACTTCTGGATATGTACCTGGCACTCTGGATGTGTACCTGGCACCCCACTAGGGCGATCAGCACACGGTTCTGCTCCGGTGGGTTATCCTTGCCCCCGCATGATTCATGTCTGCTGCTCCAACCGCACCGAGGCGCTCTTGGCGGCGTTCGTGCGCAACATGCAGCAGGAGCGGCAGAGCGAAGGTCCCTTTGCCCCGGTGCGCGTGGTGGTGCCCAACCGTAATGTGGAGACCTACCTGCGCCAGGGGGTAGCGCGGGCGTGTGGAATTGCGGCCAATTTGCAGGTCACGTTTCTGCGCAGACTGCTGGCCCGCGTGGCCGAGCAGGCGATTTCCAACGGCCGCGTAGTGGATGCGCAGCAGATAGAGGGCCATCTGCTGGCGCTGTTTCACGACGATGGGTTTCTCAGACGGCCAGAGATGGCGCCGGTGCGCGACTACCTTCTCGCGGGCGGTGACACGCGGGACGCTGTCGACCGCCGCCGTTGCCAGCTCGCCTTCCGGCTGGGCCCGCTTTTCGAGGAATACGCGGCATCGCGGGCCGCCATGGTCAAGGCGTGGGAGACGGGCACCAGCCTCGGCGACGATCACCTGTTTGCCGTCACGGAAACCTGGCAGCGCGCGCTCTGGCTGGCCATCTTCGGCCCTGCCGGCCGCGTCGCTCTTCGCTCGCAAACCGAAGGCGTGACCTGGTTGCGCATCGACGAGCTGCTGGCGCGCGCCGAGGCGCAGGGCAAGCTCGCGGCGGAAGCACTGGGACCGCGGTTGCACCTCTTTGGCGTCTCGTACGTGGCGCCTGCCTACCATCGCATGCTGGCTGCGCTCGGCCGGCACGTCGAGGTGTACCTGTACACGCTCAACCCGTGTCGCGAATTCTGGGAAGACGTGGAAACCCCGGCCGAGCTGCGGCGCCGGGTGGCCAGAACGCCCCCGGCAGACCACGCGCTCGACGATCCCTTTGGTCTGCTCGATCAATCCGAGAATCTCGCTTTGCGACTGTGGGGCCGGCCGGGCCGCGAGAACCTGCGCCTGCTCAACCAGCTCGAAACCTGCGACTTCGAGGAACACTTCGCAGCCTCAGCGGCACCCACGCTGCTCGGCCGCCTGCAGAACGACATCCTGGACCGGGTGGCAAGAACCGAGCCCGACCCAACCCTGTGCGCCGACCACAGCCTGCAGGTGCTGGCCTGCCCGGGCCTACGCCGAGAGCTGGAAGTGGTGGCGGCCGAGATCTGGCGTTGCCTGCGCATGGATCCCGGTCTGCGCTGCAACGACATCGCGGTCATCGTGCCCGAGTCGCGCAAGGACACCTATCTTTCGCAGGTGGGGGCGGTATTTGGCGAGAGCCACGACCTGCCCCACCACGTGGTGGACCTGCCGCTGGCCGGTGGGCACAGGCTGGCCGAGGCCGCGCAGTTGCTCCTAGACCTGCCGTTCTCGTCGTTTTCGCGCAAGGAGATGGTGCCGCTTCTCACCCACCCTTCCCTGATGGCGCGTTTTCCCGATGCCCGTGCGGCGGACTGCCTGCGGCTCATCGACGAGCTGGGAATCGTGCGCGGTGCCGAGCAACGGGATCTGGCAGGAAGCTACCTTCGTCGCGATCTCTACACCTGGGATCAGGGCCTGCGCCGGCTGGCCCTAGGGGCGTTCATGTCGGGAGAACGCAGTGGCACCGAGACCCCGGTCAGCCTGGGAGGGAATCAGTACCTGCCGGTCGAGACTGCCCCGGACGAACATGGCAGCGCGCTCGGCTTCGCTCTGCTGGTGCGCTCGCTCATTGCTGATTCGCGCTTCGCCGCTGGAATCGACGGCCCGACCGAGCGCCCCCTGTCCGAATGGCTGGACTTCATCCGCGGCATGCTGACCGCGTACCTTGTGCCTGGTCGCGTGGGAAGCCGGCGAGCTTGGCTTGCCGCGGACCATCGCGCGAGGCCGAGCGAGGCGAGCGGGGTGGGGGGCCGAAGGGCATGGGAACCCTTTCAGGGTTCCCATATTGGCGATGACGCCGAGGAGGGGCTGCTGGCGCGCTACCGGGCTGCTCTTCACGATCTCGATGACGTGGGCCTGCGGGACTTGCCGGTCAGCTACCGGGTGGCGGCCGAACTGGCGCGCAGCGCCCTCGCGTCCATTCCCGGCACCCGCGGGCAATACCTCGCGCGCGGCGTGACCGTCGCGTCGTTCGTGCCCATGCGGGCCATTCCCTTCCGCGTGGTCTTCGTACTTGGCCTGGGCCAGGGCGATTTTCCCCGCAGCGCGCACCGCGGGGATCTCGACTTGCGCGAGGCCGGGCGCGAACCAGGCGACGTCACACCCCGCGAACAGGATCTCTACATGTTCCTAGAGACGCTGCTGTGCGCGCGCGACCGGCTGGTGCTTTCCTACCTCGGCCGCGATGAAGTCACCGGCGAGGAACGGCCGCCCTCGGCCGTGGTGCTCGAGTTGCGCGAGATCCTGTCGAGCGGCTACCTCGCCGACGCTGAAGTGAAGAAGCTGTTCGACGGTCCTAGGCCGCTCTTGCGTCGCTATGACGACGTCGGGCGTCTGGACGCCATGCCGCTCGCACGCGCCGAACATTCGGCCCAGCTCTTGGGCGAGTCCTTGCGCACCTCGCTGCCGGCAGGGACGGCCGCCCCCGCCAATGTCGAAGATCTGCGCCGCGCACTTTCGCCATCTGCCTTTGCCGAGGTGGCGGCTCGCTTGTCGCTGCCCGCGCCCCTCCCGCCAGCAGCCGAGCCGCCTGAGGAAGCCACAAGGGTGGTCGTCACGCTCGCGGATCTGCGGGGTTTCCTCGAAGACCCTCTGCAGCGATCGGCACGCTTCCGCCTGCGCCTGCGCGAGTCCCAAAGTGACGATGAGCTGGCAGACCGCGAAGACGAGGCATTTGCCACTGGCGCGTTGGATCGGACCAGGCGTCTTCGCGAAGCCATGATCCGGGCCCTGCTGGCGTCGGAAGCCGTACCATCGCTTGCGGCGGTGGGTGCCCAGTACGACGAAATCAGTCTGCGCGAAGAATTGGCGGGTCGCGCCCCGGCCGGGGTGTTTGGCGAAGCCGAGCGCGAGCGCCACGCCGCCATCCTGAATCGCTGGACTGAGCAACTCGGCCGCGTCGCGAATGGCGGGCCGGTGCAGGCACGTGTGTTGCACTTTGGCCAGGCCTTCGAGAACGAAGACGCGCGCGAAATCCTGCCGGCCATCACACTTGAGCTGGACGCCGCCGGGGCGCGCCTTCCGCTGCACGTGGAATTGCATGGCCGAACCAGCGTTCTTGTGCAAACCCCGGACCTGCCGTGCGCGTCGGTCATTTTCACCTGCCGCTGCAAGGACCCTGACGAGAAGGTCCGGCGCGACAAGGAATCGCTGGCCGCCTTCCTCGATCACGTGGCGCTGGCCGCCGCGGGACTGTCCCCGGGCCGGCTCGGCCACCGCGGGCTGCTGCTGCTCACCGATGGCGACAAGCAGGACATCGACGAGCGTCGCTTCACCGTGTTGGACCAGGCTCGCGCACGCGAGTACCTTGCACGCCTGGTGCGCGACATGCTGACGGGGACGCTCGGCCCTTCCGGCAAGCCCACTGGCCTTCATGCCTATTTCCTGCCCTGCGAGGCCGTGTTCCGGGCGCAGCGCAAAGGCGGTTCGGTGGCAGACCAGGCCGAGAGACTTCGCGAGGAATACGGTGAAAATGGTCGCGCCCGTTTCAGCACCTTGTATGGGCCGATCCGCGACGCTGTCGCGCGCTGGAATCCGCCCCCGGCTGAAATGGCCACGCGCATGGCGGCTGATCGCTTCGGCCTGTTCTTCGAATTGCTGCAATCGGGGTCCGCATGAACGCCGTCGTCCGCTATCCCCGACCGCGTGAGCTGGATCAACTGGGATCCCGGCATGCCGTGGTCGAGGCCTCGGCCGGCACGGGCAAGACATACTTGCTTGAGCACCTGGTGGTCGATTTGCTGCTCAATCGCGGCGCGCGCATGGAGGAGATCCTGGTCGTCACCTTCACCGAGCGGGCCACCGCCGAGCTTTGCCTGCGCTTGCGCGCAAGACTGAGTGAACTTTGCCATCTCTCGACCGATCACCCCGCCGCTGCTGAACTTCCCGACCAAGAATGCTGGCGCATCGACGAAACGGCGCGGGGCCGGCTGCGCGACGCTCTGCTGGCCTTCGATCGTGCCACCATATCGACGATTCATGGCTTCTGTCGCGGGATTCTTGCCGATCACGCCTTTCTGCATCGACGCCTGTTCGACGAGCAGGCGGTCGACGAGGGTGAGGCCTTTCACACCGCTTTCGTAGAGGCCTTGCGGAATGACTTCGCGGTTCAGCCCGAGTTGCAGCAATATCTGCGCGCCTGGCTGGCCGCGGGCGACACTGCTGCCAATCTGGAGAGCGCGCTGCGCACCTGCGCGACAGAGCTCGCCCGCATCTTCCCGTCGCGGCCAGAGGCCCTACAGCCGCAATTCGCCGAGGCCGCACTGGCCGCGGCAATCGCGGCATGGCCAGCGGACATCGCCCGCGATCCGACGCTGGCCGCGCGACTGAGGCGAGCGGGGATCAATGGTTCCACCCCGAAGGCTGTGCTGTCGCGGGTGGCCGCACTGTCCGAGTTGGCCGACGAAGCGGCAAGAACCGGCAATCTCGCGGCCTTCCTGGCCAGATTTCAGACACAGGAATCCGATTGGAAGGAGAGGGGCCTAACCTACCTGCTCGACCATCTTGCCAAGGCCGCGGCTGATCCCAGGATGGCGCAGCTTTCCCGGGCGATCACTGCCATTCGAGATGCGCGCGTGCCCCTGCTCGCGGCGCTGGCGCACAAGTTCCTGCCGTTGGTCAGCGCGCGCCTGCAGGCGCGCAAGCGCGCGGCCGGGCTTTACGATTTCCAGGACATGCTGACCCTGGTGGCGGAACGCCTGGCCGACAACAGTGCGCCTGCGCAGGTGCTGCTCTCCACCCTGCGCCATCGGTACAAGTACGCGCTCATCGACGAATTCCAAGACACCGACGACGTGCAGTGGTGCATCTTCCGGCGTCTCTTCTTCGCGAGCCGCGCCGGACATGTCTTGACCGTCATCGGTGATCCCAAACAGGCCATCTACCGATTCCGCGGCGCCGACGTGCACACCTACCTGCGCGCGCGCGAGGAGATTCTGCAGGCGGGCGGCGCCCTGGTGAAGCTGGCGCATAACTTCCGCTCGACCCAGGCGGTTATCGACGGGACCAACGCCGTGTTCGACCAGGCCACGGGCTTCTTTCGGGCCGGGTCGGGCATCACCTACGACCAGCCGGTGAGCTGCGGCCGTCGTGATCGGCACCTGATCGGGACTGATGATCAGCAAGAGCCCGCCGTGGTGGTACTGGATGTGCAGCCAGCCGGTGACAAGACCCCGGTGGCCGATACCAGGCGTGCCTTGCGGCGCCGAATGGTGGAGGAGATTCGCGATCTTCTCTCCCCAGGCGAGGCTCTCTTCGTCCAGGACGGGCAGAGACGGCGACCAATCGCAGCCCGCGATATCTTCGTGCTCGCCTTTACCAACAACGAATGCCGCGAGATTGGCGAGGCCTTGCGGGCCGCTGGCGTTCGCTTCGCCTTCTACAAGGAAGACGAGCTATTCCAGACCAGCGAGGCCGCCGACGTGCTGGACCTTCTGCGCGCCATTGCCGAGCCCGAAGACCATACCCTGCGCACGCGGGCCTTCTTGACCGCATTTTTCGCTTTTGACCTGGTGGACTTGGCGGAAAGGGATCAGCCCGATGAATCGAACCCCTTGTTGCGCCGGCTTTTCGAGTGGCGCGACCTGGCCCTGGCCGGCAACACCGGTGCCTTCTTTTCGGGCGTTCTCGCGCAAAGCGGAATCGTGTGCCGCGAAGTTTGTTTGAACCGCAGTGAACGGGCCCTGACCAACTACCTTCACATCTTCGAGATCCTGCAGGATGAGGCGACCCGCACGCATGCGACCCTGCGCGAGTTGGTGGAGATGCTTGGAGCCTATGTCAATGGAACACGCCTGCCCCCGGGCGACGAGCGAAACGTGCAACGGCTGGAGAGTGACGCCCAGGCTGTGCAGGTGATGACTGTGCACAAAGCCAAGGGGCTGGAGGCCGACGTGGTCTTCCTGTATGGCGGCCTGAATCGATGGACAGACGGTTTGCTTAAGGTGTTTCACGACCACGAGAGCAGACGCGTGGTGCACCTGGGTTCGCTCGCGCCGGAAGAAGAGCAGAACCACGCCAATGAAATCGCTGACGAGGAACGACGCGTGCTCTACGTGGCGCTCACCCGCGCCCGCGCACGCCTGTATTTTCCGCGCTGCCCAAACGGCGCAAGCGCCTTCACGGGTCCCTACCGGCTTCTGCGCCCGATTCTCGACAAGTTGCTTGAGGACCCAGCCGCCAGCAAGCTGTACCATCGCGTGCCTGTGGCCTGTCCTGGTGAAGGGCCGCTGGTATTGCTGGATCCTGAGCCTGCGGCGCTCTTGGCGTGGCAGCCGCCGGAATTGCCCGCCGGCGTGGCCGCGACGGAGTTCGACCGAATTGCGAGGGAGCGCGCCGGGTTCGTTGTCACCTCGTACACCGGCGTGAAGCGTCGCCATGGCGGCTTCGTGGTTCCCGAGGAGCCGGCCGATTTGTCCACCGCCAACGAGCCGGCCGAGCGCCCTGCCACCGCCCTGGTTGACCCGCGCGAGCTTGAGCGCGGACGGCTGTCCGGGATCTTCTTGCACGCCATCTTGGAACAGGTTCCGCTGGATGGCCTCGCTCGGTCCGACTCGTCGGCCGTGTGGGCAGCGCAGCCTGAGATCGCGCAACTTCTCGATCGGCTCGCGCGGCGCCACGAACGCGATCCCGGACAGATCGCGCATGCCGCGCACCTGGTCCACACCGCGCTCTTCACACCATTGCGTCTCGGCGATTGCCTTGTGCCGGCATTGGGGTTGGCGCGGCCGTCTCTGCGGGAGGTTGAGTTCCTGTATCCTATTCCCGAACGGAATCATCCTCTACTTGCAGGGCGCGGTCCTGCACAGGAGGACGGGTGCGCCTGGTCCATTGAGCGCGGCCTGGTCAAGGGCTTCATTGACTACCTGTTCGAACACGACGGTCGCATCTACTTGTGCGACTGGAAGGGGGATTGGCTGCCATCGTGGGATGCAGACCGCGTGCGCGTGCACTGCGAAAGCAATTACGAGATTCAGGCGCGACTCTACACCCTGGCCCTATTGCGCCTGGCCGGTTTGAGCGACTGCGCGGCGTTTGAGCGTCGATTTGGCGGCGTACTTTACTGCTTTCTGCGCGGGATGCGGCCCGGCGATGAGGCGGCCGGCGCGTACTTCCGCCGGCCTGACTGGCAGACCGTGCTCAACTGGCAGGCTGAAATGCTGGGTAGCGAATTCTGGGGGCTGACGTGACATCAGCTGCCAGCTGGTTTGGCACGGCCGCAACTGACAAGGTCCATCGGACACGAGCCAAACCATAGCCTATGCGACGCGGCAGTTTCCAGACAGAAGATGCAGACTGCGCCGGTGAGCTGCCCGGTTCTCGGCAGACGCCACACCCGAAGGAGA
The DNA here is from genome assembly GCA_003155465.1 of Myxococcales bacterium. The sequence continues at coordinate 2,322 of PMCR01000300.1, read as the reverse complement.
TTACGATGCGATCAAAGAGGCTTGTGCAAATTGGCGGTGTGATCAACTTCCTCTTCGTCGTATTCCATCTTGCGTTCTGGAAGATGTTCGATTGGCAACGAAGTCTGGCGTCATTGTCATCCGATAATCGCGCTGTCCTGCAAGTCTTGAATATCCACACTGCCTACGTGCTGGCGGTGTTTGCCCTCCTGTCGTTCGCATTCCCGGGCGAGATCAGTACCACGAAGCTCGGACGGTCAATTGGAATGGCAATCGCCAGCTTCTGGATTCTTCGCGCAGTGAACCAAGCCTTGTTCTGGGACATGTCTTTGGTGGGTTCGTGGGTCCTTGTCGCCCTCTGCCTTGCGACGGCGATCCTGTATCTTGTCCCTTCGATGGGATCGGAAGCGCTGCCACTCGAATGAGCGCTGCACCAGCGGGAATGCGAGCCCATGGACGGCGCTGGCTCTACCGGCTTTCTGCGTCGGCGAAGCGGGACCACGGCAGCGGCACCAGCGGCATCACCACAGGCGGTAGGCAAAGATGGAGAAAAGGAGGGCGCCGGCGCTATGGCTTGGGGTTGGCGACGCGGCCCATGAAGAGGATCGCGCCTGTGGCGCGGTTGTGGATGAAGAACAGAAAAGGACGGTCGACCCTCATCTCAATGGGCCTGCCGGCCTCGCCGAAGGAAGCGCTGGCATCCACCCCCATCACGACCCCGGTGGCGGCGGCTGCTTCGGTGCCGGCCTCGTCGACCAGCACGTTGCTCTGGTGGATCACATCGGAGATGCACAGCCCGGGTTCGGGGGACATGCCGCTGAAGTCGTAGTCCGCGGCCGGATTGCTGCACATGGGATTGTCCATGCCCAGGGCAACCAGCGTTTCCCCCAACCCGAACCGGGTGTCGATGTGGAACTTGGGCAGAAGCAGATACACCCGGCTCGACACCAGGCTGCTGCTCAAACTGGCGAAGCCGCCCGAGGCCAGCGTCTGCTCGACCGCAGCCAACTTCCCAGCGGCAGGCAGCACGACGATCATCGAGGTGTCGTATCCGAGATAGGGCAACTCGACTGCTTGAAAATCGGTTCCTGCAGCATAGGCCCAGTTCGACACCTGCACCATGGTGTCCACGGTGATGTCGGTACCGTCGGCGAGATGGAATGCGCCAGGGCCGGTGCCGTTCTTGCCGAACGGCGAGCTCCACTTGGCCTTGAAGTAGATCGCGTTGGTGAGGACCACCCGTGTGTCGGAGGAGACGTCGAGGGGCCCGAGTAGCTCCGGGATTAGACCCGCAGTCTCTTGCTTAACCCACTGGTTGATGGTCACGCGGGCGGGCTCCGGCGCGTTGACGAAGTCGACCAGGCGCACCGGCGCGCCGTAGCTGAGCGCCAGTGTGTCGAGATAGCTGGGCAGGAGAGTGAAGGTGCGTTCTGCCCAGACCGAGTTGACCAGGTTCAGAGTGAACTGGCCGGCCAGCGCGGACGGGCTGGTGATGGCGAGATCAAGGGCATTGAAGGCCGGGTGCAGGCGGGCCTGGGGCAAGCTGAAATGCAGGACGCGTGTCATCTGCTCTTCGCTCGTGCCACGCGCGCCGGCCCAGGCCATGGCGAGTGCCTTGGAGATGCTGTACGGTGACAGCGAAGCGTTTGCGTCCGGCAAGGCAGCGTTGGCGAGCAGATCGAAGCCCAGGCTGTTCACCGCCGCGACCATCGCATCTTGATCGCCGGGCGCGAGGGTCGGGGACAGTTCGCGGGTCAATTGCGACTGGGCCACGGTGAAATCCCCTGTGGCCACCGTGGTCTCGGTCCCAGTCGACGTACCACTCGTCCCGGTTGCGGTTCCGGTCGCTGTGCCGCCCGTGCCGGTCGCGGTCGCCGTGCCACCCGTCCCGGTTGCGGTACTGGTCGCTGTGCCGCCCGTCCCGGTCGCGGTCGCCGTGCCACCCGTCCCGGTTGCGGTCGCCGTGCCACCCGTCCCGGTTGCGGTACTGGTCGCTGTGCTGGCGGGTTGCACGTCGAAGGCTGGGGCCACGTCCGTAGCAGCGTCGATTACACGCGGCGATTCAGCGCCTCCGCAGGCGGGTGCGAGTAAGCAGAGCGGCACGAGAACGCGCGAAAGGCGCAGAACTCGACTGCGGGGAGAATCAATCGTCATGTGGGATCTCCTTCGGAAACCTTGATGGAGGCAAAGCACGAGCCAACCGAACCCGCGAAGAAACCAGATGAATCTGGGGTAGCATAGCCCCGGTCAACGGAAACCGCGACAAAACTGTCGCGCTCCTGTCGTCCATGTGAAAGACCAAGGTTGACCTTTTTCCCGTGAGATCCGCTACAGACGACCACG
>PMCR01000581.1 GCA_003155465.1 Myxococcales bacterium | reverse complement strand
GCGACCACGGCCACGACCACGATCGAGATCGCCACCGCGGGCAGAAGCTGCGCGCGCCGCAGCCGCTTCCAGTTCCAGGTGAAGAGAAGGTAGGCAATGAAAATGATCAGGGGTAGGCCCAGACCGGCGAAGCCCTTGGCCAACACCGCCAGGCCGCACAGCATGGCTGCAATATAGAGGTAAAGGGGGGCGCGGTAGCGCGCGCGTGCCGCGAAGAACAGAAAAACGGCTGCGCCGAGGTAGTAGGGGATCATGAAGATCGCGCCGTACATCAGGGTTTCCCCGCCGCCCCAGGGAACCTTCACCTTGAGTTGGACCGAATCGACGAGTAGTTGCGGCAGGACGATGAGCAGGAAGACGCCGATGGTGGTGTAGAAAATCGGATGATGGGGCCAGCTCAGCCAGCCGCGACCACGCCGCACAAGCACCTCGTCGCGGTCATCGAGCAGGGCGAGCGCTCCCAGCGCCAGGGCCATGGTCATGGGCCCCACGAAGGCCATGTCGGTCATGGCCTGACGAGCGATCAGGCTGAACATCGGGCAGGTCCCGGTCACCAGAGCGGCGAGGAAGCCGGCGCGGCGGTTCACAAAGCGCGACACCACCAGATAGACGCCCCACAGGGCCAGAACGCCGAACAGACAGAAGGGCACGCGCACCGCCCACTCGGTGCGTGAGAGCAGGGCCATCTCACCCGGGTCGTTCCCGGGCAGGCCGATGCGCGCGATGTGCATGCCGATGCTCATCAGCCAGAAGGTCAGCACCGGCTTGGACCAGAACACGTCGGCGTCGCGTGGCGATCCTGGCCACCACAAGCTGATGAAGTCGCCCCGCTTGGTCATCTGGCGCGCGACCTCGGAGTAGTGCGTTTCCCACGGATCCCACAGGCCGTAGGTACCGGCGAACGGGATGTAGAGCAAGAGGCCGACCACGATCACAAGCAGCGTCATCTGCCGCTCGCTCAAACGGTCAAACCAACTGCCCAGGCCCGCGACCGGACCCGCGGAAGCCGGGGAAGAGACTATCGAGGGTTTCTCTGGGGTGGTCACGTGGCGGCCTGCGACTAGGGAAGGCCTACATCTATCACAGGGCGGCCCCGCGGCCGCAAGCAAAGGGGCGAGGTCATGCACCTCGACACCCCACTCGGCGTCGAGAGGCCCTGGTGCCTCGCAAAGCACGACGCCGCTGACGCAGTATCATCCCGTGGGGTCCTCCCAACCGATGCCGCGATCGGACAAGCAAGACCTTCCCCATCTGCCAGCCATCTCGTCGCTGAAAGCGAATCACTGCCGGCGCGGCGGACATCTTGTACCATCTGCTGGCCCCACAGAACCGATCCGGCGGCGCCGCACGTACCTTCCTAGGCCCTGCCCCCGCGGAGTTGCGACACCGCCGGATCCCCCTGACCCGGCTTGCGAATTTCCCCATCCCACCGTCGACACCCAGACGGAAAAGTCCCCACAACCCACTGTCTATCTTCCGTCCCTCCCGCAGCCCCGGCCGCTGCCCGATCCTCATCCGCGACAGCCAACATCGACAGATGGCGCTGCCCCTTGAGGAGAACACCGCCCCCTCCCAACCTGGCCAGGTTTTGCGCGTGCCTTCCTTTCGTTCCAAGCTGAAGATCCACTCCTGATGCCCGCCGCTTCTCCCAAGGTCATCCTGCGCAAGAACCTGGGGCGTGCCCTACTCCAGGGACACCCCTGGATCTTCCGCGATGCCCTGGCACAAACACCCACTATTCCAGGCGGGACCCTGGTTGCGGTAGCTGGGCGAGACGGCAGGACCCTGGCCCATGGCTACTGGGATGCAACCGGGCCCATCGCGGTACGCGTTCTGGACCTGCTGCCCGTGCGCGACGCGCGGGGGCTGGCCTGCGATCGCCTGCGCCAAGCCCTGGCCCGGCGGCTAGCGCGCATCGACCGCGAGAAAACCAACGCCTTTCGCTGGGCCCACGGCGAAGCTGACGGCCTGCCGGGAATCCATGTCGACCTGTACGACCACGTGGCTGTGGTTCGCTTCGACGGCGCGGGCGCGCGGGCGTTCTATCGAGATATCGATCGCATGCTGGCCGACTGCTCGACCCCGCTTGCCCTGTCACAAGTCGTTGATCGCGAGCAGCGCGGGGCCAACCTGGGAGAGATCGAGGTACGAGAGAACGGCATTCGCTTCATCGTGGATTTGGGCCGGGGCCAGAAGGGTGGGCTGTTTCTCGACCAGCGCGAGAACCGCGTGCTGGTCGCGGGTCGCGCCGCTGGCCAATCGGTGCTGAATCTCTACGGCTATACCGGCGGATTTTCGCTCTACGCTGCAGCAGCGGGTGCAAACCGGACCGACACGGTTGACATTGCCCAGCCGGCGCTGGCCACCGCGCGCCGCAATTTCCAGCTCAACCGCCTGTCGCTGGACCATGCCGGTTTCCACGCCACGGATGCGCTGGCCTTTCTCGACGAAGCGGTTCACCGTGCAAAGCGATGGGACATCGTGATCGCAGACCCGCCCAGCTTCGCACCGTCACGGCGAGCCTTGCCCACAGCCCGGCGCGCCTACTTTCGCCTGCATCGGCTGGCCGCGACCGTCGTTGCACCGGGGGGGTTGCTCTGCGCGGCTTCCTGTTCCAGCCATTTTCCACGCGACGAATTCCTGGCGAGCGTGGAGCAAGGCGCGGCCGCCGCCGGCCGCAGGTTCAGGCTGGAATCCGTGACCGGCGCCGGATTCGACCACCCTGCCCTGCCCGCTTTCCCCGAGGGCGACTACCTGAAGTTTGCCATCGGGTGTGTTGTCTAGGTGGGGTTCGCAGCCAACTCCCGCTCCCGGCTGGCACGGATCGAAGCTATGCCTGTGATTTGGTCGGAGACGCGCAATATGCTGCGGGCATGTGAAGAGCCACGCCAGCGACCGATGCCGGCTCAACTGCGGCGCAAGCGCAACTCTGTTGCAGTCACGTGCGTGGGCGCATAGTCTCTTGCGCCTAGGAGTTCCCATGGCCATTGAACGCACCTTCGCTATCATCAAACCCGACGCGGTCGCAAAGAACGCCATCGGAGCCATCATCGCTGCCATCGAACAGGCCGGACTGCGGATCATCGGCCTGCGCAGGCTGCAGCTCAGCCAGGCACAAGCTGAGGGATTCTATGGCGTTCACCGAGAGCGCCCGTTCTTCCGCGACCTGGTGACCTTCATGACTTCAGGTCCCTGCGTGGTCATGGCTCTGGAGGGCGACAACGCCATCCAACGCTGGCGAGGGCTGATGGGCCCGACAGATTCTTCCAAGGCGCCGGCCGGCACCATCCGTGCAGGCTTCGGCACCAACATCGAACGCAACGCCGTGCACGGCAGCGACGGCCCGGACACGGCCCGCTTCGAACTCGGCTGGTTCTTCGCCGGTGCGGACCTGGGGCTGACGGTGCAGGCCAAATAACAGTCCGGCGTTGCGCCCATCCGCGGCTATAATCCCCGCCGTTGGACCTCCGATCGCTCACCATCGAGGAGCTGCGCGAGCGCGTGGCGCGCCAGGGTGAACCCGCGTTTCGCGCCGAGCAGGTCTTCCGATGGCTGCACGGCCCTGGGCCGGGCGGCGTGGGCAGCGTGCGCGCACTCGACGCTGTCAGCAACATTCCCCGCTCCCTGCACGACGCGCTGCTGGCTGAGGCGCCCCTGCAACCCATCCGCTTGGACGGTGCGGTAGCCGCGGCCGATGGCACGCGCAAGTTCCGTTTCCGCACCAACGACGGCTGCGCCATCGAGTCGGTGCTGATCCCAGACGACAAGCCCGAGCGGGCCAAGCTGACCTTGTGCCTGTCGTGCCAGACCGGCTGCGCCTGGGGCTGCGCCTTCTGCGCCACCGCCACCCTCGGATTCGGCCGGCACCTCTCTGCCGGCGAGATGATCGAACAACTCTACTGGGGTATGGAACTGGCGCAGTGCAAGCCGAGCAACGTGGTCTTCATGGGCATGGGCGAGCCTCTGCACAATCTGGACGCGGTGGTCCGCGCTCTCAGAATCTTCGAGCATCCTTGGGGTGCCGGCCTGTCGCCCCGACGCCTGACAGTCTCTACCGCCGGGGTCGTACCCGGGATTGATGCCCTGGCGAAGATCCGACCAGCGCCGAACCTGGCCATCTCGCTTAATGCCACCACGGATGAAGTGCGTGACCGGATCATGCCCGTCAATCGGAAGTGGAATATCGCCGCGCTGCTGGCTGCGGCTCGCCGCTTCCCGCTTGCCCACCACCGCTGCATCACCTTCGAATACGTCCTGCTCGCCGGTGTCAATGACAGTGACATGGATGCGGCTCGCCTGCCGCGCCTCTTGCGTGGTATTCCGAGCAAGGTGAACATCATCCCGTACAACCCCGTGCCGGGCCTGCCCTTCGAGCGCCCCAGCGCAGAGCGGGCCCTGGCCTTCCAAAACGCGGTCCGGCTGGCGGACATTCCGGTCTACATCCGCACCTCGCGCGGCTCCGACGTGGCGGCGGCGTGCGGGCAACTGGCTGCGCGCGCGGACGAACCCTTGCAGAAATGTGAACTGGCCGCCGTGGCCAAGACGGGACGCGCTTCATGAGCGGGGCCGCGCTCCACTGGCGCGGAAGCCCTGCCCCAGGCGGGAGGCGACTTTCTGCGGCCCAGGTGCTGGCCTTGGTCAGTGAGCCGATGCAGACGGTGGAGACGCGCCTGCTGGCTCAGATGGACAGCCCCATCGGGCGCATCCCCGATGTGGGAGGCCACCTGCTCGGTGCGGGCGGCAAACGGCTGCGCCCGCTCTTGGCCGTCCTCGCCAGCCGAGCGACCAACGCGCCGCTGGACGCAGCCATAGCGGTCGGTTGCGCCGCCGAGTTCATCCATACCGCCACGCTCTTTCACGACGATGTGGTGGACGGCGGGGCGGTTCGGCGTGGGCGGCCGGCGGCGCGCATGGTGTACGGCAACGGGATCGCCGTACTGGTGGGCGATTTCTGTTTTGCGCGCGGGCTGGAGGCGGTCGCAGCCACTGGATCGCTGGCGGCGGTCGAAGCCCTGGCCGCGGCCGTGACTGAGATGGCCGAGGGCGAAGTGGCGCAATTGGAAGGCGCCGGTGATCCCGAGGCCACTGCCGACGGCTACTTCGACGTTATCGACCGCAAGACCGGAGCACTGATGGCGTGGTGTGCGCGGGTGGGCGGGTTGCTGTCCGGACCGCTCGATGCGTGCATGGCTCGCTACGGCCGCCTGCTGGGCCGCGCGTTCCAGATTACCGACGATGTGCTCGACTGCGCAGGCGACGAGACGTCCAGTGGCAAGTCGCCGGGGCGTGATCTGCAAGAGGGCAAGTTGACCCTGCCTGTGTTGCTGGCCTGCCAGGCCCGCCCGGCCCTGCGCGACGACATCCGTTCTGCCATGGGCCCCTCGGGCGTATCGCCGGAAGATGCCGCCCGCATCATGCAGGCGACGCGCGCCGAGGGCGGCCTCGACCGCGCCCGCGCCGAGGCCATGGCGCTGGCCCGCAACGCCGTTGCCGAGCTCCAAGCCGTGCCCCCCTCGTCCTTTCGGGATGCGCTGGCCGCGCTCGCGCACCTGTCGGTCGAGCGGGTGGCGTGATGGCCCGGGCCGCAACCGACGTACGCGCCCTGTTCGACCGCATCGCCGGTCGTTACGATGCCGCCAACCGGGTCATGTCCGCCGGATTCGACGTACTCTGGCGGCGCCGGGCCATGCGCCTCTTGCTCGATGGCCTGGGGCGGTCTCCCTGGGTTCTGGACTTGGGCGCGGGAACGCTCGACGGTTCGGTAGAGATTCTGCGCCGGCGGCCGGACGCCCATGTGGTCGCGGCGGACTTCTCTCGCACCATGCTGGCGGCGGGTCGGCGCAAGCCGGGCGCCGCTGCAGCGGCCCTGCACGTCGCCGATGGCAACCGGCTGCCCTATCGGGACGGCGGGTTCGTCGCGGCCTTCTCGGGTTTCTGCGTGCGCAACCTGCGCGACCTGGCACCCGCATTGGCCGAGCTGCGCCGGGTGGTGCGCCCCGCCGGCCGTCTCGTCATCCTTGAATTCTTCCGATCCGCGCGGCCGCGCCCTTTCTGGGATGGGCTTTGCACTGGCCGCGTGTTGCCCCTCGTGGGATGGGCGGTAGGCGGCGATCGCGCGGCCTACCGCTATCTGCCGCAGTCCATCCATGATTTCGACACCCGGGCCGAGTTCGAAAACAGGCTCAGGGCAGCCGGGTTCGCCGATGTGCGCGGTCGGGACCTTTTTCCCGGCGGCGTGGCCTCGTTGGTGGAGGCGCGATGAAGCTCATGGTCGCGGTCGGGGGCGCTTCCGGATCGCTGTACGCGCGCCGGCTGCTCGAAACGCTGGCTGCGGCGCCGGACGCGGCAGAAGTAGGCCTGTGTTTCTCTGTGCGCGGCCTCGAGGTTTGGCGGCACGAGATCGGCGGCGAACCCAGTTTCCCATTTCGCCGCTATGCGGTTGACGACTTTGCCTCGCCCTTCGCCTCGGGCTCGGCACTGTGGGATGCCGTGGTTGCCATTCCTTGTTCGATGGGACGGCTGGCACGCATCGCCCACGGTGTGGGCGACGATCTTATCAGCCGGGCCGCGGATGTGGCCTTGAAGGAACGGCGCAAGCTCGTACTGGTCGTACGCGAAACCCCGCTATCGCAGATCCACCTGGAAAACATGCTGGCGGTGACGCGCGCCGGGGCCGTGGTCCTGCCAGCGACGCCGTCGTTCTACTTTCGGCCGGTTACGGTCGAGGAGCTGGCCGACACGGTGGTGGCGCGCGTGCTTGACCAACTGGGTATTGTCCATTCGCTGCAACCCGGCTGGGCCGAGGAGCACGCGCGGCGATGAGTGCCGACGTCGCGGCGGCGGCGAGCCAATCCCCTGACCTCTTCGTGCTGGGCCGCGCGGCCCAGGCTGCGGCCTGGGCCGCGACCGGTGGATGCGGCTTCTTCGCCTGCTGGCGCCGTCTGCTTCCAACCGGGCTCTGGCAGGGGCCCGCGTCTTCAGCAGCGGCCTTTGTGGACGAAGCCGATCTGGCGGCACTGGGCGGGCTTGCGACGGCGTGCGCCGCGGGCGCCAACACCTTCATCGCGACGTCGCTTCCCATGCTGACAGAGGCCACCGGCTGCGGGCTGCGCGGCTTGCTCCGGCTCTTTCTGCCGACCGACGAACCCGCGCAGGAACAAGCGCGACGCTTGGCCGAGCTGGAGGACCGAGTTCGCAAGGGTCTGGTGCTTGACGGCGTCGTGCCCACGCCGGAAGAGGATTGCATGGGTCTGGCAACCTTGCTTTTTGTCGCCCGCTGCCGGCTGGCGCTGGCCGGGGTGCCCCACGTGCTCGTCGATCTGGATTGCCTCGGCCCCAAGCTGAGCCAACTGGGCCTGGGATTCGGCGCTGACGAGCTTTGCGGGCCAATCGTCAACGAGCGGGCCCTGCGCCTGGGCGACAACGCCGGCAGCCGCGCGATCACGCGCGCCGAGGCGGCTCAGCTTCTGCGCAGGGCCGGGCTGTGCGCCTTCGAGCGCGTGGCAGGAGGTGGGCTGGAGGAGTTCGCGCCGTGACCCTCGCCTCCATTTCCGAGAAGGTGAACGCCGGGGTCCCGCTCTCTCTCGACGACGGGCTTGCCCTTTTCCGCGAGCCCGATCTGCTGAAGCTGGGGTCCTTGGCCAACCAGGTACGCGAACGACGCTACCGCGATCGCACCACCTTCAACCGCAACCTGCACATCAACCCGACCAACCTCTGCGTGGCGAGCTGCAAGCTGTGCTCATTCTCGCGCCGCAGTCCTGAACAGTCGGGAGCCTACACCCTGACCCTGGCGCAGGCGTGGGACAAGGTGAAGGCGAGACTGGACGCAGGCGATCCCGTAACCGAAGTCCACGTGGTGGGCGGACTCAGTGACAATCTGCCTTTCAATTACTACCTCGATCTTGTGGCAGGTATAAAGCAACTGCAGCCCACGCTTCACATCAAGGCGTTCAGCGCGGTCGAGATCTTCCACTTTCACAAGCACTTCCGATTGGAGGTGCGCGAGGTATTGCAGCGCTTGCGCGCGGCTGGGCTCGACTCGCTGCCCGGGGGCGGAGCCGAGATCTTCGCGCCCCGCGTGCGCCAGCACATCTGCCCAAACAAGTGCAACGCGGAAGAATGGTTGGATGTGCACCGCACGGCCCACCACATGGGCTTGCGCTCCAACTGCACCATGCTCTACGGCACCGTGGAGACGCCGGAAGAGCGGCTCGATCATCTGCTGCGCCTGCGGGCGCTACAGGATGAAACCAGCGGGTTCCAGGCTTTCATTCCCCTGGCCTTTCACCCCGACAACAACGCCCTCTCTCATCTTCCTGCACCCTCCGTCGTCGATGATCTACGCGTGTGCGCGGTGGCGCGACTTCTGCTGCATAACATCCCGCACATCAAGGCCTACTGGGTCTCGCTGGGAATCAAGACCGCACAGACCGCGCTGTGGTTCGGCGCCGACGATTTGGACGGCACCGTGCAGGAAGAAAGAATCTATCATCTTGCGGGCTCGGATACCCCACAGGCCCTGGCCCCGGCCGAGATCGTGCGCCTCATCCGCGCCGCCGGCCGTACGCCGGTGGAACGTGACACGCTCTACAACGTGGTTGCAGAAGGCGAGGCGTTGCAGGCCCGCACCTGCGCGCTGCCCGTGGGAGGACCAAGATGAGCCAGCCGCTGCGTTTGGCCGCGGTTTCCTTCTTGAACGCACGCCCCATCACCTACGGCATCGAGCGGGGCCTGGTAGGTGCCGACCGCTTCGACCTGCGATTTGCTGAGCCTTCAAGCTGTGCGGCCGCAGTGGCCGCGGGCGAGGCAGACTTGGGACTCATGCCCATCGCCAGCTACGCGGCCTCGACGGAGGAACTACGCGTGGTACCCGGCATCGCCATTGCCAGCTGCGGCCCGGTGCGCACAGTTGTGCTGGTGGGCCAGGTACCTAGGCAAGAGATGACAGCCATCGCCCTCGACGGGGCCTCGCGCACCTCGCAGATGTTGGTCCGCCTTCTGACCCGCGAGCATGGCCTGCATCCCGACTTCGTCGAAGTGCCGCACGCCCAAATCGCGGACGCGGCGAGCGGCACGAGAGGCGCGCTCATCATTGGCGATCTTGGCCTGCAGATTGACGGCCGTTTTCGCCATGTCTACGACCTCGGCCAAGAATGGCACAGCCTGGTTGGACTTCCCTTCGTCTACGCCATCTGGGCAGGTCGGCCGGGCGTGGTCTTGTCCGAAGACGTGGGACTCCTGCAGGAGAGCCTACGGCTGGGCCTAGCGCACCGGAAAGAGATTGGACGGGCCTGGGCCGTGGACAATGGTGCCAACCCGGCGGTAGGCGAAGACTACCTCTGCAAGAACATCCTCCACCGACTCGGTTCCGCTGAGCTGTCCGGCGCCACGGCCTTTCTGGCGCGCAGCCACGAGGCGGGGCTTCTGGCCAAGCCCATGCGCGTGCGGCTCTTCCACTGCCCAGTGCCGCCACCGCCACCGCCACCCCCACGCCCGGCGCGATCGCTGGATGCTTTGCTGACAGATGCTGCCGCGGGCGAACGAATGACTCTTGAGGAGGGAGTGCGGCTGTATTCAGAGGCGCCCTTGTTCGACTTGGGCCAGGCCGCCGACCTTCGCCGGCAGACGCTGCATCCCGACGGCGTTGTGACCTACATCGTCGATCGCAACATCAACTACACCAACGCTTGCACCACCTGCTGTTCGTTCTGCAATTTCCACCGGTCCCCCGGCCACGCCCAGGCCTACACCCTGTCGCGAGAAGATCTGGCGCAGAAGCTACGTGAGACGGTCGAGCTGGGCGGCGTGCAGGTGTTGCTCCAGGGTGGCATCAACCCGGCGCTGTCGCTCGCTTACTACGAGGATCTCTTTCGCTTCATGAAGGCGAACTTCCCCCTGGCCATTCACGGCCTTTCGCCCGAGGAAATTCGCTATCTGTCCGAACGCGAGAGCTTGCCGGTGCGGGTTGTGCTGGAACGACTGGTGGCCGCCGGCCTGGACTCTGTGCCGGGCGGCGCGGCGGAAATCCTCGACGACGAGATTCGCCGGCGCATCTCGCCCAGGAAATGTTCCGCTGACACATGGATCGATGTGATGCGCGAAGCGCATGGGCTGGGGCTGCGCACCAGCGCCACCATGGTCTTTGGTTTCGGTGAGTCGCCGCGCCAACTGGTCGGGCACCTCGACCGTTTGCGCCGCCTGCAGGATCAGACCGCTGGCTTCACGGCTTTCATCTGCTGGAGCTTCCAGGCCGAGGGCACGCGCCTACCGCTGCAAGACGACACCGGAGCCCTCCGCTACCTGCGCGTCCTGGCCCTGGCTCGCCTCTACCTCGACAACTTCCCCAACCTGCAGGTCTCCTGGGTCACCATGGGACCGGCGGTGGGACAGGTGGCCCTGCGCTTCGGCGGCAACGACTTCGGCTCGGCCATGATCGAAGAGAACGTGGTTGCCACCGCGGGCACGGTGTTCAGGATCTCCGCCGGCGACATCGAACGCACTGTGCGCGGCGCGGGTTTCATCCCGCGCCGTCGCAACATGCGCTACGAACTGCTGCCAGCCACGCCCCTCCACTAGTGGGCAGAGGCCGTCTTGATCATCTGCTCACTCATAATCAAGAACGCGCCCAATCCGTGCAAGTCATTGGTCGCTTTCGTTCGAGCAATGTAATAGGCGTAGTCTCCAACATCCGTTCCCACACAGATGTTCTTGATGCTCGTCGTCACGCCATCGGTTCCAAGAGATATCTGCGTGAGCACTCCCTGATATCCCTTGTTGGCAACGTCAAGATATGTGCTGTCAACATAGCCCTTCTCCACGGCTTTGGAGATGATGTACGTGTACATACTGGAGCACGAGGTCTCAAGCCAGTTGCCAGCCACGGTGCCTTTGTTCACCACCTGATACCACAATCCGGTTGAAGCATCTTGATACTTGGCCAAGCCAGCTATCAGATCCTTCAGCAGCGTGAGTAGGGCATCCCTTTGAGGATGATCGGCTGGAATGGTGTCCAGATCGTCAACCAGGGCCATGCCAAACCAGCCCATCGATCGTCCCCAGAATTCGGACGAATGATGGGTCACGGGATCGGCCCAGGTCGCCGTCCCCTTCTCGTCATAGGCGTGGTACAGCAATCCGGTTGCGCTGTCCTTCAGGTGACTTGCATATACCGTCAGTTGCTTGGCTACCAGGTCACTGGAAG
>PMCR01000451.1 GCA_003155465.1 Myxococcales bacterium | reverse complement strand
GCCACAGTTGTTTGCCCTTGAGGTCGAATGCCGTGACGCAAACCACCTGCTGGGGTTCATAGGCGCCCGGCTGGGGCATGGGCTGACCGATGACGATCTCCATCTTGCCATCGCCATTGATGTCGCCGAGCCGCAGGCCCGGCGTACCGGCGACCTTGCTTATGTCGAAGGTGCTCACCTGCACCGGTGTGCCGCTGCCCAGGCTGCTGCCACCAATGGAAGCGCTGCTGGCAGCCTTGCTGCCACCGCTTTCCAGGGCCCCGCCGCTTGCCACGGACCCACCACTCGCCAGGGCCCCGCCGCTTGTCCGAGTGCCGCCGCTCGCCGGGGCCCCGCCACTGGCCACGGACCCACCGCCTGCCAAGGAACCACCACTTGTCACGGACCCGCCGCCTGCCCGGGTGCCACCGCTTGCCAGAACACCCCCGGTTGTCACGACACCGCCGCCTCCCTCGGTGCCCCCGGTTGCCGCGACACCGCCGGTTGCCGGTGTGCCACCGGTCGACCGATTTCCGCCAGTCACGGCCGGTCCAGTTTGGCCTCCCGTCCCTGGTGTCGCAGCACCACCGCTGCCACCGCCGGCTCCGCCTTGAGCCGACGTCACGGTGGACGGTGTCGCGCCACCAGCGTTCGAGTTTCCGGTGCTTGCGCCACCAGAACCGCCCTGTGAGGTCGCGCCCGACCCGGACCCAGAGCTGCAACCGAGCATGCCCAAGGCGACGACTAGTGCGGATGCGGCGAGCAAATTCCGACATTCGATCTCCAGGAAGTTTCTCATCTCAGCTCTCCTGCGGCGGTGGATTCAGGGTCAGGTGATGATTCCCAAGACAGCCGTATCGCGCGTCGTTCGGCCCCTGGGCGTAGTGATAGCCAGACCATTCTGGCCTTGGCACGACTAGTCTACTCCCTCCCCGCCGACTCTGTCAGCCGTGGAACAGCTGTTCACCGGTGGTGTTGCACTAGCCCCGCGATCTCAGGGCACAGCCCACCACGGTCTTGGACAGCGCGTGATCACCGAGCGCGATGATATGCGGGAGCAGCGCGCCTACGAGCTCGTGCACTGCAGATCGCAGACAGAGGGCCTAATAGAGGCGAAGTCGGTTGAGGCGAGGTCGTCACAGGTCGTGGTCTTGTAGGCCTCCACACAGGCCCTGCCTTTGTCCGGGTGGAAAGTCTGACCCGCCAAGCAGTCTGCGTTCTCTGGCATGCACAGCGACCCTGGCCCCATCTGGTCCTTGCACTCGTCCACCGTCGCGCCCACGCCCGCCGCGCTTGGGTTCGGGCACTGAAATAGCTTCTCGCACAAGATGCCTACGGCTTCGATGCATGTACTAACGGCCGTCTCAACTCCTCCATCGGCTGCACCTGTTCCACCCGCCGAACCCGCTGCACCTCCTGCGCCTGAGCCACCTGCTCCACCTGCTCCACCTCCTGTACCTGAGCCAACCGCCCCACCTCCTGCACCCGCTGCACCACCTCCATCGGGTTGGGCAGGTCCGCTGCCAGAACCGCAGCCGACGAGGCCAAAGCACATGAAGCCAAGGAACACCAAGACCATCAACTTCCGCATCTTGTTCTCCTGCGTATTGTCAAAAGAAGACTGTATTTTCGCTCACCCAGGCCTTTGCGGCAAGGGTCGTTTCCCGTTGGTGGCTTCTTGCTGCTGAATTGGTTGAAGCAGCGAGTTCTGGCCGCTTGCCGAAAAGATCGCAGCGGAGTGCGTTGCCGCTATGCGTGTTCTGCTGTCCAGTCCAGGGTCAGCGCCGGTAGGATTTTCTTGACAGCCTGCTCTCCCGGCTCAACCTTGGGACCACAAAGGACTGCAAAATGGCCATCAAGACTACTCCCAAGACCGCGCCTGCGCCGATACCGACCAAGAATGCGAAGCCGGCAGCTCCCGCCGCCAAGGCGAGCGCCCCATACAAGCCGACGCCGGAGGAGATCTCGGCTCGCGCCTTCGAGATCTACCAGCGTGAGGGCGGGAACGAACAAGAGAACTGGCTTCGTGCCGAGCGCGAGCTAGTCGCGCGCGGTCGTCGCTAGCACTCCGCAGTTGGTGTCTCCCTCCCGGGTACCGGGGTTGAGGGGAGACTGTCCCGGAGTCGGGTTGACGCGGAGTGGTCTTGCCGTCAGGTGTCGCTTGCCGGCCGATGTGGCAAGGCTTCGCTGGGCGCTGCGGGATAGAGGGTGGGGATTGGAATGGACGCGTCAGATCGTCGCATGACGCCCATGGCCAGCGCGCATAGCCCGCAGAGCGAGAACAAGGCGTGATTGGGTGCTGCGAACTGATGACCCGTGGTGGCCAGGAGCAGGAGACCGTAGCCAATCAGTCGTGATGCCGCATTGCCGGTGAGGCAGGCAGCTCCGGCCACGGTCACGCTCACATAGGCAGCCACCACCACGGCCGCGTAGGCCTTGCCCACGACACCCGCGGCGACAGGCAAGTCGAAGCGAAGTCCATAAAGAGCCACGATCTGAGCAAGGCCGAAATACCGCACCATGGCCAGAGACAGGATTGCCAGGGAGATCAGCCCTGCAGCAAGCATGGACGCCACTTGAAAACCGCGACGGGGGCGCGGCGGAATCAGGACCGGCGACAGCAGCAGGCCGAAGAACGCACTGGCTTCTGCCACGCGGGCACCCTGGACCACGAGGAAGGGCAACCATCCCGTTCGTTCGAAGAACATCACAGCTGTCTGCAGGACAACCGGAGCGGCGAAGAAGGTCACCGCCAGTTTCAGACGCACCGGACAACGCCTGTGCCACAGCCCTGCTGCAACGAACCCGGCCAGAAAGGCGTGACTGATGCGAAGATAGGACGCGAAACGGTCGGGAACCGGCAGCGCCAGAACACCGGCGGTGGCCAGAACCACGAAGAAAAGCCCGATGGTGCTGACCGTGATGCGCATGGTGCGCGGAAAGATCGTGTCGCCCGCCAGGGCGCGCAGCAGCACCACGGCGACCAACACCACGCCGAGCACGCCCCCCAGGTTGGACATGAAAAGCCCGAGGTCGGACAGGACGCGGGCCGCTCCCCAGGCGGGCTGGCTAGGCAGAAACACATGCGACGCCAGCCGGAAAAGCAGAAGGTCGGCCAAGGCGGCCAGGGCCAGCACGGCGGTCAGGTTGGGGCTGGGGATGGCTTTCTGCATGGACGACCAGTATAGAGCCTGCAACTCACAATTGTCGCGCGTGGCTCGTCAGGGCGCTAGCCTACACGAAAGAGCCACCCACCATGTTTCACAGCTTTGTGGCAAGCGCACTTTGCGCCTACCTTGCGGCCGCGACCGGAGGCCCGGCTTTCGTGGTGGCCCTGGATCCGGGACATGGCGGATCCAACCGCGGGGCGCCCACGGCCAAGCCCGAGCAGTACGAGAAACACTTGACCCTCGAGATCGCCCGACTGGTGCAACAGCGCCTGGAGAGCGAGCCGGGACTCAGGGTCGTGCTCTGCCGGACCAGCGATCGCTTGATCCCCATCCGGGCGCGTACGCGCTGTGCGAACCAGGCCGGCGCGCGCTTGTTTCTCAGCATCCACGCCAACGCCGCGTCGGCCGAGCAAGGACCGGGTAGCCAGCGCGGGTTCGATCTCTTCGTGCTGCCCACCGCAGACGTCGATCAGGAAGTGGCGCGGGCGGGCTTGCTGGCCGACGACGACGCGCAGGCCGCGTGGGCCGCGCATCGTGCTCGCACGACAGCAGCCGACAGCCTGGCCGCGGCCAGACGCATTCGGTGGCGCCTGGCCGACGCACTTGGGGC
The DNA here is from genome assembly GCA_003155465.1 of Myxococcales bacterium. Next base: position 4,945 of record PMCR01000451.1, on the reverse strand, counting down.
AGACCGGGATCGCGGCATCAAGCAGGCCGGGGCGACCCTNNCTGGATGTCCTGCAAGGCCTGGACATGCCCGCCGTGCTGGTCGAGGTGGGCTTTCTTGACCACGCGGAAGAGGGTCCCTTTCTGCTGTCCCCAGAGGGCAAGAAGACCGTGGCCGCCGCGCTGGCGGGCGCCATCACCGACCTGCGCAGCCGCGAGCTGCGCGGGCAGAGAGAGCCCATGACCACCGCGCCCCCTGGCCAGCGCCGGGGCGTCGCGGCCAGGCCAGCAGCGAGCGTCAGCGATTCGCGACCCTAAGATCCGCCGTTGGCCGGCGCAGGCGGAGGAAGAACGACTTGAGCAGGGCTGCACTTTCCGCGGCCAGCACGCCGGGAACCACCGCGACCTGGTGATTGAGTCGGGCATCGTCGAGCAGCCGGTAGAGCGTACGCGCGGCTCCGGCCTTGGGATCGTCGCAGCCGTAGTAGAGCCGCCGCACGCGCGCGTTGACAACGGCGCCCGCACACATCGGGCAAGGCTCCATGGTCACATAGAGATCCGCGTCGACCAGGCGCCAGCCGCCCAGCGCGGCCGCCGCGGCCCGCAAGGCGATGATTTCGGCGTGCGCGGTGGGGTCACTCAGGCACTCGCGCTGGTTGTGCGCCACCGCTACCACCTGACCGCGGACCACCACCACCGCGCCCACCGGCACTTCGCCCGATCGGCCCGCCCGGTCGGCCGCCTCAAGGGCCAGGCGCATGTGGGCCTCGATTGGCGCCAGGTCGGTCGAGGTATCGAGCTCAGCTTCTGCGGAATGGAGGAGCGACATCGTTAGGCCGCGCATTGTAGCGCGAAATCGGCGGGGACGAGGCCGGTCGCGCAGCGATTGGCCGATGGGGCCTGCAAGAGCGACGGAAACAAGGGGCGGGCGCGGCAAGGCGCCGCCGGCATGGGACGGACAAGTCCGGGCTTTCCCGTGGCGCACCTCGTTGTCTATCCGGGGCGCCCATGTGGACTTGAGACCGCGTACATAGTCTGATCGGTGGGCTCTAGTCGTGGCACCATGGTGGGTAGGCAGCCGGCGCTGGTACAGGCCGGGCTGTTCGTGGGGGTTGGGGTGCAATTCGATTGCCGCGCGGCAAGGATCGACAGCCGATGAAGAACGGACTGAACCAGGACGGCCACCACTCGCTGTGGCAGCGCCTCATCGGACCCAGCGCGCGCATCCAGGGCTCTGAGCAGCGCGTGGCTGCGCAGCTGATGTCGGCGCTGATGCTGGCCCATGTCGCGGCCATCGCGCTGGGACTGGTCCTCGGCGATCTGTTCTGGCGACGCACGGTCGGTGCCACCATCCTGCACGGCTGGGATGCCTTCGGGGTCGTCGCCTGCGCCGGCCTGATCGCGGTCTCGTTTCTGCTGGTGCGGGTGGGCCGCTACTTGACGGGCGTGGGGCTCTATCTCGCCTGTACGGCGGCGATGCCGCTGACCGTGCCTTTTCTGGGGGCAGTCCGCTACGAGATCGCCATGCTGGCCGCGGGAATCATCCCTGTCCTGATCGCCGCCATCGCCCTGTCCCACCGCTGGGTGCTGGGGGTGCTGGCGAGCATCGTGGTCATCGGGATGGTGGAACTGCTGACAATACCCCTACCGCCCAGCCTGGCCACCACCGGCTTCGGCATGCTTCTCGTCGTGCTGGTCAGCGGAGTTCTGGTCTTGGTCCTGCGCCGTCACCAGACCGCGCTCTCGCGCATTCGCTTGCAGACGATGCACGCCAACGAGCACGCCGCGCGTCGGAGCGAGCGGCACTATCGCACCCTGTTCGAGACGGTCGCCGACGGGATTTTTCTGGTCAGCCGCGATGAGAAGGTGGTCGAGGTCAACCGCGCGGCCTGCCGCCAGCTCGGCTACACCCGCGAGGAATTGCTGGGCATGACGTTGCGCCAGATCGTCCCGCCCGAAGCGCTCGATCATCTGGCCGAAACGCAACGTGAGGTGGCCGCCAAGCGTTTCGTTAGGGTGGACGCGTCCCACCTGCGCAAGGACGGCAGCACCTACCCGGTCGAATTGACCGTGAGCCTTACCGAGGTGGAGGGCGCGCCCGCGTTCATGGCCGTGGCCCGTGACGTCACCGAGCGGCTGCGCGCCGAGGCGGTTCGCCGCCGTCTGGAGGAGCAGCTTCAGCATGCGGTGAAGATGGAATCCATCGGCCGGCTGGCGGGCGGCGTGGCCCACGACTTCAACAACCTGCTGACCGCCATCCTGGGCAACTTGGAGTTGGCCAACGATCGCCTGCGGGGCGATGATGGCGTCCGGGAGCTGCTGGGCGAGGTGCGCCAGGCAGCGATGAGCGCGGCCGGGCTGACCCGGCAACTGCTCGCCTTTTCGCGCAGGCAGATCGTCGAGCCGCGTCTGGTGGACCTGAACGAACTGATCGCGCGCATGCACAGGATGCTGGTGCGCCTGATCGGCGAGGATATCGAGCTGCGTTCCCTGCCCGGCCCGGGGTTGGCCACGGTAAAGATCGACCCCGGGCTGGCCGAGCAGGTGCTGGTGAACCTGGCGGTCAATGCCCGCGATGCCATGGCCGGCGGCGGGGCTCTGGTCATCGAGACCGCCACCGTGACGCTGGACGAGGAGTACAGGCGCAGCCATCCGCTGGTCGAGCCGGGCGAGTATGTCCGGCTGGCCATCAGCGACACCGGCTGCGGCATGAGCGACGAGGTGAAGCGCCACCTGTTCGAGCCGTTCTTCACCACCAAGCCACGCGGCCAGGGCACCGGGCTGGGCCTGGCCACCATCTACGGAGCCATCCGGCAGAGCAACGGCCACGTCGAGGTCTATTCCGAGGTGGGCAAGGGCACGACCTTCAAGATCTACCTGCCGGCCGAGTCAGGGGCGCCCGAGTCGCTGACCCCGCCGCTCGACCCGCGGCCAGTCGCCGGGGGCAGCGAGACCATCTTGGTGGTCGAGGACGACGCGCGGGTGCGCCACATCGCGACTCATGTGCTGCTCGACGCCGGCTATCGCGTGCTTTCGGCCAGCAACGGCGAGGCCGCCCTGGCGGTGGCCAGCAACCACGGCGATCCGATTCACCTGCTGGTAACCGACGTCGTGATGCCGGGGATGAACGGTCGGCAACTGGCCGAGCGCCTGGTCCAGTCGCACCCCGAGACGCGCGCCCTATTCACCTCGGGCTACACCGAGAACATTATCGCCCACCACGGCGTGCTCGACAGCGGAATCGAGTTTCTGAGCAAGCCGTACACGCTGGAAGTGCTGACCCGTCGGGTGCGCGAGATGCTGGACAAGGCAGCGCGCTGACGGCTCTGCGCTATGATGCAGGCCTCATGCCGGAAGTGGATCTGTCCTTCTCCCGCTACGTGGCCGCGTGCAAAGGCGCCGGGCAGGCGCGCGCGCGCGAAGCCGCTGCCTACGCCTTTGGCGGCGATCTGCGCGTGCGCGCCACCATGGACAAGCTGCGCCCGGTCACGCTGGCTGTGGAGGCAACGGTTCGTTTCTGGAACACGGTGGGCAAGAGCCGCCTGGTCGGCAGCGCCGTGCGCGTGGGCGAACGCCAGTTCCCCGCGCTCTACGCCAAGGTCGCCCGCTGTGCCGATGTGCTGCAGATTCCGCTGCCCACGACCTATGTCTCGCCCGAGTTGGCGTCTCTCGGCGCCCACACCTTCGGGTCCAGCGACGATGCCACCCTGGTGCTTTCGGGCGCCCTGGTTGACCACCTGACCGAGGCCGAGTTGCTCTTTGTCATTGGTCACGAATGCGGTCACATCCAGAACAACCACGTCGTGTACCTGACCGCGCTTTACTACCTGACCCAGACCGCGAACCTGATCCTGCGTCTGGGCGTCCAGCCCGCGGTGCTGGCCCTGCGCGCGTGGTCCCGGCGGGCGGAAATCACCAGCGACCGGGCCGGCCTGCTGTGCACCCGCGACCTGGGAACCGCCACGGCTGCGCTGATCAAATTGGCGCTCGGCTCACGCAAGCTGTACGGCGAAATCAACGTCGACGAATACCTGCGCCAGTTCGCAGAGGCACGCGACGACTTGCGTCGGCTGGGCGAAGCCTTCTCCACCCATCCCTATCTGCCCACGCGGGTGACGGCCCTGCGCCTGTTTTCGCAGACGGCATATTTCCGCGGGGTGGCCGGCGACGGTCCTGGCACAGGGGGGGCCGGGCTTTCACGTGAGGAATGCGACGCGAAGGTCGCGGATCTCTTGGCGGTGCTTAAGTGAGCGACGAGCAGCGTCCGGCCGCACGCAAGGCTGCGATTCGCGAGGTGCTTGCTCGCCTGGCAGACCTGGCGGCTGCGGCCGGGCTGGAATCCACCGCCCAAGACATCCGCCAGGTGCGCATCCCCAAGCTCGACCAGGGGCGTTTTTCACTTGTCGTGTTGGGCGAGTTCAACCACGGCAAGTCGACTTTCATCAACGCCTTGCTTGCTCTAGGCGATCCCTGGTCTGCGGGCGCCAGCCCCGCGCAGCCTACCGCCGAGCCTTTGTTGCCCGTGGGTATTACGCCCACCACGGCGGTTCTCGCGCTCATCCGTCAGGGTGACAACGTCGCGGCCGAGGCTGTGTTCGAAGACGGCCGGCGCCAGGCCATTGACCCGGGCAAGCTGTCGGATTGGCTGACCGTGGCCGGTGCGCGGGCAGCGAACGAATCTCTTTCGCATGTCGAGATCGAACACCCGGCGCCCTTCTTGCGCGAGCAGATCACGGTGGTCGACACGCCGGGGGTCAACGACATCAATGAACAACGCGCGGACATCACTTATGGCTACGTGCCGCGCGCCGATGCNNNCTGGAAGAGGCGACCCAGTTCGCGCGCCGGCACTTGTCAGGGTTGGTGAGCGCGCCGGCCGTGTTTCCGGTCTCGGCCAGGCGAGCCTTGGCTGGCGACATGGTCGGGTCGCGCCTGCAGCCTCTGCTGGCGCACCTGCGTTTGACCCT
>PMCR01000423.1 GCA_003155465.1 Myxococcales bacterium | reverse complement strand
CGCTGGTTCTGGGCCGCGATCCGGCCCAAGGAGGGGCCGCCGTGCGCGAGTCGCTCGGGCTCATGCCTCAGCAGGCTAGCCTCTATCCCGATCTTTCGGTGGCCGAGAATCTGCGCTTCTTTGCCCGCCTCTACTGTCTGCCGCGCGCGCTTTTTCGCGAGCGTTCCGCGCGCTTGCTCGACATCACACGCCTGGGGCCGTTTCTCGAGCGCCGCGCCGATGCCCTGTCGGGCGGGATGTACAAGAAACTGGCCCTGGCCTGTGCCCTGCTCCACCGTCCCGAGGTGCTGCTGCTCGACGAGCCCACCAATGGCGTGGACCCGGTCAGTCGCCGCGAGCTGTGGGCCCTGCTGTACGAGTTCGTCCACGACGGCATGACCGTTCTCTTGTCCACGCCCTACATGGACGAGGCCGAGCGCTGCCATCACGTGGGCCTCATCCATCACGGCCGGCTTTTGCTCGACGGCGAGCCGCGCGTCCTGCTCGCCAACCTCGAGGACGAAACCTACGAAGTCGAGGGCGGCGAGCGCGAGCAAGTCGACCAACGACTGGCCAGCTTGGCCGAGGTACACGCCGCCTCGCCTGCCGGCTCCACCCTGCGAATCGCACTGGCCCGCGGATCGGCCGGCACTGTGGGCGCGGCCCTCAAGCCGCTGGCGGCATCGCTTCGTCCCGTGCCACCCAATTTCGAAGATCTGTTCTTGGCACGCGTGCGCCAGGAGGCCGCATGAGAGAGCCCTCCATCGAAGCGGTCCATCTTTCACGCCGATTCGGATCATTCCAGGCGGTCAACGACGTGTCGTTCTCGGTTGCCCGCGGCGAGATCTTCGGCTACCTGGGCGCCAACGGCGCCGGCAAGTCCAGCACCATCCGCATGCTGTGCGGGCTGCTCGCCCCCACGGACGGCGAGGCGCGCGTGGCCGGCTTCGACGTGAAAGCCGAGCCCGAGTCGGTCAAGGCTTCCATCGGCTACATGTCACAGAAATTCTCGCTGTACCTGGATCTGCCGGTCCGGGCCAACATCGAATTCTTCGGCGGGGCCTACGGACTTTCCGGGCCGAGCTTCGCAGCCCGCGCCGACGAGGTCCTGCGCCTGTGCGACCTCGAACACGAAGGCGACGCGATCACCGGCTCGCTCCCCGGTGGCATCCGGCAGCGTCTGGCGTTGGGCTGCGCCATCCTGCACCAGCCGGCGGTGCTGTTTCTTGACGAGCCAACTGCCGGCGTGGATCCGGTCAGCCGCCGCCACTTCTGGCGCTTCATTCGTTCTCTGGCCCGCGAAGACAGCACCATCTTCGTTACCACCCACTATCTTGACGAGGCCGAGTACTGTGGCCGCATCGGCCTCATGGTGGACGGCCGCCTGGTGGCGCTTGACACCCCCGCGGCGCTCAAGCGCCGCTATGTTCCTGGCCGGGTGCTGGCGGTGCGCGGCCACAACCTGGCCTCGGCCGCGACCAGCCTGCGCCGCCGCCCTGGGATCATCGCGGTCGAGCCCTTTGGCGCCGGCCTGCACCTGCAAGTGGCGGCCGACGACTGGAACGCGGACTCCGTCGCACACGCCCTCACCAGCGCGGGCGCGCAGGCCGTGCAAGTCGAGGCGGGCGAGCCAACCCTGGAAGACGTGTTCCTGGCGGTGGTGGCCCGGCCGCGCGAGGCGCACGCGCAATGACCGGACCAGCGCGTTTCTTGGTTCGAGTGGCCGCCATGGCATCCAAGGAAGTCACGCATATCCGGCGCGATCCGCGCACCCTGTACATGGCCCTGGCCATGCCCGTGGTCATGCTGCTCATCTTCGGCTTCGGCGTCAGCTTCGACATGGATCGGATTCCCCTGGTGGTGCTCGACGGCGATCGCAGCGTCGCCTCGCGCTCTCTGGTCCGCGCGGTGAGCGCTGGCCATGAGTTTGCCATCGCGGCCGACAGCGACGAGGCAACTGCCCTGTGCATGATCCGCCGGGGCCAGGCCCTGGCCGCACTGGCCATTCCCACCGGATATGAACGCCACCTGTCCGCCGGACGCGACGGGGAAGTCCAGCTTATCGTCGACGGTGCTGACGGCGTGGTGGCCAACCAGATTCTGGCCAAGATCGACGGCCTGGTGCGGGCCGAAAGCCTGCGCCGAATCGATCTGGGCGCCGAGCCGCCGCTGCAGGTCAAGGTGTTCACCCTGTTCAACCCCGAGGCCCGGTCGGCCCTGTTCATGGTCCCCGGCCTGGCCGTGTATCTGCTCGCCATAGCCGCGGTGTTGTTGACCGCGCTCACCGTGTCCGGGGAATGGGAGCGCGGGTCCATGGAACAGCTCTTTGCCTCGCCGGTGGGCCGCCTGGAGATCGTGCTCGGCAAGCTTCTGCCCTATCTCGGCCTCGGCATGCTGCAATTGCTTCTGGTGGTGGCAGTCGGCGCCGTGATCTTCGACGTGCCGATTCGCGGCAGCGCGCCTCTGCTCTTCTTCGTCGGCTTTCTCTTTCTCGTTGGAATGCTGGGCCAGGGGCTGTTCATCTCGGTGGTGGCGCGCAGTCAGCTGGTAGCCACGCAAGCGGGCGCGCTGTCCTCGCTGCTGCCCTCCCTGCTGCTGTCGGGAATGCTGGTGCCCATCGAGAACATGCCGCGCATCTTGCAGGCCCTTTCGGCAGTCATTCCGGCACGCTACTTCGTCCACGCCCTGCGCGGGATCATGCTCAAGGGCAGTGGCCTTTCCATCCTCTGGACCGATCTGGTCGCGCTCACCGTCTTCGCTCTGATCATTCTCGCGCTGGCCACAGCGCGCTTCCGACGGAGGCTTGCATGATTGCGAGGCCACGCTGGTCGGTGCAGTTGCGCGCGGTCGTGCGCAAGGAGGTCCGCCAGACGGTGCGCGACCGGCGCATTATGTTCATGCTCATCGTCGCGCCGCTGTTGCAGACCGTGGTCTTCGGCTTCGCGGTCGACTTCCAATTCGACCGCGTGCCCACCCTTGTGGTTGACCACGACGCCAGCGCGCAGAGTCGCCAGCACATTCGCCGGCTGCTTGCCGACGGAACCCTGCGCGACGCCGGGCGCACGAGCGAACTTCACGAGGTCGAGCGCAGACTACAAACCGGCGACACGGCTGCGGCCCTGATCTTGCCCGCGGGTCTGGCGCGTGCCCTTGCGGCCCAACGCCCGGCCGAGGTGCAGGTCATTCTCGACGGCGGCGATCCCAACCGCGCCGTGGTCGTGGCCGGGGCCGCCGCGCGCTACTTCGGCGAAACTGCCGAAGCGATGGTGAAGGAGCGTTTGGCCTTGCACGGGATCACGCCGCCGCCGCTCATCCGGGCCACGCCGCGCATCTGGTTCAACCCCACCCTGAAGACGCCGCCCTACATGATCCCCGGGGTGATGACCATCTTGCTCGTCATCACAACGACCTTGGTCACCGCCATGGGGCTTGCGCGCGAGCGTGAGATGGGCACTCTGGAGCAAGTGCTGGTCACGCCCATTCGGCCGCTTTTCCTGCTGGTCGGCAAGATGACCCCTTTTCTGGTGATCGGCTGCTTCGACGTGTTGCTGGTGCTGACCGCAGGGGTGTGGATCTTCGGCGTCCCCCTGCACGGCAGCCTGCTGCTGGTGGCCACGGGTACCGTGCTCTACGTTCTCTCCACCCTGGGCATCGGCCTGTTGATCTCCACAGTCAGTCGTACCCAGCAGCAGGCCTTTCTAGCCGGCTTTCTCTTTGCCATGCCGGCCATCCTGCTTTCCGGAGTGATGACCCCAATCCGCGCCATGCCATTGTGGTTGCAGGTCGTGACCTTCTTCAATCCGGTTCGCTACTACGTCGAGGTGCTGCGCGCGGTCCTGCTCAAGGGCGCCGGCTTGCACGACATTTGGTGGCGCCTGCTCGCGCTGCTCGGGTTCGGGGTGGCCTTGTTGACCATCGCCAGCTTGCGGTTTCACAAGCGGGTGGCGTAGTTAGAACAAGAATCGCGCCGAAAGCGTGTAGGTGCTGCCGGGAACGCTGGTGTCCCAGTTTCGTCGGGCAAGAACATTGTGCATCTCTGCCGACGCAAGGATTTCGAAGCGGTTTCTGAACGTCCAGGAAACACCGGCGAATGGTTCCAGCGCCATCTCGTCTAGACGGTCCATGGGTGCGTAGGGGTTGATGTCGGCGGAGATCAGCAGGTTGCGCGTGACCTGGACGTTCAGGTTGAGAATGAACGAGCCGCGTGGGGCGGTGTCGGCTACTGACGGGCCCGGGTTGACCCGACGGCTGGCGACCAGGGCCATCTCCAGGGCCACGATCCGACCGAACAGGATCTTCGTTCGCGTGCCCACCTCCCAGGCGAAGGTCAGTGGATCCGCGCTCCTGGCGATCGAGATGCCCGCGAAAACCTTGAGTTGCGTCGTGCGGGCTCTGACGACACCGTAGGTTCCGGAGATCTCTGTCGCGTTGAAGCGGTTGATGTCGCTGCAGCCGCTTGGATTCGATGCGGCTAGGCACAGGATCCGCGGCGCAATGAATTGCATCTCGGATCGTTCGGTTATGCCCGTGCGAACCCACAGACCTAGGCTGAGGGTGGAATTGAAGGTGTAGGGAGCACCAGCCGCCGTGGTGAGGGGACCGGACTGCGGCCGGAACACACTTGAACGCACACCCGCCTCCGTGATCCCGACGGGCAACGTCTGCGGGCGAAGCACGTACTCGATTGGCCAGAGATCAAGGGGTGACGGTTGAACCGCCGGGAGTGTCGGTTCCGGTGGCGGCTGCGCAGTTGCTGGCGCAGCAACCTCCTGTCCAGGCGGGGCTTGAGCGGTATTTTTCTGACCATCCGGCGTGGGCGCGTTCGCCGACGCGCTGATCTCAGCGGGAGGAGTCTGCCCCAGCGCTTCGCCGGTGCCACCATCGGCCCCCTCGGACGGCCCAGAATCGTCAGCCAACGCAGGGTGGAGTCCGAAGCTCACAGCGAAAGATATCGATGCGATGAGCGCAAGGCGCGAGCGAGCAGTCATCAGTTATCCGGGCGCGAGTCTACAACGATTTCTGCCTTGCGGGCCCCACCTGTGTTGTTGCTGGGGATGGGAATGCCGGAGTAAATGGCTATTCCCAACAGGCTCTACTAGTCCACGCCCACCAGCGCCTTGATGTACTGGCCACGCGCGAAGGACCAGGCGTCGGTGCCCCGCTTCTGACCCAGCTTGCCGCGGAACGCATCCAGGTTGGCGAAGCTGTGGGCATCCATCCAGCCGGTCAGCTCTCGGAGCATCTTCTGAATGTGGCCGGCTTGCTCGCGATAGAGCACGCTGACCACCTGGACAGCCTTGGCCCCCACCAGCACCATCTTGGCCACATCACGCCCGGTCCAAATCCCGGTTGTGGCGATCAGGTCGGCCTTCACCCGGTCGTGCAACAGGGCAATCCAGCGCAAGGGAAGCAGCGACTCGGCCGGCGCACTCAGGCCGACCGCGGAATGCCGGGTCAGTCCGTCAACGTCGATGTCGGGCTGGAGTAACCGGTTGAAGAGCACGAAGGCGTTGGCCCCGGCCGTCTCCATCCGTGCCACCAAGTTCATCAGGCTGGTGTAGTGGGGATGAAGCTTGACCGCGATGGGGATCTTGACCGCCGCGCGCACGCTCTCAAGTACGGAAAGCTCGCGTCGCTCGATGTCCGACGCGGTGACTTCCGGGTCAAGAGCGGGCGAGTAGAAATTGAGTTCCAGCCCGGCCACGCCCGTGGCTTCGAGTTGCGTCGCGTACTCGGCCCAAGTCACCCGGCTGACGCAGTTGAGGCTGGCGAAGATGGGCATCTTGACCGCCTTGCGCGCCTGCTCGACCCAGTACAGGTGCTGCTTGGGCCCGCCGTGTTCCAACTTGGGAAACATGTTGACCGCTTCGGCGAAGCCGGGCTCGAGTTCCCCCAGGCGGGTGCGGAACTCCTCCTCTTCCAATTGAATCTGCTCTTCAAAGAGCGACTTCACGACCAAGCCGCCAGCCCCCGCCTGCTCAAGTCGCTTGATGCTGTCGATGGATTTGGACAGTGAACAAGAGCCCACCACAATCGGATTGGCCAGCGGTACACCCATGTACGTGGTTCGTAGGTCTGCCATGTTACTCTCCTGTGCGTGAACGTTGTTGCTTCCAGAGGCCTCAAGATCCGCCAGTCCGTCAGTCCCGCGACATCACGGGTCTGAAAGGCGCAGCTTCTGCGGGTTCGGCCCTCATTCACTTACTTTGATGCCGGGACCCGCCACAGGATGCCGCATCGCTACCCCCATTCCTCAGAATTCCTGTCATCGGGCTCTATGCTCTCTCACGTCAATTGCTTTCGCCGCGACCGGGGCGCCGGTGCATCCTCAGAATTCTGAGATACCACGGCCATCCTCTGGCCCGTTCGCAGGTCCCAAGGGCCATCTCGGCTTTGGCCCAGAAATTGCTGATCATCCTTCCCATTCCATCTGGAGGCTTCCATGACTCGTCCGATTCCAGCTACCTGCGTTCTCTCCGCCCTCTTCTCTGTCGCGCTTGCAGGCTGTGGCAACGCTGAAAATCCCGCACAGAAGATCGACACCGCCAGATCCCCTGTTCAGCGCGTGGCCGATCCGCAGGTGTCGGTGGACGACAGCACGAAGCTGGCTTCCGACAATGCCGGCTTTGCGTTTGATGTCTACAAGCAGCTTATCCTCACGAATACCAATCTTGTCTTCTCACCGGCCAGCATCTCCATCGCGCTTGCCATGACCTACGCCGGAGCAGCGGGCACCACCGCGACCGAGATGGCCCAAACGCTTCACTTCACCCTGCCCCCCGAGAGGCTACACCCGGCGTTCAATGCCCTGGACCAGACCCTGGCCTCGCGCGGTCAGGGCCAACTAGGCGCGGATGGCGGGCCCATGCGCCTCAACATCGTCAACGCCCTTTGGGCCGAGAAGACCTACACCTTCAGGTCCGACTTCCTAGACACCTTGGCGGCGAACTATGGCGCGGGCGTGAACCTGCTCGACTTCCTCCATGCGCCAGATCCATCGCGCCTGACCATCAACGCCTGGGTATCCGACCAAACCAACGGCAAGATTAAAGATCTGCTGCCAGCTGACTCCATTGATAGCTCGACCGCCCTGGTCCTGACCGACGCGGTCTACTTCAATGCGGCCTGGAAAACCCCCTTTGACCCGAATGACAGCTACGACGGCTCGTTTGCTCTCCTCGTCGGCGGCAGCGTGACCGTGAAATTCATGAACGCAACTCTCGACAGCCTACCGGCCATGCAGGGAATGGACTACGTGGCTGCGTCCCTGCCCTACGCCGACGATCGCCTTTCGTTGCTGGTGGTGGTGCCCGACCAGGGGAAGTTCAGCCAGGTCGAATCCTCGCTGGACGCCAGCACGCTGGGGACCTTGGCAGCCGGGCTGACCAGCCTGCGGGTTGGGCTTAACCTTCCGCGGTTCAGGGTCGAAACCGGGGCGAGCTTGGTGGCCATCCTCAAGACCCTGGGCATGCAATCAGCCTTTGTGCCCGGCGCCGCCGACTTCTCGGGCATGGATGGCACGCAGAGCCTCTGCATCGGGGACGTCGTCCACAAGGCCTTCATCGACGTCGCAGAAAAGGGCACCGAGGCCGCGGCCGCCACCGGCGTAGTCATGCAGACCGTGAGCATGCCCGCTCCGCCTGACCTGGTCGTCAACGCCGACCGTCCCTTCCTCTACTTCTTGCGCGATCAGCCCACGGGCGCCATCCTCTTCATGGGCCGGGTCTTGGATCCCAGCAAGAACTGACCAGCCGCCCCCCCTGCCGCCAGCATCGCGCCGCGTCCCGAAAAGCTCGCACCTGGTGAAAATCACCGCCTCGACTTCCTCGGTCAGGTGATTTATAAGCGCCAGACTTCGGAAAAGGTGGCGGGGCGGTCGTGATTCACCTGAAGGGGTAATGCATGAAGAGCTACGCGGCGAACGAGATTCGAAACGTTGCACTGGTTGGCCACGGTGGTGCCGGGAAAACCACTCTGGGCGAGGCAATTCTCTTCTCGACGAAATCGACCCAGCGGTTGGGCCGGGTCGACGACGACACGTCGAACTTCGACTTCGAACCCGAGGAGCAGAAGCGCAGGACGAGCATCTTTGCCGCCACGGGTCACGTGGAGTGGAGAAAAGCCAAGATCAACATTCTTGACACGTCGGGCAACGGCAACTTCCTGGTCGACACGCGCATCACCCTCGATGTCGCCGATGCGGCCGTGGTGGTGGTGTCTGCCTCTGACGGCGTGCAGGTCTACACCGAGCGGACATGGGCCATGTGCGACGAGCTCGGGTTGCCCCGCTGCGTGCTCATCTCCAAGCTGGACCGCGAGCGCGCCGAGTTCCAGCGGACGCTTGATGACGTGCGCGAGACGCTGTCAACCAAGGCCGTGGCTCTGCAACTCCCCATCGGTCAAGAAGCCGACTTCGTCGGCGTGGTCGACCTGCTATCCATGAAGGCGTTGCGCTTTTCAGGCGAAGGGCGCGAAGTGAAAGAGGGCGAGATCCCGGCCGACATGGTGGAAGCGGCGAAGAAGGCGCGCGAAGCCCTGCTGGAGGCCATCGCCTCGGCCGACGATGCCCTGGTGGAAAAGTATCTGGAATCCGGCACCCTGACCGATGAAGAGGCACGCCGGGGTCTGGTCCTGGGTGTGCGCCGTCAGGCCGTTGTGCCGGTGCTGGCCGCGGCGCCCGGCGTGTGCGTCGGCATTCAGCCCCTGCTCGACTTCATCATCGATTGCTTCCCGACGCCGACGGACCGCCCGGCCTGGAAGGGCAAAATTGGCGATGAGCCGGCCGAGCGTGCCGCTGATCCCGCGGCGCCGGTCGCCGCCTACGTGTGGAAGACCTGCAGCTCGGATATTGGTCGTCTTTCCCTCATGCGGGTGATTTCGGGAAAGCTGACCGGCGACGCCTCCCTGATTTCGGTCAACCACGATGCCAAAGAGCGTCTGGGCCAGCTCTACGTTCTGCAGGGCAAGGCGCGCGACCAGGTCGCCGAGGCCTTCGCGGGCGACATCGTCGCCGTGGCCAAGCTGAAGAGCACCAAGACCGGCGACACACTGGCCGACGAGCGCTCGCTCTTCGCCATGCCGAGGCCGGTGATTCCCGCGCCGCTCATCACCTATGCGCTGCAGCCCAAGACCAAGGGCGACGAGGACAAGGTCGCGGTCAAGCTGAACGAAATCATCGACTCGGACGTGGCCATCAAGGTCATCCACGACGCGCAGTCCAAGTCGGTCCTGATCGGTGGCACTGGCCAATTGCACATCGAGGCCACCGTCGACCGCTTGCACCGTATGGGCGTCGAGGTGGATCTGTTGCCGCCCAAGATCCCGTACCTCGAAACCATCAAGGGCACGGCCAAGAACGTCGAGGGCAAGCACAAGAAGCAGACCGGTGGCCGTGGCCAGTTCGGGGTTTGCTACATCGACATTGCGCCACTGCCCCGCGGAAGCGGCTTCGAATTCGAGGACGCCATCGTGGGCGGCGCAGTACCCCGCCAGTTCATCCCCGCCATCGAAAAAGGAATGCGCACCCGCATGGCCAGGGGGGTTGTCGCCGGCTATCGCGTCACCGACGTCAAGGTGCGCCTGTTCGACGGCAAGTACCACGATGTGGACTCGGACTCGCGTTCCTTTGAGATCGCAGGTTCCAAGGGCTTCCAGGCTGCGTTCAAGCTGGCCAAACCGTGCCTGCTTGAGCCGATCATGAAGATCCAAGTGACCTGCCCGGACGACTGCATGGGCGACGTCATCGGCGATCTCAATCAGCGCCGCGGTCGGGTCGAGGGCATGGAATCCACCGGCAAGGATCAGGTGATCCGTGCGCACGTTCCCATGTCTGAAACCCTCAAGTACTCGTCCGATCTGCGCTCGATGACCGGCGGTCGCGGCTCGTTCACCCTTGAGTTCTCGCACTATGACGAACTGCCCGGCAACCTGATGGAGAAGGTCGTCGCCGAGGCCAAGATGGCGGCCGAAGAAGACGAGTAACTGCGACTTGCCGGGAAATTCGGGGCCGCAGGCTAGGCCGGGTCGCGGCTAGCGGGTCGCGGCTAGCGAGAGCGTGACCGTGAGCGAGTTCGTGGGTGGTACGCGGGAAGACGGAGAGCGGGTCGCGTCGCTCACGCTCACGCGAGCCGCCCACGCTAGCCGCTTTCCGCTGGTCGCTCACGCTCACGCTGGCCGACCTGCATCGTGTGCGCCCGTCGCGTCCGCGACCACGAACTTCTTGCGGCTATCGTGGGATTGTGTTCCGCCGTTTGACATGTGCGGCACATGCGCACATGTTCAAGGCATGGCGGTGATGGTGCAAATCCGGCATGTGCCGGACGATATTCATAGAAGACTGAAGGTTCGCGCCACGCAGTCAGGCATGACCCTGTCCGAGTTTCTCTTGCGTGAAGTCAGCGCGATCGCCCATCGGCCCACGCTCGACGAAGTGGTCGACCGGATTCGCAGACGGCGCCGGCTGGCTCAGTCGGTTGACTCGGCCGCGTTGGTGCGGGCCGAGCGTGAGACCCGCCGGTGATGGTGATTGACGCCTCGACGGCAATCGACCTGCTGCTGGAAATCGAACCTCACGCCGGATCCATCGCGCGCCTGATCGCGGGCGAGGGGCCGCTTGCCGCGCCCCACCTGCTCGATGCGGAGGTCGGCCAGGTGCTCCGGCGGCTGGTCATTGGCCGCGCGCTGTCTGCACCGCGTGCGCGGGATGCACTCGACGACCTGGCTGCGCTGCCCATCCAGCGATTCGCACATGGTCCGTTGCTGGCGCGCGCATTTGAACTGCGCCAAAACACGACTATCTACGACGCCCTCTACCTGGTGCTCGCCGAAGGACTTCGCGCGCCGCTGCTGACGCGAGACCGAGCCCTGGCCGCGATCCCGGGCCATCGGGCCAAGGTGATCGTCCTGCGATAGCCCCTACCCGCGCCTCAGCTCTGGATGCTCGTCAAAGAAGGTCTGGCGGCTGGCGCTGCTGATCGTGACGACGGTGCGGCTATCCGTCTGCACGCGCGCCTGGCAGGCGAGGCGTGAGTTGCGACGAACGTCAAACGCCTTGTCCAGGTTGTCTTCTTCGCACTCGTCCATATCTGACAAGCCGTCCAGCCCCTCGCTGACGTATACATGGCAGGTCGCGCAGGCGCACACGCCGCCGCAAGCCGACCCAAGGTGGGCACCCGCCTGCTCCGCGGCCTGCAGGATCGTGGTGCCCGGGTTGACCTCGATCTCGATGGCGTCGGGCTCGAAGCGGACCCTGGGCATGGTCTACTTGCCCACCTTGCTTTCCACCGCGCCGATGTCCTGACCGCGCAGCCCGGATTCTAGCGCCTGGTTCATGCGACGGGTGGCGAAGTCCTTGGATACCGCGTCGAGCGCCTGGATCGCCGCTCGGATGGCCAGGTGGTCAGGAGCGGCCTTGTGCCTCTCCAGTTCAGCCATCGCCGTCTCGATGACCGCCCTCTCACCTTCAACCAGAAGTCCGGCTGACCCCGTCAAAGCCGCGCGCGTCGCCTGCAGGATGCGGTCGGCCTCCACGCGTTCCACGACCAGCAGGCGCTCGCCCACGTCCTGCTCGGCATGGGCGAAGGAGTCGCGAATCATGCGCTCGACCTCGTCGTCAGTCAGGCCGTAGCTCGGCCTCACCCGAATGGACGACTCCTTGCCGGTAGTTTCTTCGCGCGCCGACACGCCGAGCAGGCCATCGGCGTCGACCAAGAAGGTGACCTGCAGACGCGCCATGCCCGCCGGCATGGGCGGGATCCCGGTCAGTTTGAAGCGCGCCAGCGAGCGGCAGTCCGCCACCAACTCGCGCTCGCCCTGCACCACGTGCAGATCGAAACCAGTCTGGTTGTCGGCGTAGGTGGTGAAGGTCTGCACGGCGCCGCACGGCACAGTTGTGTTGCGGTGGATCAGCTTCTCCGCCACCCCTCCCATCATCTCCAGGCCGAGAGAGAGCGGCACCACGTCCATCAGCACCACATCCTTGCGCGCGTTGCCCGCCAGCAGGTCGGCCTGCACCGCCGCGCCCAGGGCCACCACCTCGTCGGGATCGATGTCAGCCAGTGGCTCGCGCCCGAAGATTCTGGCCACCAGTCGCCGCACGATGGGCATGCGGGTAGCGCCGCCCACCAGGATCACCCCGGAAAGCTGCCTCGCCTCCAGGCCAGCATCGCGCAACGCCCGGCGCGCGGGCGGCTCGCAGCGATCCAGGACCGGCCTCACCACGTCGTCCAGCTCCTCGCGGGTGAGCGCCCCACGCCAGATCTCACCCGGCCGCCGCTCGATCACAACTTCGGTCGCGGCTAGCGTGGTCAGCGCCTCCTTGGCGTCCCGTGCCGCGTCCAGCACGCGACGGGTGAGGTGACGGTCGCCGGCCGCGTCCTCGGGCAAACCCATCTGCCGCAGCAAGTGCGCGGCCAGGGCGCGATCAAAATCGTCGCCGCCCAGGGCCGAGTCGCCGCCGGTGGACTTCACTTCAAACACGCCGCCTTCCAACTTCAGGATCGATATGTCGAACGTGCCGCCGCCCAGGTCGAACACGGCGAAGATTCCCTCGGCCTGTTTGTCCAGACCATAGGCCAAGGCGGCGGCCGTGGGCTCGTTGAGCAGCCGCATGACCTCAAGTCCGGCCAGGCGGCCGGCGTCGCGCGTGGCCTGGCGCTGACCGTCATCGAAGTAGGCCGGCACGGTAATCACCGCGCCGTCCAACTCGCCACCCAGCGCCACCTCGGCGCGCGCCTTGAGCACGCGCAGGATCTCCGCCGAAACCTCCACCGGCGTGACCACGCGCTGACCGCCCAATAGCGAAAAACGAACCACCTCGTCGCCACCCGGGGCAAATTCGAAAGGCGTCAGTCGGCGGGTGGCCTCGGCGTCACGCGGCCCTCGGCCCATGAATCGCTTGACCGAGACGATGGTGTCCCGCGGCGCCTGCGCCGCCAACCCGCGCGCCACCTGGCCCACCACCACGGCACCGTCGGCCGCGTAGTGCACCACCGACGGCAGAAGCGAGCCGTGCTGGTCGCGCAGGCAAGTGGGCTGGCCGGCCTGCACCACCGCCACCAGCGAGTTCGTGGTGCCGAGGTCGATGCCCACGGCGCGCCCTTTGCAAACCTCCTTGCTCTTCGCCTCGCCTGGTTCCGAGATGTCGAAGAGGGCTTCTACCGGCATGCCGAATCCCGTGGTCTACGTGACCCCATCCTCTTCGCTCTCACGACGGGGATCCGCCTCCTCGAGGAAACGCCGGTAGTAGCGCGCGGCGACCAGGCACGCGGCAATCGCGGCAAGATTGGGACGCCCGGCCGCGAACCCTTCGGCCACTTCGGCCATCTTCTTGTCGTTATGGGCCTGGGCGTCGGCGACCAGAGCGGCGACCTTCGCGCTGTCGCCACGGAGGCGTGCTTCGGCCAAGGCTTCGCGCAGCTCCATCACCTCGACCAGCAACGCCGTGTCCACCGGTTGGGTCGCACGGCTGTCGATCGGATCGGATCTCTTGCTGCCTGCGGGCTCGCCCACTTCGATGCCTTCCAGCGACAGCAGATACTCCGCACGGGCTATCGGCTGGGACAGGGTTCGCCACGCGAGATTGAGCTGCACCGACCGCTCCAGGGAGGCGCGCCGCGCCCGACCGTCCGCGCGCGCGAACCTGTCCGGGTGCAAGACCTTGGTCATCTCCTTGTAGCGCCGTTCGAGATCGGCGACATCCAGGTCGAACTTGCGGGGCAGGCCGAACACGCAGAAGTGATCGGCGGTACGGTCAGGCGGCTGCACAGCCCCGCACCCGGAACACAGCATGCCGTCGCCAGCGTTCTTTTCACAGGACCAGCAGATCATGGCTATGGGCTAGAATTGCACACTCTCGCCGCA